>CAXTZG010000048.1:0-3010 GCA_964248625.1 uncultured Acetobacteraceae bacterium | reverse complement strand
GCGGCGCGATCAGCAGCTGCGGCAGCACGCTGGCGATCTGGCCGTAGGACACGGTGGTCACGTTCAGCAGCAGCAGGCGACGCAGGATGGCGATGAAGTTGCCCCGGATCGTGGCCATCCGGTCGAGCAGCGCGACGCGTTCCCCCGCCTCGCCGGCATGCAGCGCGATCCCCTCGGTGTTTTCCCGCGTCCTGACCAGGCCGAAGCGCAGGTCGGCCTCGAAGCGCTGCTGGAAGAAATAGAGCGGGATCAGCCGGCGGCCGACGAAGTAGGTCAGCAGCGTGCCGCCGACGCTGAAGAGCAGCGCCACCCAGACCAGCTCGCCCGGCGCATGCACGCCAAAGATCGCCACGCCACGCGACAGCGCCCACAGCACCACTATGTAGCTGAACAGCGACACCACGTTGGTCAGCAGCCCGAGGGCGAGCGTCAGCGTGTCGTCCTCAGGCCGGGCGTTGGCGCCGGCGCCGCAGAAGCTGGCGATGTCGTCGGACAGGCGCTGGTCGGGGTTGTCGGTCGCAACGCCCTCGGCGTCGGCGGCGATGCTGATCCGGTAGTAGGCGCGGTCCGCCAGCCAGCGGCGGAGGAAGTCGCCGGTCATCCAGCTGCGCCAGCGTATCTGCAGGAACTGGGTGACAAAAAGGGTGAGGCAGGCGAGCAGCACATAGCTCAGCGCCAGCATCAGGAAGCCCGGCATGATCCAGCCGCTCGGCAGGCGCCGCCAGGTGAACATCAGCGCCAGGAAGGCGTGCAGGTCCTTCTGCTGGAAGGTGTCGAACAGCAGGTTGGACCAGAAGCTCAGCAGCACGCCGAGTTCGGTCTGCACGATCGAGAGCAGCCCGACCGCGACCAGCAGCGCCAGCGCCGATCGCCGCTCCTCGGAGCGCAGGAAATAGGGCGTGACGAGTCGCCAGCCGTCGCTCAGCACCGGCCCCAGATTGCGCATCGCCGGCCCTTCTGTGTTCCGACGCCAGCTAGTGCGGAACTTGGGCCCCTGCCGCCAGCGGGTTTATCTTAAAAAACCGTCATGGCGATCCGTCGCCCGCCGTCAGGATGGCGGCCAGCCGGTCCAGCAGGATGTCGCATTCGGCGTCGGTGCCGACCGTGATGCGCAGGTAGTCGGCGATGCGCGCGGCGGTGAAGTGCCGCACCAGCACCCCGTCGCGGCGCAGGGCCGCCTGCAGCGCCGCACCCTGCCGCAGCGGGTGGCAGGCGAACACGAAGTTGGCGGCCGACGGCAGCACCGTGAAGCCGAGCCGCTGCAGCCCGTCTGCAAGACGGTCGCGGCTGTGCATGATGCGGGTGCGGGTGTGCGCGAACCAGGCCTCGTCGTCGATCGCGGCCGCAGCACCGGCTTCGGCCAGCCGGTCGAGCGGGTAGGAGTTGAAGCTGTCCTTCACCCGCACCAGCGCCTCGAGCAGCGCCGGATCGCCGAATGCCGCGCCGACGCGCAGGCCGGCCAGGGCGCGCGACTTCGACAGCGTGTGCACCACCAGCAGGTTCGGATGCCGCCCGATCAGGGCGATGGCGGACTGGCCGCCGAAATCGATATAGGCCTCGTCGATCACCACCGGCTGGTCGGGATGCTCGTCGAGCAGCGCCTCGATGGCACCGCGCGGCAGCGCGATGCCGGTCGGCGCGTTCGGGTTGGCCAGGATGATGGCGCCGCAGGGACGGCGATAATCGGCGATGCGCACCGACAGCGTCTCGTCGAGCGGCACCTGCTCGTAGCTGATGCCGTACAGGCCGCAATAGACCGGATAGAAGCTGTAGGTGATGTCGGGAAACAGCAGCGGGCCGTCCTGCAGCAGCAGGCCCTGAAAGGCGTGCGCCAGCACCTCGTCGGAGCCGTTGCCGATGAACACCTGCTCCGGGGCGAGCCGGTGATGCCGGGCGAGAGCCTCGCGCAGCCGGGTGCTGGCGGGATCGGGATAAAGCCGCAGGCTGTCGCCGGTGGCCTCGCGGATGGCGGCAAGCGCCTGGGGGCTCGGACCGTACGGGCACTCGTTGGTGTTGAGCTTGACCAGACCCGTCTGCTTCGGCTGCTCGCCCGGCACGTAGGGGGTGAGGCCGTGGACACGGGCACTCCAGAAGCGGCTCATGCGTTTGGTCCAGGCTGTTCGAGGTTCGGTCCGGCCCGAGGATTATAGGCCGGCCCACGCACGGTGTCGCGAGGGCCGGAACGCCCGGGCCGGTCTCGCGTCGCAGCAGGAACTTCACCCATGCAACAACAGGAGCGACGGATGCTGCAGAACATTCCGGCCGGGGTCGGGCGCGCCCTGCAGGGCGTGCGCCACGATGCGGACAGCCTGGTCTCCGCCGACCCGGCCTTTGCCGCGGTGCCGGAGGTGATCCAGCTGACATCGCCGGCCTTCGGCCAGGGGCAGCCGATCCCGGTCGCTCATACCGAGGACGGCGCCAAGATCTCGCCGCCGCTGGAATGGATCGGCGTGCCGCCGGAAGCCGAGAGCCTGGTGCTGCTGATCGAGGATCAGGACAGCCCGACGCCGCGCCCGCTGGTGCATGCGATCCTGGCCGACATGGCGCCGGCGGACGGCGTGCTCGCCGAGGGCGCGTTGCCGAGCCCGGGCCATGAGGGCGAGGATCTCGGCATGGGGCGCAACTCGTTCATGCAGCGCGGCTACCTGCCGCCGGACCCGCCGCGCGGGCATGGGCCGCATCGCTACGCGTTCCAGATGTTCGCGCTCGACACCGTGCCGGAGTTCCGCAGCGTGCCCGGGCGCAGCGCCCTGGTCGAGGCGCTGCGCGGGCATGTGATCGCGCGCGGGACGCTGATCGGGACCTACGAGCGTCGCTGACGCGGGAACTCTTCTGGCCTGCGTTCAGACGCCGGCCAGACGCACCTCCAGCGTCTGCTTGACCGCCTCGGCTTCCTCGTCGAGCGGCAGCGGCTCGAGCGGTGCGACGCCCGGGGGAACGGCGTCGCCGGGGTCGCGCTCCGGCGCCTCGGCGTTGGCCCGCCGCTTGCGCGGCGCCTTGGCGCCGGCCG
>CAXTZG010000047.1:28921-30104 GCA_964248625.1 uncultured Acetobacteraceae bacterium | reverse complement strand
GACCTGATGGCGGCGGGGCCCGCCCGGGTCTACAACATGGCGGGCAAGGGGCGGATCGCGGCGGGCAACGACGCCGACTTCACGCTCGTCGACATGAAGGCGCGCCGCACCATCCGCAACGACTGGATCGCCACCCCCTGCGGCTGGACCCCGTTCGACGGCATGGCCGTCACCGGCTGGCCGGTCGCCACTGTCCTGCGCGGCGTGGCCGTGATGCGCGACGACAGCGTGATCGGCACGCCCCGCGGCGCGCTGGCCCGCTTCGCCTGGTAGCGGCAGCCCGCATGCGCCGCCTCCGCCGCCTGTTGCCGCTGCTGCTGCTCGCGCTGACTGCAGCCGCGCCCGATCTTGACGGCATCGGCTATGTGCAGCGGCTCGGCAACGCGCTGCCGTCGGATGCGCGGCTGGTCGGTTCCGACGGCCGGCCGACCACGCTGGCGGCACTGCTCGACGGCAAGCCGACCCTGCTGATGCTCGGCTATTTCGCCTGTCCGGCGCTGTGCGGGGTGGTGCGCGACGATGCGTTCGCCGCCTTGTCGAACAGCCGGCTGACGCTGCCGCGCGACTACAGCCTGCTGTTCGTCAGCATCGATCCGGCGGAGCGGCCGGCGGATGCCGCCCAGGCGAAGGCGGCCGACCTCGCGCGCTATCCGCTGCCGGGGGCTGCCGCCGGCTGGCACTTCGCCACCGCCGACGCGCCGACCATCGGCCGCATCGAGGAGGCGGTCGGCTATCACAGCCGCTACGACCTGTCGCTCAAGCAGTTCCTGCATCCGGCAGGGCTGGTGGTGCTGACGCCGGGCGGCGTGGTGTCCGGCTACCTGCTCGGCGTCGGCTACCAGCCGGGTGCGGTGGAGGCGGCGCTGCGCCAGGCGCGTGCCGGCACGATCGGACAGCGGGCGCCGTCGATCCTGCTGCTCTGCTTCCATTACGACCCGGCGACGGGCCGCTACAGCCTGGCGATCGTCAAGGTGCTGCGGGTGATGGGCGTGCTCACGCTGGCGATGATCACGGCGCTGCTGCTGCTGCTCCGCGCCCGGTCGAGACGCCGGCCGGCCTGACCCGCTCGACGACGAGTGCCGCCAGGAAGATCGCCAGTCCGCCCGCCGCCAGACAGGCGCCGACCCACCCGGGCGAGCCCCAGCCCAGGCCGGCGGTGATCGCAGCGCCCGACAGCGTGGCC
>CAXTZG010000047.1:0-28911 GCA_964248625.1 uncultured Acetobacteraceae bacterium | reverse complement strand
GCGATGTTGAAGGCCGAATGGTTCAGGGCCGCCGCCAGCGCCTGCGCGTCGGCGGCCACGTCCATCAGCCGCGTCTGCAGCGCCGGCGCCAGCGCCACGCCGGACCCGATCAGGAACGCATCCGCGGTCACCGCCCACCAGTGCGGCAGCGCCGGCACGAACAGCAGCGACATCACCCCGTTCCAGATCAGCAGGATCACGATCGCTCGGCGCAGGGCCCGGTCGGCGAAATACGCGCCGACGGTGTTGCCGACCGCCATGCCGAGCCCCAGCACCATCAGCACGAGCGGCACCAGCACGGGCGACATGTGCGTGCGGCCGATCAGCGCCGGGGTGATGTAGGTGTAGACTGAGAACAGCCCGCCGAAGCCGATGGCAGCCGTGCCCAGCGCCAGCCAGACCTGCAGCCGGCGGAACGCGCCGAGCTCGGTCATCGGCGAGGCGCCTGCCGCCGCCGGGATCGCCGGGATGAACAGGGCGATCAGCCCCACCGCGAGAACGGCAATGACGCCCACCGCCGCATAGGCCAGGTGCCAGTCGATCGACTGGCCGCACCAGGCGGCGAGCGGCGCGCCGATGATGGTGGACGCGGTGAGGCCCAGCATCAGCCGACCGACCGCCCGCGCGCGCTCGCCCACCTCGACCATCGAGGCCGCGACCAGCGCCGCCACGCCGAAATAGGCGCCGTGCGGCAGGCCGCTGAGGAAGCGGAACAGCACGATGGTGCGAAAATCGTGCGACAGCGCGCTCAGCATGTTGCCGGCCGCATAGAGCAGCATCATCGCCATCAGCAGGCGACGGCGCGGCATCCGGGCGCAGAACACCGTGATCACCGGGGCGCCGATCACGACGCCGAGCGCATACAGGCTGATCAGCATCCCGGCCTGCGGCACGCTGATCCTGAGGTCGCCGGCGACCGACGGCAGCAGCCCCATCATCGAGAACTCGCCGGTGCCGATGGCAAAGCCGCCGACCGCCAGCGCGGCGATCGCCCAGGCGCGGCCGCGGGGCGCGACGACGGCCTGTCTGGCCGGCAGCAGATCGGTATCGCCTTGCATCATGCGCGCCTCCTCGGGCCTGCGCCGGCGATGCCGACGGAATTTGTGCGATGCAATATACGAAATCCGAACGATCGCGCCAAGCGCGTCATGCCGCCCCGCCGTCACGGTCCGTCGATGGTCCGGCCGGGCAGGGGACGCCCGCGGCGGCTCAGGTCGTGCCGTCGCCCTGCCGCGCCAGATGGGCGATCAGCGCCACGCCCGCCTCGATCAGCCTTGCGGTGATCAGCGCGCCGGTCTGGGCGGAGCAGAGGGTGGCGTCGCCCGTCACCGCGCTGCCTGCAAGCTCGACGGGCAGGCCGATCTCGACCTCGCCGAGGCGGGCGGCGCCGAACCCGGAGATCGTCATCCCGGCGACCTGGCGCGCGGGCGCCGGCGTCGTCGGCACCAGATCCGGACGCATCAGCTCCGGGAACAGGTGCATCGCCACGCTGGCGAGCGGATCGGCGCCATGACCGGCGGAGCGCGCGGCCCGCTCGGCGCCGAGCAGCTCGGGCAGCAGCGCGCCGGCGATCTTCCACAGATAGAAGCAGGGGATCAGAACGCCGCGCGCGAGCAGGATCTCCTGGGTCGCGTCATGGATCGCCTGCGCGTTGCCGCCATGGCCGTTGACGACGATCAGCCGGGTCACGCCGTGCCGCAGCAGCCCTGCCAGCATGTCGCGCAGCACCAGCCGCAGCGTGGTCTGCTCCAGCGCCAGGCCGCCGACCACGCTGCCGAAGACGTCGCGGCCGCCGAACGGCAGCACCGGCGCCACCAGCGTGTCGTGGCCGGCGTCGGCGGCGGCCTGCGCGATCAGCTCGCAGATCCGCTCGGCGCTCAGATAGTCGCCCATCGGCGCATGCGGTCCCTGATCCTCGTGGCTGCCGAGTGGCAGCAGCACGGTCGCGCCGGCGCCGAGCCGGTCGGCGGCCTCGGCGCTGGTCAGGGTGCCGAGCCGCACCTTGCGGGCGCCCGAGACGGATGGCGCGGGATCGGGCATCATCATGCTCCCTGGGCGTGGCGCTCGACGGGTTCGGGACGCGGCCGGCGATGGCGCGCCCGCTGGGCAGGAGTTTGCAATGCGCAAGGCGTGGATCGTGCTGCCGGCCCTGGTGTGGGGTGTCGCCGTCCCGGGCGCAACCGCGCGCGCCGCGTCGTCGTCGGGAGCCGCCTGGAGCGCGCCGCAATGCGGGCGCGAGCCGGCGGCGCCTGGCGTGGATACCTCCACGGTCGACCGCTACAATGCCAGCGTCGACCGGGTGACGATCTACGAACGCCAGGCCCGGGCCTTCAATGCCTGCGTGTCGAAGTCGGCAAGCGCGCAGCAGGCCGCGATCAGCAACGACGCGCGCGCCCGGATCGACGCGATCCAGGCGGTCCGGGGCGACGTGCAGAAGCGGATCGCGACCAACTTCACCAGCCTGACCACGGCACTCCGCGCCGGCGCGCCTAGGCTGCAGACGTCGGCGGCGCACTAGCCGGTCGGCGCTGGCCCGGCGCGGCTACTGCAGCGAGGTCGGCCAGCGCGCGAGGCGGATGCGGTTCTGTTCGGGCGTGAGCTCGTGCGGCCCTTGCGCCACCTGCGTCGGGATGCCCGGGATCTGCTCGGGATGCGCCCAGCAATCGACGCCGCCGAGGCTGCGGGTGCAGTACGGCACCGGCGGCACCGGCGGGTCGACCGGGCGGCAATAGCTCTGGTTCTCGTCCAGCCGGACCACCGAGCAGTCCCGCCCGGTGCTGGCGGAGTAGATCATGTCGGGGATCGTGCGATGGAAGATCGCGACATCGGCGCCGACCCCGGCAGCCAGCGGCACGCAGCCGCCGAGCCAGGGCAGGCAGAACGCGCAGAGCAGTGGCAGCAGGAGCAGGGCGTTTCGCCTATTCATGCCGCCGATCCTGCCCGACCGGAATGAAGGAACCGTTGACGCGGGCCCGGGTCGCGGCGACCGCGGCATGGTGTTTGCCGCCGGTGAACGCCGCCGCTATGGTCCGCCGCCCGGGCCGGGCACGCAGGCAGGAGAGCGGATCTTACGTGGTCGACGATATCTTCAGCGAAGTCGACGAGGAGTTCCGTGCCGAGCGCCGACGCGCCCGGATCCGCCGGCTGGCGGTGTTCGGGCTGGGGCTCCTGGTGGTCGTGGGGCTTGGCGTCGGCGGCTGGCAGTATCCGCTGTATCGACAGGCCGGCCTCGCCGGCGCGGTGGCGCAGGCCTATTTCGCCGCCCAGAAGGATGCCGACACCGCACCCCCCGCCGCCGCCGGGCCGGACGCGCCGCTGACGCCCGAGCAGAAGCGCTCGATCGACGCCTTCGCCGGGATCGCCGCCCACGGTCCGGAGGGCTTCGCCACCCTGTCGCGTCTGCGCATGGCGGCGCTGGCCTGGGAAGGCAAGGACCATGACCGCGCGCTTGCGCTGTGGGACCAGATCTCGCGCGACGGCGCCGCCGACCACGATCTGCGCGGCCTGGCGGACCTGCTCTGGGTGCAGCATCGCGCCGACGATGCCGACCCGTCGCTGCTGAAGACCAGGCTGCGCGACATCCTGTCGCCGCGCAGTCCCTGGCATCTGCTGGCGCTGGAAACCGACGCGCTGATCGACCTGCGCAGCAACCGCGTCGCCGATGCGAAGCGCAAGCTGACGGCACTCAGCCAGGACGGCGCCGCGTCGGAAAGCCAGCGGGCCGAGGCGAGCGGGCTTCTCGACACTCTCGACACATCGAAGACCGGCGGATGATGCAGCAGAACGACGATCTCTTTGCCGACGGCGCATCGGCGGACGCCTCGCCCCGGATCGGCCGGCGCGCGGCGCTGCTCGGCGGCCTCGGCGTGCTGGCGCTGCCGATGGCCGGCTGCGGCATCTTCGACGAGGAAAAGAAGCCGGTGCTGGCCGGTCGTCGCGAGGACGTGCTGAGCGTCGGCGCCGGGCTGACCGTCGACGAGAGCGACACCACCCCGATCTCGCTGCCCGAGCCGGTCATGGAGCCCGACTGGCGGCAGCCGGGCCGGGTGCCCAGCCACGAGTCGATCAATGCCCGCACCGGCGGCATGAACCAGCTCTGGAGCCAGAGCCTGGGTGCTGGCCAGGGCGGCGGCGTGCTGGCGGCCGAGCCGGTGGTGGCGGGCGGCCACGTCTATGCCATGGACGGCCGCGGCGTCGTCGGCGCCTATGATCTGTCCAGCGGCGCCCGGCTCTGGCGCACCGACACAAAGCCGAAGAAGAGCCGGTCGTCGAACGTCGGCGGCGGGCTGACCTATGCCGACGGCATCGTCTACGTGGTCGACGGCGTCGCCGAGACGCTGGCGCTCGATGCGGCCAGCGGGGCGGTGAAGTGGCGCGTCAATGTCGGCACCCCGGGACGCTCGGCGCCGACGGTGGTCGACGGGCGCATGTTCTTCGGCACCATCGACGAGCGCCTGTTCGCGCTCGACATCGTCGCCGGCAGGCAGCTCTGGGTGTACCAGGCGAGCGCCTCGCAGACCATCGTGTTCGGCCAGCCGGCGCCTGCGGTGGTCGGCGGCACGGTGCTGGCGGGCTTCGGCTCGGGCGACATCGCGGCCCTTCGCGCCGAAACCGGCGAGCTGCTCTGGAGCGACACGCTGGGCTCCACCGGCGGCCGCAACTCGATCCTGGATTTCTCCTCGGTGCATGGGCTGCCGGTGATCTCGGACGGCACCGCCTACGTCATCAGCGTGGGGCAGGTGCTGACCGCCATCGACCTCCGCTCCGGCCGCCGTCTGTGGGAACGCACCGTCGCCGGCAAGGACGGGCTGGTGGTCACCGGCCAGTGGCTGTTCCTGCTGAGCCAGGACCAGCAGCTGGCCTGCCTCGACAAGAGCAACGGCCATGTGCGTTGGGTGACGGTGCTGCCGCGCTTCCGCCGGCCCAAGCCGCAGAAGGGCGCGATCGGCTGGACCGGCCCGCTGCTCGTCAACGGGAAGCTGGTCTGCGTCAGCGACTTCCCCAAGATGGGGCTGATCACCGTCGATGCCGTTTCCGGCAAGATCGGACCCACCATGAAGCTCGCCAGCACCAGCGGGATCGCGCCGATCGCGGCAGGCGGCCGCATGCTGCTGATCACCGACGACGGCAAGCTATCGGCCTATGGATGAGCTCTAGATGAAGCGCGGCAGCCGGTCCGCACCGCCGTCCACCGACACCACGCCGTTCCGGTTGCTGCCGGTGGTGGTGGTGGCCGGTCGGCCCAACGTCGGCAAGTCGACCCTGTTCAACCGGCTGTCGGGCCGGCGCTCGGCCATCGTCTCGGACACGCCCGGCGTCACCCGCGACCGCAAGGACGCGGAGGCGCTGCTGCGCGGCCGCCGGGTGCGCCTGATCGACACCGCCGGGCTCGAGGAGTCGGCCCCCGACAGCCTGTACGGCCGGATGCGCGCCTCCTCGGAGCATGCGGTCGCGGAAGCCGACCTGGTGCTGTTCTGCATCGACGCGCGCGCGGGCATCACCTCGGCCGACGCCCATTTCGCCGCCTGGCTCAGGCGGCAGGGCCGGCCGGTGCTGCTGGTGGCCAACAAGGCCGAGGGGCGGGCCGGCACGGCAGCCGCCCTGGATGCCTACAGCCTCGGTCTCGGCAGCCCGGTCGCGGTGTCGGCCGAGCATGGCGAGGGGCTGTCGGACCTGATGGGCGAGATCGTCGACCGTCTGCCGCCGGAGCAGGCGGTCCCGGATCCGGCGCCTGCCGACGACGACGATTTCGATCCGGCCCTCGGCGAGGAAGGCGAGGAGGTGGCGGTGCCGCCGCGGCCTCCCGGTCCGCTGCGGCTGGCCATCGTCGGGCGCCCGAACGCCGGCAAGTCGACGCTGCTGAACCGTTTGCTGGGCGAGGAGCGCATGATCACCGGGCCGGAGCCGGGCCTCACCCGCGACGCGGTCTCGGTGCGGCTCGCCGACGAGTACGGGCCGATCGAGCTGGTCGACACCGCCGGCCTGCGCAAGAAGGCGCGCATCGAGCTGGAGCTGGAGAAGATGTCGGTCTCCGCTTCGCTGGAAGCGCTGAAGATGGCCGAGATCGTGGTGCTGACCATCGACGCCACGCTGGGCGTGCACGACCAGGATCTGCAAATCGCCCGGCTGATCGAGCGCGAAGGTCGCGGCTGCGTGCTGGCGCTCAACAAGTGGGACGCGGTCGAGGACCGCATCAAGACGCGCGGCGAGATCTCGGACCGCATCGAGTTCTCGCTGTCGCAGATGCGCGGCATCCCGGTGGTGTCGTTCTCCGCTCTCACCGGGGCCGGCGTGCAGAAGCTGCTGCCGACGGTGCGGGCGGCACACGAGGTCTGGAACAAGCGCGTCGCGACCGGCGCCCTCAACCGCTGGTTCGAGGGCGCGCTGGAGCGGCACACGCCGCCGCTGGTCGAGGGCCGCCGGCTCAAGCTGCGCTACATGACCCAGGTGAAGGCGCGGCCGCCGACCTTCGTGCTGTTCGGCACCCGCGCCGAGATGCTGCCTGAGGACTACCAGCGCTATCTGGTGAACGGCCTGCGCGAAACCTTCAAGCTGCCCGGAACGCCGATCCGGCTGCAGCTGCGGGGCACCAAGAACCCCTACGCCGACAACTGAGCCGGCGTTTGACGGATCGGGACGGGCTGTTGCCGGCCGTCCCGTCCCGTTCTCGGATCAGTCCTGAGCCGCTGGCTGCTCGGCCGTCTCCGTGCCCGCTTCCGCCGGCTCCTGGCCTTCCGCGTCGGACCCGGTCCGGCCCGACTGCTTCTCGCGCAGCTTGGCTTCCTTCTTGGCGGCCTTGGCGCGGTCGCGTTCGGCCTTCTGGAAGTTGTAGTTCACCTTGTAGGCCATGATGTTCCTTTCTCGTCTGCCGACGATGGTCTGGCGGACAGGCTATCGCACCAACGCGCCGCCGTCAGCCCGCTGCGACCGCCACCCCGGGGGGACGGCCCTGCGCTGGGGCTGCCGGCGGTCCGGTCAGAGCGCGATCTGTCGTCCGGTCTGCACGTAGCGGTCGGACGGCAGGTCGAAGCGGTCCACCAGGTGGACCGCGTTGCGATACATGACGCCGAACAGCATCCGGCGCCAGCCTGACAGCCGCGGATGGCTGCCGCGCGGGCCGCGCACCACCTCGTCGCGGCCGCCGACAAAGATCGCCTCGTCCGGCACGACCACGCAGCCATGCACGCTCGCCGCCGCCAGGGCGGCGGGCAAGGCCGGGATCTCCACGAAGCCGTAGCGGGCGATCACGTGCCACACCTCGCCCTCGTGCTGGCGCACGCTGACGCGCTCGTGGTCGGCCACCCTGGGCACCGGCTCGAACTCGACGGTCAGCGTCACGACATGGCGCTGCAGGGCGCCGAACTGCTCGACATGCGACGTCATCAAGGGCGGGATCGGATCGCGCAGGCGGGTCAGGAACACCACCGCACCCGGCACGCGCGGGATCTGGCCGTCGGCCAGGCGCTGCAGGAACTGCTTCGGCGCCAGCACCTTCGTCGCCGCCGCGTCCCGAAGCGCTGCGATGCCGCGTCGCCAGGTGCTCATCATGACGAACACCAGCCCGCCCGCCAGCAGCGGAATGAAGCCGCCATCGGCGATCTTGAGCAGGTTGGCGGCAAAGAAGCCCACGTCGACGGTCAGAAAGAACGCCGCCACCGGCACCGCGGCCATGAGCGGCCAGCGCGCGACGTGGCGCAGGAAGGAGAACAGCAGCGCCGTGGTCAGCAGCATGGTGGTCGAGACCGCCATCCCGTAGGCGCCGGCGAGCCGCGCCGAGCTGCCGAAGCCGATGGTCAACGCCAGCGTCAGCAGCATCATCGTCCAGTTCACCACCGGCACGTAGATCTGCCCGTATTCCCGGTCGGAGGTCTGGCGGATGTTGAGGCCGGGAAACCAGCCCAGCTGCACCGCCTGCCGGGTCAGCGAGAACACCCCGGTGATGATCGCCTGGCTGGCGATCACGGTGGCGCAGGTGGCGAGCAGCACGACGGGCCAGATCGCGTAGGCGAAGATCGGGGCCGGGATGATGCCGTAGAACGGGTTGTCGGGCAGGCGGCTCAGCCCGATCAGGCTGGCGGACTGGCCGGCATAGCAGAGCAGCAGCGCCGGCAGCACCACCACGTACCACGACAGCTGGATCGGCAGGCGGCCGATATGGCCCATGTCGGCATAGAGCGCCTCCGCGCCGGTCAGGGCCAGGAACACGCCGCCCAGCACGGCAAGGCTGTGCCAGTGGTGCGAGCCCAGGAAGCGGATGCCGTGGCGCGGGTCGATCGCCCACAGCACCTCGGGATGGCGCGCGAGCGACACCGCCCCGAGCCCGCCGATCACCACGAACCAGAGCAGCATGACGGGTCCGAACAGCCGGCCGATGCGCTCGGTGCCGACGGCCTGCAGCGCGAACAGCGCCACCAGGATGGCAGCCGCCACCGGCAGCACCACCCCGCCGAGGTCCGGGGTGGCGACCTTGACGCCCTCGATGGCGCTCAGCACAGAGATCGACGGCGTCAGGATGCCGTCGCCGTAGAGCAGCGCGCCGCCGAACAGCCCGAGCGTCAGCAGCAGGGCGGTGCGGCGGCGCGGGCCGTGCACCGCGCTCGCGTCGGGATGCTCCTCGCCCTCCGGCTGGCTGCCGGTGACGAGCGCCGTGAGCGCCAGGATGCCGCCCTCGCCGCGATTGTCGGCCCGCATCACGAACAGGCAGTACTTGATCGCCACCACGATGATCAGCGCCCAGACGATCAGCGACAGCACGCCCAGCACCGACGACGTGCTCAGCCGTCCCCCGGTCGTCTCCAGCACCGTCTGCATGGTGTAGAGCGGGCTGGTGCCCAGGTCGCCATAGACGATCCCGAGTGCCGCCAGCATCGAGACGGGCAGAGCGGGCCGCTTGGCGAGCGGGCCGGGTTGAGGCTGCATGAGGAACTCGCCGTGGTGGAGTGCCGATCATCCTCCGGAAGCCGGACCGGCGCGAGGGGCTGCCCGTCCTGCGCGGTGATTGACAGGGGGGGCCGGCTTGTCTAGGCACCGCCGTGATCAGACACGCCGCTCCGCGAAGGCTCGCGCAGCGGCGCCTGCTCGTTTGGGGTGGTTCCATCGTGTTCGATGCGCTGTCAGGCAAGCTCACCGGCGTATTCGACCGCCTGCGCACGCGGGGCGCGCTGTCGGAAGCCGACGTCGTCGAGGCGATGCGCGAGGTCCGGCTGGCGATGCTGGATGCCGACGTGGCGCTGCCGGTGGTCAAGGACTTCACCACCAAGGTGCGCGAACGCGCCGTCGGCCACGAGGTGCTGGACAGCATCTCGCCCGGCCAGGCGGTGGCCAAGATCGTCAACGACGCGCTGATCGACGCGCTCGGCGGCGCCGGCGCGGTGCCGCTGAACCTGAATGCCGCCGCCCCGATCCCGATCCTGATGGTCGGGCTGCAGGGATCGGGCAAGACCACCACCTCGGGCAAGATCGCGTTGCGCCTGCAGACCCGCGAGAAGCGGCGCGTGCTGCTGGCGAGCCTCGACACGCAGCGCCCGGCCGCCCAGCTGCAGCTGCAGCAGCTTGCGGTGCAGGCACGGGTCGCGTCGCTGCCGATCGTCGCCGGCCAGACGCCGGTCGAGATCGCGCGCCGCGCGATGGAGACCGGCCGTCGCGAGGGCTTCGACGTCGTCATCCTCGACACCGCCGGTCGGCTGTCGATCGACGAGGCGCTGATGGAGGAGGTGCGGCAGATCCGCGCCGTCACCAGCCCGGCCGAGACGCTGCTGGTGGTCGATGCGATGACCGGGCAGGACGCGGTCAACACCGCCAAGCATTTCAACGAGGCGGTCGGCGTCACCGGCATCGTCATGACCCGGATGGATGGCGACGCGCGCGGCGGTGCGGCGCTGTCGATGCGCCACATCACCGGCGCTCCGATCAAGCTGACCGGCTCGGGCGAGAAGCTCGACGCGCTGGAGGAATTCCATCCTGAGCGCGTCGCCGGTCGTATCCTGGGCCTGGGCGATCTCGCGGGCCTGGTGGAAAAGGCGTCGGAGACGCTCGACACCGAGGAGACCGAGAAGCTCGCGCGCAAGATGATGCGCGGCAAGTTCGATCTCGACGACTACGCCTCGCAGATCCGCCAGATCGACAAGATGGGCTCGATCGGCGGTATCCTCGACATGCTTCCCGGCATGGGCAAGGTCAAGGAGCAGCTCGGCGACAAGGAGATCGACACGTCGATCCTGAAGCGCCACGGGGCGATCATCTCGTCGATGACCAAGGCCGAGCGGCGCATGCCGGAGATCATCAAGGCGTCGCGCAAGAAGCGCATCGCCGCAGGCTCGGGCTCGACCGTGCAGGAGGTCAACCGCCTGCTCAAGCAGTTCGACGACATGTCGACCATGATGAAGCGGATCAACAAGCTGGGCGCCAAGGGACTGATGCGCCACGGCCTGTCCGCGCTCATGCCCAAGGGGATGGGGCAGGCCGGTGGTCCGCCGCAGCGGCCGCACTAGCCGCTGCCGAAACCGATTTCACAGATCAAGACTGGAGAGTTCGAGATGAGCCTGAAGATCCGCCTTGCCCGCGCCGGCGCCAAGAAGCGTCCCTACTACCACATCGTGGTCGCCGACAGCCGCTCGCCCCGCGACGGCCGCTTCATCGAGAAGGTGGGCAGCTACAACCCGATGCTGCCGGCCGAGCACGACGACCGCGTGCATCTGGCGGGCGAGCGCATCCTGCACTGGATGAGCCAGGGCGCGCTGCCGACCGACCGCGTCGCCCGCTTCCTCGGCCATGCCGGCCTGACCGCGATGCCCGCCTATCACGAGCAGCCCAAGCAGTCGGCGCCGAAGAAGAAGGCGGTTGAGCGCGCGGCCGCCAACGCCGCAGCCTCCGCCGTCTGAACAACGCCAGGAGCACCGGCCGGCAGCGATGAGCGACGGACGCATCCTGATGGGCGTGATAGGCCGGCCGCATGGCGTGCGGGGGCTGCTGCACGTGCACAGCTACGCCGCGGTGCCGGCCGACCTCGCCGCCTACGGCGTGCTGTCCGACGATCACGGCGCCAGCTGGACCCTGCGCTGGCGCGGCGCTGGCATCGCCGAGCTGACCGACGCGTCCGGCCGGGTGATGACCGATCGCGACCAGGCCGCCACCCTGGTCAACCGTCGGCTCTATGTCGCGCGCGAGCGCCTGCCCGACCCGGACGAGGACGAGTTCTATCTGTCCGACCTGATCGGGCTGACGGTGATCGAGCACGGCCCGGACGGCGAACGGCCGGCCGGCCGCGTGCTCGCGGTGCATGACTATGGCGCCGGCCCGAGCCTGGAGATCGGCCATGGCGCCGGGGAGGACGGACGCAGCGTCATGCTGCCCTTCACCCGGGCCTGCGTGCCGGAGGTCGATGTCGCGCGCGGCCGCGTGGTGGTGGTGATGCCAGACGAGATCGAGGTGCCGGACGACGCCTCGCTCGCAGCGCCCGCCGGCAACGGTGCGTCGCCATGAGCTGGCAGGCGGTGGCGCTGACGCTGTTCCCGGAGATGTTCCCGGGCCCGCTGGGCGGATCGCTCGCCGGGCGGGCGCTGCAGGACGGGCTCTGGTCGCTGCGGACGCATGATCTGCGCGCGCATGGTCTGGGACGGCACCGCGCCGTCGACGACACCCCGTTCGGCGGGGGTGCCGGCCTGGTGATGCGGCCTGACGTGGTCGACGCGGCCATCGCGGGCGTCACCGACGCGGACGGGCTGCCGCTGGTGTATCTCACCCCGCGTGGCCGGCGGCTCGAGCAGTCCGACATGCGCCGGTTCGCAGGCGGGCCGGGCGTCGTGCTGTTGTGCGGCCGCTACGAGGGCGTGGACGAGCGGGTGCTGGAAGCCCGCCAGGTCGAGCAGCTCAGCATCGGCGACTACGTGCTGTCGGGCGGCGAAACGGCAGCCCTGGTGCTGCTCGACGGCTGCGTCCGGCTGCTGCCCGGCGTGATGGGCTCCGAACACAGCGCCACCGAGGAAAGCTTCTCGGACGGGCTGCTTGAATATCCGCACTACACCAGGCCGGCCGACTGGCAGGGACGCGCGGTGCCGCCCGTCCTGCTGTCCGGCCACCACGCCGCCATCACCGCCTGGCGGAACGCCCAATCCGAGGAGGCGACGCGTCTGCGCCGGCCCGACCTCTGGGCCGTCCACGCCGCCCGCTCCAGCCACACTCCAGGCTTGCCGGCCCAGCCGCGCGGCCGTAACTGATCTTCCCGAGAAGGACCCCGATCATGAACATCATCCAGCAATACGAGGCCGAGCAGATCGTCCGGCTCACCGAGGCGCGCCCGGTGCCGAAATTTGCGCCCGGCGACACCGTCCGCGTGTCGGTGAAGGTGGTCGAGGGCGAGCGCTCGCGCGTGCAGGCCTACGAGGGCGTCGTGATCGCGCGCTCCAACAAGGGGCTCGGCAGCAACTTCACCGTCCGCAAGATCTCCTACGGCGAAGGCGTCGAGCGCGTGTTCCCGCTCTATGCGCCGACCATCTCCGAGATCTTCGTGGTGCGCCGCGGCGACGTGCGTCGCGCCAAGCTGTATTACCTGCGCGGGCGCCGCGGCAAGTCGGCACGCATCGCCGAAAAGGCGCGCGAGATCGCGCCTGCCGCGACCGCCGCGGAGTAACAGGGAGGCAGGGCTCTGCCCTGCACCCGCCAGAGGGCGGCGGCCTTCTGGACACCCAACTGATTGGGGGAGTGCGATGCCGACCTTGTTCGACAAGATCTGGGACGCCCACGTCGTGGATCGCTTCGAGGACGGCACGGCGATCCTCTACATCGACCGCCATCTGGTGCACGAGGTGACCAGCCCGCAGGCCTTCGAGGGGCTGCGCCTGTCCGGACGGCGGCTGCGCCGGCCGGAGGCGACGATCGCGGTGGTGGATCACAACGTCCCCACCAGCGACCGGTCGCTGCCGATCGAGGAGCCGGAAAGCCGGCTGCAGATCGAGACGCTGGAGCGCAACGTCGCCGAGTTCGGCGTGCCCTACTTCCCGCTGATGTCGCGCAGCCAGGGCATCGTGCACATCATCGGACCCGAGCAGGGCATCTCGCTGCCCGGCCAGACCATCGTCTGCGGCGACAGCCACACCTCGACGCATGGCGCCCTGGGCGCGCTGGCGTTCGGCATCGGCACCTCCGAGGTCGAGCACGTGATGGCGACCCAGACGCTGCTGCAGAAGCCGGCGAGGAACATGCGGGTTTCGGTCGAGGGCACGCTCGCCCCCGGCGTCACCGCCAAGGACGTGATGCTGGCGATCATCGGCCGCATCGGCACCGCCGGCGGCACCGGGCACGTGATCGAGTTCGCCGGCTCCGCGATCCGCGATCTCGACATGGCCGGCCGCATGACGATCTGCAACATGTCGATCGAGGCCGGCGCCCGCGCGGGGTTGGTCGCGCCCGACGACATCACCTTCGAGTATGTCCGCGGCCGTCCGTTCGCGCCGAAGGGCGAGGCATTCGACGCCGCCGTGGCGTACTGGCGCACCCTCGTCTCCGATCCGGACGCGCAATATGACACGGTGGTCGAGCTCGCCGCCGCCGACATCGCGCCGCTGGTCACCTGGGGCACCAGCCCCGAGGACGTCGTGCCGATCACCGGCACCGTGCCCGATCCGGCCAGCGTCCTCGACGAGGCCCGCCGTCTCCAGATGCAGCGCATGCTGGACTATATGGGCCTCACCGCCGGCCAAAAGCTGTCCGAGGTGCCGGTCGATGCGGTGTTCATCGGCTCCTGCACCAACGGCCGCATCGAGGACATGCGGGCGGCTGCCCGCGTCGTCGGCAACCGGCATGTGGCGCCGGGCGTGCGCGCGATGGTGGTGCCGGGCTCGGGCCTGGTGAAGGCGCAGGCCGAGCAGGAAGGCCTCGACCGCATCTTCCTCGAGGCCGGCTTCGAATGGCGCGAGGCCGGCTGCTCCATGTGCCTGGGCAGGAACCCGGACAAGCTGGCGCCCGGCGAGCGCTGCGCCTCGACCTCCAACCGCAACTTCGAGGGACGGCAGGGTCCGGGCGGGCGCACGCATCTGCTGTCGCCGGCGATGGCCGCGGCTGCCGCCGTCACCGGCCGCCTGACCGACGTGCGCGAGCTCGCGTGATGGACGCCTTCACCACGCTGACCGGCATCGCGGCCCCGCTGGCGGAAGCCAACATCGACACCGACAAGATCATCCCGTCGCGCTTCCTGAAGACGATCCAGCGCACCGGGCTCGGCCGCAATGCCTTCGATCCGCTGCGATACAACGCGGACGGCTCGGAAAAGTCCGACTTCGTGCTGAACCGGGAGCCCTACCGGCAGGCGCAGATCCTGGTGACCTACGAGAATTTCGGCTGCGGCTCGTCTCGCGAGCACGCCCCCTGGGCGCTGCTCGATTTCGGCATACGCTGCGTGATCGCGCCCTCGTTCGCCGACATCTTCCACAACAACTGCTTCAAGAACGGCATCCTGCCGATCCGGCTGCCGCGCGAGATCTGCGACGCGCTGATGCAGGACGCGTCGCAGGGGTCCAACAGCCGGCTGACGATCGACCTGGAGCGCCAGGTGGTGGTGCGCCCCGATGGCGGGGAGCTCGCCTTCGAGGTGGATGCGCTGCGTCGCCGTCTGCTGCTGGAAGGCCTCGACGACATCGGCCAGACGCTGCAGCACACGCCGGCGATCGATCGCTTCGAGCAGACCCGCGCCGAGACGAGCCCCTGGATGTCCGGCATCGCGGTCGTCTAGCCGCGGGTCGTCCAGCAACCGGATGTCGGGGAACCGCGCCTCCGGCCGTCCACCGCCCAAGCGCCGAAAGTAACGTATGCCCCTGAACAAGAAGCTTCTCGTGCTGCCCGGCGACGGCATCGGCCCGGAGGTGATGCGCGAAGCCGGCCGCGTGGTCGGCTGGCTGTCGCGGCGGCGTGGCATCAACTTCGACATCAGCGAGGAGCTGGTTGGCGGCGCATCGATTGAGGCGCATGGCGTGCCGATCCGCGACGAGGTGGTCGCCGCCGCGCGCGAGGCGGATGCGGTGCTGTTCGGCGCGGTCGGCGGCCCGCAATGGAGCCGGGTCGCGTTCGAGAACCGTCCTGAACTCGCTATCCTGCGCCTGCGCCGGGAGCTCGGCCTGTTCGCGAACCTGCGTCCGGCGACGGTGCTGGGTCCGCTGGTGGATGCCAGCACCCTGAAGCCTGATGTGGTGCGCGGCCTGGACATCATGATCGTCCGCGAGACCGTCGGCGGCATCTATTTCGGCGAGCCGCGCGGCATCGAGACGCTGCCCGACGGCAGCCAGCGCGGCGTGAACACCGAGATCTACACGACCTTCGAGATCGAGCGCGTCGCCCGCGTGGCTTTCGAGCTGGCGCGCCGGCGCGGCCGGACGGTGTGCTCGGTGGAGAAGAGCAACGTGATGGAAAGCGGCCTGCTGTGGCGGCAGGTGGTGACGGCGCTGGGTGCGGCCGAGTATCCGGACGTCGCCCTGACCCACATGCTGGCCGACACCTGCGCCATGCAGCTGGTGCGCAACCCGCGCCAGTTCGACGTGATCGTCACCGGCAACCTGTTCGGCGACCTGCTGTCGGATCTGGCCTCGATGCTGACCGGCAGCCTCGGCATGCTGCCCTCGGCCACGCTCGGCACCGTGGACGAGCAGGGCCGCCGGCCGGCGCTTTACGAGCCGATCCATGGCAGTGCGCCTGACATCGCCGGCACCGGGCAGGCGAACCCGCTGGCGCAGATCCTGAGCCTGGCGATGCTGCTGCGCTATTCCTTCAGCCTGGACGACGAGGCGGCGTTGATCGAGGCCGCCTGCACCAACGTGCTCGCCAGCGGCCTGCGGACAGCCGACATCATGAGTGCCGGAAAGGCGCGGGTCGGCACCGGCGTGATGGGCGAGGCCGTGCTGCGCGAGCTCGACAAGCTGGGGGGCTGACCGGCAGCGCGCGCAGCACCGTGCTGCGTGCCGAAGCGGGCATGCAAAAGCCGCAGCCTTGATCGTGGCTGCGGCTCCTGTGACTATCGCGGGGACGGTGCGGCTGGCTAGAAGCCTTCGCGCTCCAGGCGCTTGCGCTCCATCTTGCGGGCGCGTCGCACGGCCTCGGCCGCCTCGCGGGCGCGACGCTCGGACGGCTTCTCGTAGTGCCGGCGGAGCTTCATCTCGCGGAAGATGCCTTCGCGCTGCATCTTCTTCTTGAGCGCCTTGAGCGCCTGATCGACATTGTTGTCACGAACAAGAACCTGCACTGGGCCGTCATCTCCTGCCTGCCGTCCAACGCCGCATGGGGGGGCGCCGACCGATACTGGATGTCGGAAACCGCAATCGCGATTCCCGAAGAGGCGGGGCTATAGCACGAGGCCCGCCCGGTGCACAATCGGCGCGGCGACCCCATCTCCGCCGGCACCACGCCCCGACCGCCGACATTCCAAGGATTTCCCGATGGCTTTGCTGAAGATCGCCCGCATGGGCCACCCGGTGCTGCTGTCGCGCGCCGAGCCGGTCGCGGATCCGACCTCGCCTGCGATCGTGCAGCTGATCGAGGACATGATCGAGACCATGATCGATGCCTCCGGCGCCGGGCTGGCGGCGCCGCAGGTGCATGTGGGCTTGCGGCTCTACGTCTACAGCGTGCCGGCGCTGCGCAGCACCGGCGCGGATGATCCGCCGCGCGCCGTGGATGCGCTGATCAACCCGGTGCTGACGCCGATCGGCGACGAGATCGCCGTGCAGACCGAGGGCTGCCTGTCGATCCCCGGGCTGCGCGGCGCGGTGCCGCGTCCGGCGCGGGTGCGCTACGAGGGGCTCGACCGGCACGGCGCGCCGGTGTCGGGCGAGGCGTCCGGCTTCCTGGCGATGGTTCTGCAGCACGAGCAGGACCATCTGGACGGCGTGCTCTACACCATGCGCATGACCGACCTGACCCGGCTCGGCTTCGAGACCGAATATGCCCGCTTCGGCATGGGATCCGCGGCATGAGCCTGATGCGGACGGCGCTGCGCTCGGCGGGACCGTTGCTCGTCGGGGCCTCAGGCCTCGCCGATCTCGCCGGCGGCGGTTTCGCAGGACCGCTCGATCGCGATCCGGCGCGCGATGCCGCGATCCGCGCCATGCTGCCGCTGGTGCCGGCCATGGGCTGGAGCGTGCGCGCGCTGCGCGAGGCGGCCGGCGCCGATGCCGACCTGCTGTTCCCGGGCGGGCCGTCCGAGATGGTCGAGGCGCACAGCGACCTGGCCGACCGGATGATGGAGGAGGCCGGACGTCTCCTCGAGGAGACCCGCGTCAGCCGGCGGGTGCGGGCGCTGATCCTGCTCCGGCTCGAGCAGGCGGAGCCGGACCGCGAGGCGATCCGCCGCGGCCTGGCGCTGTTGTCGCTGCCGGGGCGGCGCGCGGTGGCGCTGCGCAGCTTGGCCAGGACCGTCAACACGATCTGGCACGCCGCCGGCGACGTGTCCGCCGACATGAGCTGGTACAGCAAGCGGGCGCTGCTGGCCGGGGTGTATTCCTCGACCCTGCTCTACTGGCTGCGGCAGGGCGGCGGTCCCGCCACCGACGCCTTCCTCGACCGCAGGCTGGCTTCGGTGGCCCGCCTGGCGCAGCGGTTCGCCGGGCGGGCGGCCTGAGCCGCGCCGGCGAGCCGGAGCGGCCGGCTCAGGCGGCGAGCTTCAGCCGCACCTGATCCGGCGGCAGCCGCACCAGCGCCTCGTAGTCCCTGAGCAGGATCTCGGTCATCGGGCCGGGCGTGAACTGGAGCTCGGCGATCTGCCGGACCGGCGTCACCTCGGCAGCGCTGCCGGCCAGGAACACCTCGGTGGCCTGGCTCATCTCCTCGGGCATGATCGCCCGCTCGACCACCTCGATCTGCCGGGTGCGGGCGAGCGCGATCACGGTGCGCCGCGTGATCCCGTCCAGGAAGCAGTCCGGGGTCGGCGTGTGCAGCTTGCCGTCCATCACGAAGAAGATGTTGGCGCCGGTGGCTTCCGACACCTGGCCGCGCCAGTCGAGCATCAGCGCGTCGTTGAAGCCCTGCAGCTCGACGGCATGCTTGGACATGGTGCCGATCATGTAGAGGCCCGACGCCTTGGCGCGGATCGGCGCGGTCTCCGGATGCGGCCGCTTCCACGGCGCCATGCCGAGGCGCACCCCCTGCATGCGGTCGGCGCCGAACAGGTTCGGCCAGGCCCAGACCGCGATCATCAGGTGGATGCTGGTGGCCTGCGCCGACACCGACAGCTGCTCGGCGCCGCGCCAGGCCAGCGGCCGGATATAGGCGTCGGTCAGTTCGCTCGCCGCCAGCGTCTGGACGCAGGCCTCGTCGATCTGCTCGGCCGAATAGGGGATCTCGAAGCCGAGGATGCGGCCGCTCTCGACCAGGCGCTCGGTATGCTCGCGCAGCTTGAAGATGTGGCCGGAATAGGCGCGCTCGCCCTCGAACACGGCGCTCGCGTAATGCAGCCCATGCGACAGCACGTGCAGCTTGGCGTCGCGCCACGGGATCAGCGCGCCGTCCCACCAGATCGAACCGTCACGGTCGTCGAACGGAACGAGAGACATGAGCTGGCTCCTTCTGCTGGCCGCTGATGCGTCCGTAGAAGGCGGCTTCCATTAAGTCAATGAAGCTGTCTTAACTCGCGGTCCCGATGGCCGGCATGGGTGCCGGTGGATGGAGCCGAAGATCATGGTGCACGGCCTGCCGGCGGGAGGTGCCAACGTGCTGCCGGGACATGCCGGGCCCGTCCACGGCGACGGCGCCGCCGGCACCGGGCTGCTGTTCCTGCGCGAGGAGCAGATGCGTCTGGCGCAGGACCTGTTCTTCTTCGCTTATCGCGACCTGGCCGCCTCGGCCGACGCCATCCTGGTCGAGCTCGGGCTCGGCCGCGCGCATCATCGGGCGCTGCACTTCATCGGCAGGCATTCCGGCATCGCCGTCAGCGAGCTGCTGGCGCTGCTGCGCATCACCAAGCAGAGCCTGGCCCGCGTGCTGGGCGAGCTGGTCGCGCGCGGCTACGTGCTGCAGACGCAGGGGCCGCGCGACCGCAGGCAGCGGCTGCTGAGCCTGACCGACGAGGGCAGGGCACTGGAGCGCCGGCTGTTCGAGCGGCAGCGCGAACGGATGGTGGCTGCCTATCGCGACGCGGGCGGGGCGGCCGTCGAGGGCTTCCGGCGCGTGATGCGCGGCGTGATGGACGAGCAGACCCGCAGCCTGCTGGAGCCGCGCGAGGCGCCGCCGCTGCCGGGCCTGCGCCGGACCGCCGGATGATCGCGGACGGCGCGCCCATGCTGGCCGATGCGGCGCACGTGCTGGTGGTGGACGACGATGCCCGCCTGCGCGGCCTGCTGCAGCGCTACCTCGCCGAGCAGGGCTTCCGGGTCACCACCGCCGGCAGTGCCGCCGATGCCCGTCGGTTGCTGGGCGTGATGCAGCCCGACCTGATGGTGCTCGACGTGACGATGCCCGGCGAGACCGGGCTCGAGCTGACCCGGGCGCTGCGCGGCGACGGGCACGCGCTGCCGATCCTGCTGCTGACCGCCCGCGGCGAGCCGGAGGACCGCATTGCCGGCCTGGAGGCCGGCTCCGACGACTATCTCGGCAAGCCGTTCGAGCCGCGCGAGCTGCTGCTGCGGCTGCGCGCGCTGCTGCGCCGGATCGGCCCGCCGGCCTCGACCGAAAACGACCGGCCGGTGCGGATCGGCAGCATGGAGTTCGATCCCGTCCGCGGCCTGCTGGGGGGCCCCGGCGGCCCGGTGCATCTCACCGGCGGCGAGTCGGCACTGCTGACGGTGCTGGCCCGGCATCCGAACGAGGTGCTGTCGCGCGAGGCGATCGCCCGGACGCTGGAGATGGACGAGGCGGGCGAGCGCGCCATCGACGTGCAGGTGACGCGCCTGCGCCGCCGGATCGAGGCCGACCCGCGCGAGCCGCGCTTCCTGCATACCGTGCGCGGCCGCGGCTACGTGCTCAGGCCAGGAGCCTAGCCCCTTGCCGCCTGCCGTCGCCCGGCCGCAGGAGCGCCTGCTGCCGCCGGAACCGGTGGCGACGCCGCCGGCGGGACGGGGCGCCTGGTGGCGCGGCCGGCGTCCCCGCCTGCGTATGCGTCTGGGTCTGGGCCTTCGGCTCGACCGGCCGATCCGGCGCATGCTGCCCCGCTCGCTGCTCGGCCGCTCGCTGCTGATCCTGCTGATCCCGTTGCTGGTGACGCAGGGCATCTCGCTGGAACTGTTCTATGGCAGCCATCTCGACATCGTGTCGCGGCGGCTGTCGGGGGCCGTCGTCGGCGAGATCACCGAAACCCTGCTGCTGCTGGAGCGCACCCACCGCAAGGCCGATCGCGACTGGCTGCTGCAGAGTGCGGCTGCGCAGTTCCAGCTCGGCATGGTGCTGCGGCCGCACGCCAGGCTGCTGCCGGGGGCCGGCGGGACCAACGTGCTCGGGCCCTGGGACGAGGACCTGGCGGCCGCCCTGAAGCAGATCGGCCGGCCGTTCGACGTCGACTGGATCTCCGACCCGCATACGGTGAACATCCACATCCAGCTTCCCGACGGCGTGCTTGACGTGGCGGCGCCGCGCAAGCGGCTCGACGTGGGTCCGATCTGGATCTTCGTGGCCTGGGTCGCCGGCAGCGCGCTGCTGCTGTTCATCATCGCCGCCCTGTTCATGCGCAACCAGGTGCGGGCGATCCGCCGTTTGGCGCGCGCCGCCGAGGCGTTCGGGATGGGCCGCGATCCGGGCCCGATCCGCCTCGAGGGCGCCCAGGAGGTGCGCAAGGCGGCAAGCGCCTTCAACCGCATGCAGGAGCGCATCCTGCGCTTCATCGCCCAGCGCACCGCCATGCTGGCCGGCGTGTCGCACGACCTGCGCACGCCGCTGACCCGGCTGCGGCTGACGCTGGCGATGCTGCCGCAGGCGGGGCGGCTGGAGGCCGAGACGCTGGTGCCCGACATCGCAGGCATGGTGGCCGACGTCGAGGAGATGGACGGCATGATCGAGGGCTACCTCTCGTTCACGCGCGGCGAAGGCGCCGAGCAGGCCGAGCCGGTGAGCCTGAAGCTGCTGCTGGACGAGGCGGCGGCGGCGGCGCGGCGGGCGGGCGCCGACGTGCTGGCGGTGCTGGTGCCGGCGATGCCCGACATCGTGCTGCGGCAGGGCGCCATGCGTCGGGTGCTGGCCAACCTGCTGGAGAATGCGCGCCGGCATGGCGGCCGCATCATGCTCACCGCCGTCGCGGACACGCGCGCGGTGGTACTGCTGATCGATGATGACGGGCCGGGCATCCCGGATCACCGCCGCGAGCAGGTGTTCCGGGCGTTCGAAAGCGGCGCCGGCGGCGGCACCGGCCTGGGCCTGACCATCGCCCGCGACATCATCCAGGCGCATGGCGGCGACATCTGGCTGGAGCAGAGCCCGCTGGGCGGTCTGCGGGCCCGGATCAGGCTGCCGTTCTGACCGTCCGGCGGAGCGGCGGCCGGACCCTGCGCTAGGGCAGGGTGTTGCCGGCGCCGCCATGCCCGGCGCCGTTGTTGCTGCCAAGCCCGCTGCCGCCGCCGAGCGTGTCGCCGCCGAGCGAGCCGAGCGGATTGTAGCGGCCGACATTGCCGATGAGCTGCTGCAGGAAGGAGGCGTCGCTGCCCGGCGACGGCGTGGTGCGGCCCACCATCGACACGTTGTGGGCATCGTGCTGGTCCAGCCGGCGCAGGCTGCGCAGCACGCCGCCCTGGTCGAAGTTCAGCACCAGCACCTGCTGCGTTTCGACCGTCGGATGCGAGAGCGGCACCGGCGCCGTCACCTCGCCGATATAGAACCAGGTGTTGTCGTCGAAGGTCGCTCGCGTGGTCGGCGAGCCGAGCAGGCCGGTCACGTCGGCGCGCGTCGAGGTGCCGGGCGTCAGCTTGTCGTAGTCCTGTTTCTCGACCAGCTGGCCGCGGCTGGTCGGCAGCGGGGAGAACACGGCGCAGCCCGACGCCGCGAGCGGGCTCGCGAGCAGAGCCATGCCGAGCAGGCGAGCGAAAGGACGGGCGCTGGGCCGGGCGACGGATCGCATGAGCGGACGATCATCCTCAGGGGTGATGGCATGGCGGTTGCCCAACCGCGCCGACATGCTCTAGTCGACGCACCGGCGAGGCATCGGCATCCGGTGCCCGATCGGCCAACCGGTGTCAATCGTTCCCGCTCCGGCGCGGACCCGACTGAGGAAGAGGACCCGCATGACCCTGCATCCGGAACTGTCGCGCAGGATCCAGGTCAGGAGCCTCGCCTCGCTGCGTCCGGACGAGACCGCCCTGGAAACCACGGTGGAGGCGACACCGGCCGAGTGCGCGGCGCTGGCGCGACGCCTCGACGTGCCGGCGGTGGCGGTCCTGAGCTGCCGTTTCCGCCTGTCCGGGGCCGATGCCGCCGGCATCGTCGCCGCCGATGGCCTGCTGCAGGCCCGGCTGACACGAACCTGCGTCACCACTCTGGAGGATTTCCCCAGCCTAGTCACCGAACAGTTCTCCATCTGCTTCGTGCCGGGCGACCGTGCCTCGGAAGGCTCCGACGATGCGCTCGATCTCGAGGCGGACGACGACATTCCCTACACCAACGGCGTCATCGACCTGGGCGAGGCGGCGGTCGAGCAACTGGCGCTGGCGCTCGATCCCTATCCGCGCAAGCCCGGCGCCGAGCGGCCTGCCGGCGTCGGCAGCGGGGATCCGCCGTCCGGCCACGAGGACGCGCCGCCGGAGCCGGAAGATGCGGACCGCCCTAATCCGTTCGCGGCCCTGGCCGGGCTGCGGCGCGGCGAGGGCTGAGCCGGCCTGCGATGCCGGCTGCAACCGTTTGCTTGCGGAGCCGGTGAGCGTCTGGTAGGAGCCGCCGCTGACTCGCGCACGTTCGGCCCGGCGTCGCACCGACCGGCGATCTGCCTGCACCGGGCCGGCCGAACGATATCGACATTGGAGGGGCTCGGGCCCATGGCTGTTCCCAAGAGAAAGACTTCGCCTTCTCGCGCCGGCATGCGGCGCAGCCATCAGGCGCTGCCTGTGGAGGCGCACAACGAGTGCGGGAACTGCGGTGAGCTGAAGCGTCCGCATCACGTCTGCGGCCAGTGCGGACATTATGACGGACGCGAGGTCGTTCAGGCCGGCAAGGCGCTGAAGGGGGCCGTTCGGGTCTGATCGGAACCCGAACCGGGATGAGTGCCCGGTTGGGCGCGCACCGTTCGGGCCGGCCGTTGCCCGGTCCGCGATGATGGACGGCGAGGCCGATCGCATGGCCGAGGCCGACCGCCAGGGCGGTCCGGCCGGTTTCACCCTCGCGGTCGACGCGATGGGCGGCGACGGCGCCCCGGAGATGGTGATCGACGGGCTGGCGCTGGCCGCTGAGCGTCATCCATCCGCCCGCATCCTGCTGATCGGCGACGAGGCGCTGCTGGCGCCGCTGCTGGCGCGGTCGAGGGCGACGCGCGAGCTGTGCACGGTGCGCCATGCGCCTGTTGCCATCACCAACGAGATGAAGGGCACGGCAGCCCTGCGGCTGCGCGACTCCTCCATGCGGATGGCAATGGATGCGGTGGCGCGCGGCGAAGCGCAGGGCGTGGTGTCGGCGGGCAATTCCGGGGCGCTGCTGGCGCTTGCCAAGATCGTCATCAAGACCATGCCGGGGATCGACCGGCCTGCGCTCGCCGCCATCAGCCCGTCGGCGCGCGGCGACGTGGTGATGCTCGATCTCGGAGCCAATGTCGCCTGCGACAGCCGCAACCTGGTCGAGTTCGCGATCATGGGGGAAGCGTTCGCGCGGGTCGTGCTCGGCCTGCCGGCACCCACGATCGGGCTGCTCAATGTCGGCTCCGAGCAGATGAAGGGCGACGACCGCATCCGCCAGGCCGCCGACGTGCTGCGCACCAGCGCGGTCGCGGCGCAGTTCCGGGGCTTCATCGAGGGCCACGACATCACCGCGGGCACGACCGACGTGGTGGTGACCGACGGCTTCACCGGCAACGTGGCGCTGAAGACCGGCGAGGGCGCGCTGAAGCTCGCCAGCACGCTGCTCAAGCAGGTGTTCAGCGCCAGCATGACCTCGCGCCTGGGCTACGTGCTGGCCCGCCCCGGACTGGACCGGATGCGCGAATGGCTGGATCCGCGGCGCTACAACGGCGCGGTGCTGGTGGGGCTGAACGGCGTCGTGGTGAAGTCGCACGGCGGCGCCGACGCCGAGGGCTTCGCCCATGCGGTCGATGTCGCGATGGACATGGTGACGCACCGCTTCAACGAGCGTATCCGGGCCGGCGTGGCACAGCTCGGCGTGCTGGCGCCGCAGTCCGCGGGGCCGGATCGCCCGGCGGCAGACCTCGCCGCCACCGACCGGCTCGCAACCACCGGCTGAGGCCGCGACCCACCGGCGGAGCCGGCGGCGGGCGTGGTCCACGAAACCAGAACAAGAGATCCAACGGGCCCCCATGTCGTTCCGCTCCACCCTTATTGGCGCCGGCACCTATCTTCCGGAGCGGGTCGTCAGCAATGCTGAGCTCGTCGAGCGGGTCGATACCTCGGACGAGTGGATCCGCGAGCGGACCGGCATCACCCAGCGGCATCTGGCCGCGCCGCACGAGACCACGGCCTTCATGGCGACCCGGGCGGCGCGCGAGGCGCTGGCCGACGCCGGCATCGACGCCGGCGAGGTCGATGCGATCCTGCTCGCCACCAGCACGCCGGACCAGGTATTCCCCGCGACGGCGGTGCGCGTGCAGGCAGCGCTCGGCCTGACCCGCGGCTTCGCCTTCGACCTGTCGGCCGCCTGCAGCGGCTTCATCTACGGGCTGTCAATGGCCGACGCGCTGATCCGCACCGGCCAGGCCGGCTGCGTGCTGGTGATCGGGAGCGAGGTGTTCTCCCGCCTGGTGGACTGGAGCGACCGCGCCACCTGCGTGCTGTTCGGCGATGGCGCAGGCGCCGTGCTGCTGCGTGCCGGCCCCGCCGACGGACCCGGCCTGCTTTCGACGCATCTGCATTCCGAGGGCGGCTCGGGCGATCTCCTTTACGTGGACGGCACCGCTGGCAGGGGCGAGGAGACCGGCTTCGTGCGCATGAACGGCCGCGAGATCTTCCGCCACGCCGTGGCCAAGCTGGCCGGCGCGGTCGACGAGGCGCTGGCCGCCAACGGCCTGACCTACGCCGACGTCGACTGGCTGGTGCCGCACCAAGCCAACAAGCGGATCATCGACGCGATGGGCCGCAAGCTCGGCCTGCCGCCGGAACGGGTGGTGGTGACCGTCGACCGTCACGCCAACACCTCGGCGGCCTCGATCCCGCTGGCCTTCGCCGAGGCGGTGCGCGACGGCCGAATCAGGCCCGGCGACCTGGTGCTGATGGAGGCGCTGGGTGGCGGGCTGACCTGGGGATCGGCACTGCTGCGCATGTGACCGCGCCGCGACCTGTAGCGTTCGGGAGACACCGGGACGCCCCCGCGCATCCCGCGCCGCTGCCGCTAGATCGTTGGTTTGACTGCACTTGGCACCGTGCTTACGGTCGAACTCATGAGCACTGTGACCAGAGCCAGCCTGGCCGAGCACATCTACACGCAGGTCGGCTTGTCGCGGAACGAGTCGGCGTCCCTGCTGGAAGCGGTCCTGGAACGGGTCGCGGTCGCGCTGCAAGGCGGCGAGCCGGTCAAGATCAGCGGCTTCGGCACCTTCTCGGTGCGCCAGAAGGGTCGCCGGGTCGGACGCAACCCCAAGACCGGCACCGAGGTGCCGATCCTGCCGCGCTCGGTGCTGGTGTTCCGTCCGAGCCAGGTGCTGAAGGCGCGGGTCAACGGCCAGGAGCCGTCCGGCGAGGATGACGCCGCATGAGCGCGTCCGGCGGCTGGACCCCCGGCGGCACCGAGGAGGATCCCGGCGCGGAGTTCGGCTTCGAGCCGGAAGCCGAGGACGATGCGCGCGACGCCGGACCGGACCGTGGGCGGCTCAAGAAGAGCCCGTCTGCTTTCCGCACGATCAGCGAGGTCGCCGACGACCTTCACATCCCGCAACACGTGCTGCGCTTCTGGGAAACCCGGTTCCCGCAGGTCAAGCCGCTGAAGCGCGGCGGCGGCCGCCGCTACTACCGGCCCGACGACATCGCGCTGCTGCGGCGCATCTCGGACCTGCTCTACATCCAGGGCTACACGATCAAGGGCGTGCAGCGGCTGCTGCGGGAAGGCGACGGCACGCTGTCCGGCGTGCTGCCGCCGCCGGACGTCGCCGATCGCGGCGACGATCCCGAGATCATGGAGCCGCGCCCCGACATGCCGGTCGAGATCCCGGTCGAGACCCTGGTGCCGGCATCGGCGCCGGTGCCGGCGGCGGAACCCTGGATGCCGGCGCCGCCACCCCTGCCGACGGCCGAGGTGGAGGCCCTGGAGGGCGAGGTGCGCCGGCTGCGCCACCTGCTGGAAATGGTTCTGGACGAGCTGCAGGACATGCGTCAGGGCCTCGCCGTCTAGCCGGGCGGCGGCGCCGCATTGCGATCCGCAGGCGGCCCTGCTACATCCGGCCAGCCGCAAGGCGGACGGGCAGTAGCGCAGCCTGGTAGCGCATCAGTCTGGGGGACTGAGGGTCGTGGGTTCGAATCCCGCCTGCCCGACCAAACTTCCCCCGAAGCCGCCTCCCAGCAAGCCCTTCACATCGCCATCGCGTCGCCCGGCTCCTCCGCCGGTCCGGTCCATTCGCGCCACAGCAGGATCAGGGCGGCCATGATCGCCGGGCCGAGAAACAGGCCCAGCAGGCCCCAGGCTTCGACGCCGCCCAGGATGCCCAGCAGCACCCACAGGAACGGCAGCTTGGTGGCGCCGCCGATCAGCACCGGCCGGACGAAATGGTCGGATGCGAACACCACCACCATGCCGAACACGAACAGGACGATGGCGGCCGCCGCCGAGCCCTGTGCCAGCACGAGCACGGAGGCGAGCGCGATCGCCAGCACCGCGCAGAACGGGATCATCGCCGCCACCGCGGTCAGCACGCCGAACAGGGTTGGATGCGGCGCGCCGGCGATGGCGTAGGCGACGCCCAGCAGGAAGCCCTCGCCGAGCCCGACCAGCACCAGCCCGTCCACGGTGCCATGCACCGAGGCGATCATCTGCCGGCCGATCCGCTCGCCGCGGGTGCCGAAGGCCCGCCTGCTTGCGGTCAGCATCTGGGTGGTGACCGTTTCGCCTTCGCGGAACAGGAAGAACAGCGTCACGATGCTGAAGGCGAACAGCGTGCTGCGATGCGCGACCTGGCTGCCGAGCTGGCGCGTCATGCGCAGGCTGTTGCCCGACCGGACGGTCGCGAACAGCTCCGAGGCGTCGTCGGGAGTGGCCAGATGCTGCTGCCACCAGCTCGTGGCGGCGTCGCTGCCGATCGGGAGGCGATGCACCCAGGCCGGCACCGGCACGCCGGTGTGACGGGCATGCGCCATCCAGACGAGCACGCCCTGCGCCTCGCGGGCGGCCTCGAAGGCGATCAAGGAAATCGGCACCAGGAACACCAGCGCGATCATCGCGGTGAACAGCAGCGGCAAGGCGAGGTTGTGCCGGCCCGGCGGCCAGCGCCGCTTGGCGCGCTTGAACAGCGGCCAGGTGGCGATCGCGAACACCACCGCCCAGGCCAGCGCCGGCAGGAAGTCGCGCAGCGTGAACAGGCCCAGGAGCACCAGAAAGGCGCCAAGCAGGCCGCGTGCGACCTGCTGCGACCGTGTCCGCCCCACCGCCCGGGACTCGGCCTGATCAACGGGACTGCGAGCCTCGGTCATCGGGATGCTGCTCCTGCTTGAAAGCCCGGGATGTCCGGCTCGTGATCCGGCCACAACGCCCCGACGGGCTCGGAAATGCACGAAGCCGGAACATTAGCTCCCATCCGCCGGGCGCGGGGTCGGGCTTCCTGATGCTACGCGACGCCTAGGCCGTCCCGGAGACCGGCCGGCCGACGCCGCCAGGCCGGGCGGCATCGGGCAGGCGGATGCCGTGCGCCAGCGGCAGCGCCAGTGCGCACAAGGCTGCCATCGCCCAAAAGGCCCGCGCGCCGAGGCCGCCATAGAGCGGTCCCGCCGCCAGCGTGATCGCCGCGGACATGGCGCCCAGCGCGACGGTCGAATAGAAGGCCTGCGCCGTCGCCGCCAGGTCGGCCGGAACCAGGCGGCCGATCATCTCCATGCAGGACAGGTGCAGCAGCGCAAAGCTCAGCCCGTGCAGCGGCTCCACCACGGCCATGACCGGGAATGCGGCGGTCTGCGCCGTCGTGCTCCAGCGCACCAGGCCGGCGGCGGCGGACAGCATCATCGCCCGCGCCGGGCCGAGGCGGCGCAGCAGCATCGGGCCGAGCCGGAAGAACACCAGCACCTCGGCGCCGACCGCCATCGCCCACAGCACGCTGCACTGCCATGCCGACAGCCCGGCGGCGCGCCAGCGGATCACCGCGAACACGTCGTGCAGCACGTGGCTGCCGCCGATCAGGGCGACAACGATCATCAGCCGCCGGAATGCCGCGATCCGCAGCAGCGACCAGGCCGGGTGAGACGGCCGCGCCGGAGCCTGGCTCGTCGTCGGCTCGGCCGTGGTCGCGGCAGCATCGTTGCCGGCCATGCGGTCCGGCACGCGCCGCGCGGCCAGTGCCGCCACCGCCAGCAGCCCGGCATTCATCCAGACGATGACGCCGAGCCCGGTCCAGCCGACCGCCAGCCCGGAGATCAGCGTGCCGGCGATGAACGCGGCAGACCCGGCGGCACGCACGGTTCCGTACTCGAAGCCGGGCCGCCCCCGCGACGAGCCGAGCGTCAGCGCGTCGGCGATCGGCGTCAGCGGGGCCAGGACCGCCGCATGGATGACGCCGACCAGCAGCAGCAGCGGCAGCCCGCGCGCCGGCGCATAGCCGGTGCCGACCAGGGCGGCGGCGGCGGTGAATCCCGCCAGCACGGCGCCGGGCCGGCCGGTGCGATCGGC
>CAXTZG010000046.1:30220-30439 GCA_964248625.1 uncultured Acetobacteraceae bacterium | reverse complement strand
GTCTCCGGCGCGGCATCCAGGATGGGCAGATCCGGGGCGATACGGACTGCTCCGCCTGGGCGCGTTATCTGTCCAGCGTATTGCAGGGCATGTCCGTCCAGGCTCGTGACGGAGCCTCCAGCGAAGCGTTGTTATCGATCGCCGCCATCGCTTCGAACTGCTTGACCGGTCTGCGCAGTTGAGCAGGTTGGGCGGTCGACCTTGTGTAGCATGCGCCTG
>CAXTZG010000046.1:9362-30205 GCA_964248625.1 uncultured Acetobacteraceae bacterium | reverse complement strand
ACACTTGATCTTGGCCTACTGGAACGTGCTCGATCACCAAATCGATATGTCTGTCGTGCTGCCTTTGCCGCCTCTTGTTATAAGGCGACCAAGCGGCTGATGGATGGTGTGCTGGCTGCCGCACGTCCTTGAGGTTCATTGCTGCGTTCCCGGAATAGCGTCCTTTTCGGAAAAGCCGGAGCCCTTGCCGCCAAAGTGGCGAGAGGCTGCTGTGGGTCGAATTCAGCGGTAGCTAAATCGAGTTACGTTGCCACCAGGAGGGACCGGCGTAGTCGGCCGACCGGCAGGCCCGATGTCCGCTTCTCCTACTGTCTTGCCTGATAGCGGAACGGCCGCTTTCGGCCAGCTTCAGCTGATCTGGTTGCCAGACACGGTGGTCGATCCGTTTTAGCTGTCGCCGCCTTCCACTACCGTGCCCGCTCCAGCTGCCACGTCAAATGCGACCGCACCGCCGGCCATTCCGAGGCGATGATGCTATAGACGCAGCTATCGCGCAGCGTGCCGTCGCGGGCGACCTGGTGGTTGCGCAGCACCCCGTCCAGCTTGGCGCCGAGGCGCTCGATCGCCCGCCGGCTCTGCTGGTTGAGGCTGTGCGTGCGGAGCTCCACCGCGATGCAGCCCAGCGTCTCGAAGGCATGGCCCAGCAGCAGCAGCTTGGCCTCGGTGTTCAGCGCCGTGCGCTGCACACGGCGCGCATACCAGGTCCAGCCGATCTCCAGACGGGGCGCGGCGGCGTCGAGATGGCCGTAGCTGGTCATGCCGACCGGCCGCCCGTCGTGATCCAGCACCGCGAACGGAACCGCGTCGCCCGCCGCCTGCTGCGCCAGACGGTGCGCGATCTCGGACGCCATCCGGTCGGGCTCGGGAACGCTGGTATACCAGAGCCGCCACAGCGCACCGTCGGACACCGCCTCGATCAGGGCTGCGGCGTGATCGGTCCGCAACGGCTCCAGGGTCACATGCCGGCCGGCAAGCCGCACCGGATCGATCCAGCTCATCGCGCGTCCTTTTCCTGTCGCATCGGCGGCACCCCGATCTGCCGTCCGGACTCGGGCGGCGGTTCATCATAACCGTCCGCGCCATCGTCCGCCTCCGGTTGCGGCGCGTCGAGCCTTGCGCACCGGCGTTCATCGCGGCCAGCATGAACCAGACAGGGGAGCCCGGGGATGCAGCGACGCTACGAAACGGTCGACGTGTTCACCGACCGGTTGTTCGGCGGCAATCCGCTGGCGGTGGTGCTCGATGCAAACGGGCTGTCGACGGCGCAGATGCAGGCGATCGCACGCGAGTTCAACTACTCGGAAACCAGCTTCGTGCTGCCGCCCGCGGATCCGGCCCACCATGCGCGGGTCCGCATCTTCATGCCGACCCAGGAGCTGCCCTTCGCCGGCCATCCCAATGTCGGCACCGGCTTCGTGCTGGCGCGGCATTTCCCCGCGCCGCTGCCGGAGAGCTTCCTGTTCGAGGAACAGGCGGGGCTGGTGCCGGTGCGCCTGCTGCGGGACGCGGGTGCCGTGTGCGGCGCCGAGCTGACCGCGCCCGAACCGCTGCGCCGGCTGCAACGCCTGGAGGCGGCGCCGGTCGCGGCCAGCCTGTCGCTCGATGCCGGCGACATCCTGCTCGTCCGGCATCCGCCGGAGGTCGTCTCCGTCGGGCTGGCCTTCCTGGCGGTCGAGCTGGCTTCGCGGGCAGCGCTGCGCCGGGCGCGCGCCAACCCTGCGGCCCTGGCCGCGCTGCTGCCGCGCGACGCGGCCAGCGGGGTGTATCTCTATACCCGCGCCGTCGATCCCGACGAGGCCGGCACCGACCTGCAGGCCCGCATGTTCGCGCCGGCCGACGGCATCGCGGAGGACCCCGCCACCGGCAGCGCCACCGCGGCTGTCGGAGCGCTGCAGGCCGCCCTGCTGGCCGAGGCGGAGGCCGAGCTGGTGCTCTCGGTGGGGCAGGGGGTCGATATGGGCCGTCCGAGCCTGTTGCGGGTGCGGGCCGCCAGGCGCGGTGGCGTGGTGGACAGCGTGCATGTCGGCGGCGGCTGCGTGCCGGTGATGGCGGGATCGTTCCGGCTCGCGGGCGACGGCGCCGACTGAGCGACGCCGACCGGGCCGGGCGAACGCGATCGGCCGGCCGCCGTTGCAGCCTCGGGATCACTGTACGGGACTGGAACGATGCTCGAGCTGAAGACAGGACTGTGCGTGCTGGGCGTGAAGCCCGAGCGGGGCGGCGCGATCGGCTTCTGGCTGCGCGACGGGGTGGAGATCTTCCGCCCGGTCAGCGATCCCAACCTGATCGCCCAGCACAATGACAGCGTCGCCGCCTATCCGCTGATCCCGTTCTCCAACCGCGTCGCCTATGGCCGCTTCACCTTCGGCGGCGAGCAGTTCCAGCTCGACCAGAACTTCCGCGGCGAGCCGCACGCGATCCACGGCAACGCGTGGGAGCGGGCCTGGACGGTGACGGTGCAGGAGCAGGCGCGCGCCGTGCTGGCGCTCGACCACAACCCGCCGCGCGACCCGCCCGGCCAGTGGCCGTTCAGCTACCATGCGGAGATCGAGTACGGCCTGCGCGACGACGGGCTGACCGTGCAGATCCGTGTGCGCAACACCGACCGGCGGCCGCAGCCGGTCGGGCTCGGCTTCCATCCGTTCTTTCCCCGCGCCGGCGACGTGGAGCTGGGCTTCTCCGCCGGCAGCGTGTGGCAGGCGGGTGCCGACTCGCTGCCCGCGGCCCGGCTGCCGGTCGAGGGCGACTGGCGTTTCTCGCCGATGCGCGCACCCGACGGGCCGCCGCTCGACAACTGCTATGCCGGCTGGAACGGCAGCGCCTTTCTGCGCTGGCCGGGGCAGGGGGTGGCGCTGACGGTCACCGCGCAGGCGCCGTTCGACCACCTGGTGGTGTTCACGCCGCCGGGACGCGACTTCATCGCCGTCGAGCCGGCCAGCAACATGACCGACGCGATCAACCGCCCTGACATCCCCGACCGCGGCCTGACGGTGCTGCAGCCGGACGAGGTGCTGGACGCCAAGGTGGAGTTCGCGCTGACCCGGATGTGACGCGGGCCGGTTGCGGCCGCCTGCCCGTGCCCGGCTTGACGCTGCGCCGGGAGCCGCGCGATAGCGGCGCATGGAGCCGGACGACGACGAGGACGAGATCGAGCTGCCGGGCCTGCCGCCGGGCGTTGCGCGCTACATCACCCCTGCCGGTCTGGCGCGCATGCAGGCCGAGCTGCACCAGCTGATGCGCGACGAGCGGCCGCGCATCGTGGAGATCGTGTCGTGGGCGGCCGGCAACGGCGACCGGTCGGAGAATGGCGACTACCTGTACGGCAAGAAGCGCCTGCGCGAGATCGACCGGCGGGCGCGCTTCCTGGGCAAGCGCATCGACAAGGCGCAACCGGTCGATCCGGCGGCGCAGACCCGGCGCGACCGGGTGTTCTTCGGCGCCACCGTCACCTTTCTCGATGCCGACGACCAGAGCCGCACCGTGACCATCGTCGGCGTCGACGAGGCGGCACTGGAGCAGGGGCAGGTGAGCCTGGCTTCCCCCGTGGCGCGCGCGCTGATGGGATCGCAGGTGGGCGACGAGGTCAGGCTGGCGACGCCGCGCGGCCCGGTGCTGCTGGAGGTGACGGCGATCGCCTATCCGTGACACACACCTGTCCATGAACTCCCGCACGATCCGTTCCACGACCCTCGCTGCCGCCCTGCTCGGCGCGACCCTGCTCGGCCTCGCTCCAACGCAGGCGCGTCCCTTCACCGCCCAGGATCTGGTAAGCCTCGACCGGCTGTCCGGCCCGCAGGTCTCGCCGGACGGCCGCACCGTCGCCTTTTCGTTGCGCTCCACCGACCTCGACCGCAACAAGGGCGTCAACTCGGTGCGCCTGCTGAGCCTGACTGAGCCCGGTGCTGCGCCGACCGTGCTGCCCGGGGCGGACGCCGATGCGTTGCAGCCGCGCTGGTCGGCCGACGGGCGCGCGATCTACGTGATCTCCGGCCGCGGCGGCTCGGATCAGGTCTGGCGCCTGCCCGTCGCCGGTGGTCCGGCCGTGCAGGTGACGCATCTGGCGGTCGACGTGTCGAGCTTCCGGCTGTCCGCAGACGGCCACCGCCTCGTGGTCTCGCTCGCTGTGTTCCCCGACACCGACAGCCCCGACGACACCAAGGCCCGCTCCGGACGCACCCGGGCTGCCAAGTCCGACGGCATGGTGTTCGATCATCTGTTCGTGCGGCACTGGGACCAGTACGCCGACGGCACCCGCAACCACCTGTTCGCCCTGGCCCTCGACGACCAGGGCGCCGCCACCGGCCAGCCGACCCCGCTGATGAAGGGCATTGACGGCGACACCCCCTCGCGGCCGTTCGGCGACGCCGACGACTACGCGATCAGCCCGGACGGCAAGGCCGTGTTCTTTTCCGTGCGCGTCGCGGGCAGGACCGAGCCCTGGAGCACCAACTTCGACATCTACCGCTCGCCCGCCGACGGCAGCGCGCCGCCGCAGGACCTGACCGCGTCGAACAAGGCCTCGGATGCAGGCCCGGTGGTGTCGCCGGACGGGACCAGGCTGGCCTACCGGGCGATGAAGCGGCCGGGTTTCGAGGCCGACCGCTACGGCGTCATGGTCATGGACCTCGCCACCGGCGCCACCCGCGAGATCGATCCGCACTGGGACCGGTCGGCCGAGACCCTGCTCTGGTCGAGGGACGGCAGGCGGCTGTTCGTGACCGCCGAGGAGCTGGGCCAGTCGAAGCTGTTCGCGCTCGACGCCGCGACCGGCGCGCCTACGGCGCTGACCGACCAGGGCCACGTGACGGCGGCCGAACTGGCGGGCGACGGCCTCGTGATCCAGCGCGACGCCCTCGACAGCCCGGCCGAGCTCTGGCGCGTCCCGGCGGCGGGCGGCGCTCCGGTGCAGCTCACCCATGTCGACGCTGACCGCCTTGCCGGGGTCGAGATGGCGGCGGCCGAGCAGTTCGCCTTTGCCGGCTGGAACAACGAGACCGTGCACGGCTACGTGGTCAGGCCGGACGGCTACCAGCCGGGCCACCGATACCCGGTCGTGTTCCTGATCCATGGCGGGCCGCAGGGCTCGTTCGGCAATGACTGGTCGTATCGCTGGAACCCGCAATTCTACGCCGGTCTCGGCTACGCGTCGGTGATGGTCGACTTCCACGGCTCCACCGGCTACGGCCAGGCTTTTACGGACTCCATCTCCGGCCACTGGGGCGACCGGCCGCTCGAGGATCTGCAGAAGGGCTGGACCGCGGCGCTGGCGAAGTTTCCGTTCCTGGACGGCAGCCGCGCCTGCGCGCTCGGCGCCTCCTATGGCGGCTTCATGGTCAACTGGATCGCCGGCAACTGGAACGCGCCCTGGAAGTGCCTGGTCACGCATGACGGCGTGTTCGACGACCGCATGATGGGGTTCGCCACCGAGGAGCTGTGGTTCGCCGAGTGGGAACATGGCGGCCCCGGCCACACCCCCTGGAGCGACCCGGCCGCCTACGAGCGCTTCAACCCGGCCGCCCATGTCGCCGCCTGGCGGGTGCCGCAGCTGATCATCCATGGCGGCCACGACTACCGCATCCCCCTGGAGCAGGGGCTCGGCGCCTTCGACGCGCTGCAGCGGCGCGGCATCGACAGCCGGCTGCTGGTGTTCCCCGACGAGAACCACTGGGTGCTGAAGCCCGCCAACTCGCTGCAATGGCACGCGACGGTGGCGGCCTGGCTGAAGTCGCATATCGGACAGTGAGAGAACGGACGTGCCCATGGCCAGGAACCTGAAGGTCGCGGTCCAGATGGACCCGATCGGTGGCATCGACATCAACGGCGACAGCACCTTCGCGCTGATGCTGGAGGCGCAGGCGCGCGGCCATGCGCTCTGGCTCTACGGCGTGCGCGACATGAGCCTGCGCGAGGGCAAGGCGGCGCCTGGCGAGGCGCGGGTGGAGCGGCTCACCGCCCGGACCCGGCCGGTGACGGTGCAGCGGGTGCAGGGCGGCCACGCCACGATCGGCACCGAGCAGGTACTCGATCTGGCCTCGATGGACGTGGTGCTGATGCGCCAGGACCCGCCCTTCGACATGGCCTACATCACCGCCACCCACATGCTCGAGCACATCCACACGCCGGAAGGCGGCGGCACCCTGGTGGTGAACGATCCGCGCTCGGTGCGCGACGCGCCGGAGAAGCTGCTGGTCACGCATTTTCCCGACCTGATGCCGCCGACCCTGATCACCTGGGACCTCCAGGCGATCCGCGACTTCCGGGCCGAGCATCGCGACATCATCGTCAAGCCGCTGTTCGGCAATGGCGGGGCAGGGGTGTTCCGCATTCGCGAGGATGACGAGAACCTGGCCTCGCTGCTGGAGATGTTCTTCCAGGCCTCGCGCGAGCCGCTGATGATCCAGCGCTACGAGACGGCGGTGCGCCAGGGCGACAAGCGCATCATCCTGGCCGACGGCGAGCCGATCGGCGCCATCAACCGGGTTCCCGCCGCCGGCGAGGCGCGTTCCAACATGCATGTCGGCGGCAAGGCCGGTAAGTCGCAGCTGACGGTGCGGGAAGGGGAGATCTGCCGCCGGATCGGCCCGATGCTGCGCGAGCGGGGCCTGACCTTCGTCGGCATCGACGTGATCGGCGACTGGCTGACCGAGATCAACGTGACCTCGCCGACCGGCCTGCAGGAGATCGACCGCTTCGACGGCGTCAACACCGCCGCCCTGATCTGGGACCGGATCGAGGCGCGGCGGGCGGGTGCCGGCTGACCGGGCGGGCCCGGCGGCAGGCTCAGTCGTACATCCGGCGGCGCGGCCGTTCCGGCTTGCGCGGCCGGTTTGCCGGCCCGAAGCGGTTGTCGAGCCACTGGTAGATCTCGAGGCGGAAATAATAGGCGCCCATGGATGTCCACGCGACGACCGTCAGGGTTGCGAGAATCGCGATCAGCATCTCGTGGATCCCCCCCGACCGAAGCGTCCGGCACCGGGAGCGGCGCCGTGACGTCCGCGCCACGATAGCCGCAGTTCGCGCGAACCGCCAAACCTTCCGCCTCCCGGAGCGGCTCTCGTCGTCAGATGCTCTTGATGGCTGCGCCCGGGCAGGGCACAGATGCGACTCCCTGAGCCAAGTCCTCGATGACAATTCGATCGATATCGTCCCTGTTCTCTGCGCGCCGTCCCCGGAAGTCGGTCCGATGAACGGGCCCGGGAATCTGTATGAGCCGCCGGCCGCCTCGGTGCCGGTCACCGGCCTGTCTGGCCCGGTGCCGCGTTCGGCGCTGGACGCGGACGCGGTCAAGGCGGCCTACCAGCGCTGGGCCGGGATCTATGACGGGGTCTTCGGCGGCGTGTCTGCATTCGGCCGGCGCCGCGCCGTCGAGTCGGTCAACCGGCTGCCGGGCACGCGGGTTCTCGAGGTCGGCGTTGGCACCGGGCTGGCGCTGCCGCACTACGTGCCCGACAAGCGCATCACCGGGATCGACCTGTCGAGCGCGATGCTCGAGCGTGCCCGTCATCGGGCCAGCGCCGCCCGCATGCCGCACGTCGATGCGCTGCTGGAGATGGACGCCGAGGAGACCAGCTTCGCCGAGGCCTCGTTCGACATCGCGGTGGCGATGTTCGTGGCTTCCGTGGTGCCCAATCCGCGTCGGCTGCTGGCCGAACTCAAGCGCGTCGTTCGCCCCGGGGGGCATATCCTGTTCGTGAACCACTTCCTGGCGCAGGGCGGCATCCGTCTGGTTCTCGAGCGCGGCATGGCGCGGGCCTCGCACTCGCTGGGCTGGCATCCCGATTTCGCGATGGAGTCGCTGCTGCCCGACTGCGACCTTGCCGCAGCCCTGATCGAGCCGGTGCCGCCGATGGGGCTGTTCACCCTCGTCACCCTGCGCAACGAGCCGCGCTGACACGAAGCCGAGAGGCGGGCATCGCCGGCCGGTGTTCCGGGCGGCAGGCGCTCCCATATCGTCCTCGACGCGACCGGGCCGCCGCGCGACACTGCGCGGCCGAGCGCCGCTGGCCTGAAAGACGATGACCAGCATGCCGCCAACCCCCGGTCGACCGGACCATATGGATACCGGCACCTGCTTCATCCTGTTCGCCGTGGTGGCGGGCCTGGTGGGCGGCGTGCTCTCGCTGTGGCTCAGGCTGCCGACGGCGACGGGTTCCGGGGCGGCGCTCGAACCCTGGCGGGCGATCGCCTTGCAGCACGGGCTGGTGCTGGTGTTCTTTTCCATCATCCCGGCCCTGCTCGGCGGCTTCGGCACATGGTTCGTTCCGCTGCAGATCGGCGCAAGCGACACCGCCTTCCCGCGCCTGGCGGCCGTGTCGTTCTGCTTGATCGTGTGCGGCCTGCTGCTGACGCTGGGCGGCCTGCTGGCCAGCACGTCGGGCGTGCTGCTGCTGATCGGCCTGCACGTGTCCGGCATCGCCATCCTGCTCTGCTCCATCAACCTCGTGGCGACGTTGCTGAACATGCGCGACCCGGGCATGAGCCTGGGCGCGATGCCGCTGTTCGCCTGGTCGCAGCTGATCGCAGGCTGCCTTGCCGTGGTGACGGTGCCGATGCTGATGGCGGCGCTGACGGTGATGGCGCTGCACGGCGTGCCGCCTTCGGTGCCGCTGCAGCACCTGTTCGGCGTGCTCGGCTATCCCGGTGTCTGCATCATGATCCTGCCGGGCTTCGGACTGGTCAGCGAGATCGTCTGCAGCCTGGGCGGCCGTCCGCTGGCCGGCCGCCGGCTCATGATCGGCGCGATGGTGGCCCTGGCGCTGGCCGGATTCCTGGCCTGGGCGGATCAGCTGCTGCATGGCGGCCTGCTGAGCGGTGGCGGCGGCAGCCTGCGGGCGCTGTCGATCGTGCTTCCCGCGCTGGCGATCGTCGGCTGCTGGACGGCGACGCTCGGGTCCGCGCGACGCTGGTCGTCGCTGCTGCGCCGGACGCCAGGCCTGTTCGCGCTCGGCTTCGCGGCCGTGCTGCTGCTCGGCGGGGTCGGGGCGCTGCTGGCGCCGGACATGGCGGGCCGGAACCCGGCGGCCGGGTCCTTCGCGCCCGACAGGCTGCACTACGTGCTGTCGACCGGCACCGTGTTCGCGCTGTTCGCGGGCTTCTACTACTGGATCGGCAAGATGACCGGCAGGCCCTATCCCGAGACGGCCGGCCGGCTGCAGTTCTGGCTGATGTTCGCAGGCGTCAATCTTGCGGCCCTACCGATCCGGGCGGTCCCGGCGGTCGCGGGCGCCGGCGTGGCGCTGACCTGCCTGTCGATGCTGCTGTTTGCGGTGATCGTCGGCGTCACGCTGTCGCGCCGGCAGTCGGTTGCGGCCAATCCCTGGGGTGCCGGCGCCGTGACCCGTGAATGGCGGCTGCCGTCGCCGGTGCCACATGGAGCCGCCGCATGAGCACGACCCTTCAGGCCCCCGTCGCCGACGGGCTCGGCACCGACATCCGAGACTGGCTGGCGTTGCTGAAGCCCCGGGTCATGACGCTTGTGGTGTTCACCGGGGCGATCGGCCTGTTCATCGCGCCGGTGCACGTGAATCCGCTGGTGGCGGCGATCGCCATCCTCTGCATCGCGATCGCCACCGGTGGCGCGGGCGCGATCAACATGTGGTACGACCGCGACATCGACGCGCTGATGAACCGCACGCGGAACCGCCCGGTGCCGGCCGGCCGGGTCGCCGCGACCGACGCCCTGCTCTATGGCATCGGCCTCAGCGTCTTCTCGGTGGTGCTGATGGGTCTGGCGACCAATGCGGTGGCCGCCGGGTCGCTCGCCGTCTCCATCCTGTTCTACGTGGTGATCTACACCATGTGGCTGAAGCGCTCGACGCCGCAGAACATCGTCATCGGCGGCGCGGCCGGCGCGTTTCCGCCGATCATCGGCTGGGCGGCGGCGACGGGCCAGATCGGGCTGCTGCCGGTGCTGCTGTTCGCCACCGTGTTCTTCTGGACGCCGCCGCATTTCTGGTCGCTGTCGTTGTACGCCTGCAGCGACTATGGCCGCGCGGGCGTGCCGATGCTGCCGGTGGTGCGGGGTGCGCGTCACACGCGCCAGCAGATCCTGCTCTATACCGTGCTGCTGACCCTGGTGTCGCTGGCACCGGCGATCCTGCAGCTGACGGGACCGATCTATCTGGTGATCACGCTGATGCTCGATCTCGGCTTCCTGTTGTGCGCGTGGCGGGTGCTGCGCGACCGGCAGGACGCGACCGGCGTCAGCCTGACCGACGACAAGCCGGCGCGGCAGGCGTTCCGCTTCTCGCTGCTGTATCTCGCAGCCCTCTTCCTCGCCGTCTGCGCGGACCGCGCGGTTGGCTGAGGCCCCCGTCCGGGCAACCGAGATCCTGCGCCGCCGGCGCGGCCGCATCCGCGCGGTGCTGCTGGTGCTGCTGGTGCTGGCGTTGCTGCTTTATGGCCTGACGCTGGGCGGCGCCTGAACCGCCAATCCCCGCCGGCCGTGCTCACGTTTCGTTAACCGCTGGTCCCGATAGTGGCTGCACCTTCAGGGGAGCACCACCGATCATGGCCATCATCACCAAGCCCATGCATTTCGGACAGGTCGGCATCGTGCCGCGGCTGCTCATGGCGTCGCTCGGTGCCGTCATCGTCGCGGTGATCGCGGTCCAGGCCTGGACGCTGCACGTCGTCGGTCGCCAGGAGATCGGCACGGCGCAGCATGCCCTCGACATCAACCTGGCCCTGCTCAAGCATACGCTCGGCGCCACCGGTGCCGTGTGGCAGGCGGGACCGGCCGGCAGCCTGTCCCTGAACGGCCATCCTCTCGCCGATGCCGCCACGGCGGTCGATACCGTGCAGGCGATCGCGGGCGGGGCGGCGAGCGTCTTCGTCGGCGACACGCGCGTCGCGACCACGTTGCGCGGGCCCGACGGCACCCGGCTGGTGGGCGTGCGCCTGGCATCCGGTCCGGTGCATGACACGGTTCTCGAAAAGGGCGAGATCTATCGCGGCCAGACCAGCATCCTGGGCATGCCCTACCTCACGATCTACCAGCCGATCCTGGATGCGGCGGGTCGCCCGGTCGGCATCCTGTTCGTCGGCGTGCCGCTGACGGAGGCGCACGCCGCAATGCTGAAGCTCGTGCATCAGAGCCTGGTCACCGGCCTGATCGTCATCCTCATCGTCGGCGCGATCCGCTGGGCGGCGCTGCGGTCCACGATGCGGCCGCTAAGCCGCCTCGCGGACGCGGTGCGCCGTATCACCGGCGGCGACCTCGACCGGTCGACACCCTGCGCCGACCGGAGCGACCAGCTCGGCGAGATCGGGCGCGCGATCGAGACGCTGCGTCTCGCTGCCGTCACAGCCCGGACCCTGGAGGCCAGGGCGGCGGAGGATCGTGCCGCGCGCGACAGCAGCCAGGAGGCGATGGACCGCCTGACCCGAGACTTCGCAACGACGATCTCCGGCGTTCTTTCCAAGCTCGGCGAGGCTGCAGATCAGGTCCGTCATGCCGCAACCGACATGACGGATGCCGCGAACCGCACCCGGGTCGAGATGGGCACCGCAGCCGGGGATGCAGACGTCTCGGCGCAGAACCTGTCGTCCGTCGCCGCCGCCACCGACGAGCTGACCGCCAATGGCGGCGAGATCAGCCGCCAGGTCGGACAGGTCTCGCGCGCCACCGACTATGCGGTGGCTCAGGCGCAGTCGACGGCGCAGACGGTGGAAGGCCTGGACGAGGCAGCCCGGCAGATCAGCGACGTGGTCGAGCTCATCGGCCGGATCTCCGGCCAGACCAACCTGCTGGCGCTGAACGCCACCATCGAGGCCGCCCGCGCCGGAGAGGCCGGCAAGGGCTTTGCCGTCGTCGCCAGCGAGGTCAAGCAGCTGGCTTCCCAGACCAACCAGGCCACGGCCCGCATCGGCGAGCAGATCAAGGCGATCCAGGGTGCCACGGTGCAGGCGGTGACTGCGGTTCGCAGCGTGTCCGATGCGATCGCCGAGGCCGGCCAGGCCGCCGCCACCATCGCGACCTCGGTCGCCGAGCAGGGATTTGCCACCAACGAGATCGCCATGCAGGTGCAGTCGGTCTCGCAGGCGACCGGCAACGCGACCCGTGCGATGCGCGACGCTTCCACGCAGGCGGGCGAGTCGGAAACCAGGAGCCGCTCGGTGCTGAGCACCGCCGACCAGGTGGCATGCGTCACGGCCGCGCTGCGCGCGGAGGTCGACGACTTCCTCAAGGCGACGAGCGCGAGCTGGGCGAGCGGCGACCGGCGACGCTACGAGCGTGTGCCGGGTGCCGGTCTCCGGGCCCGTCTGGATTGCAGCACCTACGGCAAGGGCGAGGGGGAGATCGACAACATCTCGCTCGGCGGCGCGTCCGTGATCTGCCACTGGCCGTGCGATGTCGGCAACGAGGTGCGGGTCGGGCTGCCGAGCACCGACCGGCTCATTTCCGCTCGGATCGTCGACTCGCGTGACAACATGCTGCAGATCGCCTTCCGGCAGGACCCCGACACGCTGGCGTTGGTCGACAAGACGATCGACCTGATCGCGGCGCGGACATCCTCCGCCCGGGCGCTGGTGGCCTGACCGGTGTCGTCCGGTCAGGTCCAGGCGGTCAGCGGGCCTGCTGGATCGCCGAAAGCAGCCAGCTGCCGCCGCGTGCCCGCACGAACGTCCAGAGCTCCGTCACCATCTGGCGCTCGTCCGGGCTGCCGTCGACAACCCGGCCGGTGAGGTCGGTCGTCACGTCGATCATCGAGTAGCGCATCGCAACCGTCGCATACTCGCGGCCGCGCTCGCTCCAGGCTTCCGACAGATCGCCCTGCTCCATGCGCACGGCGCTGACCACGTTGCGCAGGTTGCGGCTGGCGAGGTCCGACATCTGCTCGGAAAAGGTGCTGACCATCTCGGGCGTGGCGAAGCGCGACAGGCTGCGCAGGTCCTGCATCGACCAGGCCTGCTGGACGTCGCGCAGCGCCTGTTCGAATTGGCCGTAATCCGCAGTCGTGATCGCGAGGTTGGCGTTCGTCCCCGCCGACGCGCCGGCCATGCCGAACATCTGCGGCCTCGACGTCACCCGGCCGCTGGCGAAGCGGCGCCACAGCCAGCGCCCGACGAAGAACAGGATGGCGAGTTCGATCAGCAGCCCGATGACGCCGCCGATGCCGCCGCCACCACCGTAGCCGCCATAGCCGCCGCCAAAGAGCATCCTGCCGAGGCCGACGCCAAGCAACGCGCCGCCGAAGCCGGCGGCGAACGGGTGGGACCGCGCCTGCGCGCCACCGAAGCCGCCGCCATAGGCCTCGCCATACTGGCCGCCACTGGGACGCGGCATCAGGCTGCGATCGAACGGCGATGCGCCGCCCGGATCGGTCCGCGTCAAGGGCGGCGCCGTGTAGGTGTGGGAGCCGCGGCTGCCGAACGAGCCTCCGAAGCCTGGACGCGCTTCTGCCGTGGTCGGCACCGTGATCGCCAGCAGCGGCGCCACCGCCGGCGTGGCGGCCAGCAACAGGGCCATCGCCGCTGCGCCCAGGGTGGCGCGCTGCCGTGACGTCGTCGGGTTCATGATCGGTTCCTCGTCTGCAGCCGGCTCAGGCGCCGGCGATCGTCAGGGTGTCGATACGCAAGGTGGGGGCGTCGGTGCCACGACGGAACGTCAGGTCGTCCGCCGGCTGCAGGGAAGCGAACATCTCGATCAGGTTGCCGGCGACGGTGAACTCGGCGATCGGCTCGGCCAGCGCGCCGTTGCGGATCATGAAGCCTGCCGCGCCGCGGCTGTAGTCGCCGGTAAGGCTGTTCACCGCCGAGCCCATCATCTCGTTGATGTAGACGCCCTCGACAATGTCGGCCATCAGCGCCGCGGGCGTCACCGTGCCGCCGGTCAGGTAAAGGTTGCTTGTCGAGGGCGACGGCGGCGAGGAGGTGCCGCGCGACGCGCGACCGTTGCTGGGCAGGCCGAGCTGCCGCCCGCTGCGCCCGTCCAGCACCCAGTGTCGCAGCTCGCCATCCTCGACCAGGACCAGCGCCTCGGTGGCCACGCCCTCGCCGTCGAACGGCTTGGAGCGCAGGCCGCGCCGGCGGGTCGGATCGTCGATCACCGACAAGCCGGCGGGCAGGATGCGCGTGCCCATCCGTTCCTTCAGGAACGAGGTGCCGCGGGCCACCGACGCGCCGTTGATCGCGCCTGCGAGGTGGCCGAGCATGCTGCCCGACACGCGCGGATCGTAGAGCACCGGCATGCGGCCGGTCCGCGGCTTGACCGGGTTCAGCCGTGCCACCGCCCGCTCGCCGGCATGGCGGCCGATCCCGGCCGCATCGTCGAGCTCGGCCAGGTGCACCGTGGAATGATAATCGTAGTCGCGCTGCATGGCCGTGCCCTGGCCGGCCAGCACGCTGGCCGACACCGAGTGGCTGGTGCGGGCATAGCAGCCGGCAAAGCCTGCGGACGTCGCCAGCGCGATCTCGGTGCGCCCGAAGCCGGCCGAGCCGCCCTGCGAGTTGGTGACGCCGTGGATGGCGAGCGCTGCCGCCTCCGCTTGGCCGGCCCGCTCGGTCAGGGCCGCGATGTCGGGCTCGGCCGCGTCGGCGAGCTCCAGCGCGTCGGCGGTCGGGCGCTGCCCGGTGGCGGCGCGCTCGCACAGGCCGGCGAACCGGTCTTCCGGAACCACGCGCGCCATCGCCAGCGCCTGCTCGACCAGGCGCGGGAAGCCGGCCGGGTCGGCGCTGGTCGCCGACACCATGGCGCTGCGCGTGCCGGCGAACACCCGCAGCCCGAGATCGCTGTGCTCCGAGCGCTCCAGCTCCTCGGTACGGCCCTGACGGACCTGGATGCCGAGCGAGGTACCCGATACCAGGATCGCGTCCGCCGCGTCGGCGCCGGCCTGGCGCGCCTGACCCACCAGCTCCTGCAGCAGCGCCACCGGGTCGCTCATGCCGCGAGACTTTCGGCGACCTCGCCAAGCGTCGGGATATGCGTGACCGGCCCGAGCGCGGTCAGGGTCGGGCTGCCGCGGAACAGGCGGGCGGCGGCGCGACGCACGTCGGCCAGCGTCACCGCGTTGATCCGCGCCACCGTCTCGGCGGTCGGGATGATGCGGCCGAAGACCTGAAGCTGGCGGGCGAGCTGCTCGCAGCGGCTGCCGGTGCTTTCCAGCGACATCAGCAGGCCGGACTTGAGCTGCGCGCGCGCGCGGTCGAGCTCCTCCTGCCGGACGGCGTCCGGGCCGCCCTCGAGCTGCACCTTGCGCAGCTCCTCCAGCGTGACGGGCACCAGCTCGCGCGCCTCGTCCTCGCCGGTGCCGGCATAGATGCCGAACAGCCCGCCATCCAGGAACGGCGCGCTGAACGAGTAGATCGAGTAGACCAGGCCGCGCTTCTCGCGCACCTCCTGGAACAGCCGCGACGACATGCCGCCGCCGAGCAGCGTGGACAGCAGCAGCACGCCGTAATAGTCGCGGTCGCCATAGCCCACCGACGGGAAGCCGAGCACGACATGCACCTGGTCGAGCTCCTTCTGCAGCCGGAACTCGCCGCCGCGGTAGCGTCCGGGCTCCGGCTTCTCCAGCGCCGCCGAAGGCAGGTCGGCGAAGTGGCGCTGCGCCAGATCCACCACCTCCTGGTGATGCAGGTTGCCGGTGGCGGCGATCACCACGTTGCCGGTGGTGTAGTGCGCCCGCATGTAGTCGGTCAGCGTGTCGCGCCGCATCGCCCGGATCAGCGTGTCGGTGCCGAGCGTCGGGCGGCCCATCGGCTGGCCCGGAAAGGCGGTCTCCTGGAAGTGGTCGAAGATGATGTCGTCGGGCGTGTCGTTGGCCTGGCCGATCTCCTGCAGGATCACGCCGCGCTCGCGCTCCAGCTCCTCGGGCGCGAACGTGCTGTGGGTCAGGATGTCGCCGATGATGTCGGCGCCCAGCGCCAGATCCTCCTTCAGCAGCTTGACGTAGTAGGCGGTCTGCTCGCGCGCGGTGTAGGCGTTGATGTGGCCGCCGACATTCTCGACCTCCTCGGCGAGCTGGGCGGCGCTGCGGCTCTCGGTCCCCTTGAAGGCCATGTGCTCGAGGAAGTGCGAGACGCCGTTCTCGGCGGCGAGCTCGTTGCGCGTGCCGCTCGCCACATAGGCGCCGAGAGACACCGTCTCCACCCGGTCCATGCGCTCGGTCACGATGGTCAGGCCGTTCGGCAGGCGGGTCGTATTGATGGTGTCGAAGCTGCTGTCGGTCATGGGATTCCTGGTGCCGGGGCCGGGGGAACGGCCGGCGGCGCGTCGTGGGCGGAGCGGGAAAGGAAACAGGGTGGACGGGATATGGGGCGTCAGGCGACGTTCTTCAGCACCGCGGCGCGCACCGCATCCTCGACGGCGTCGAGGCGGTTCGGCACCACCCGGAAGCGTTCGGGACGCTCGTACAGGTCGGCGAGGTGTTGCGGCAGCGGCGGGGTGAGGCCGGTGGCAGCCCGGATCGCGTCGGGGAACTTGGCGGGATGGGCGGTCGCCATCGCCACCGTGGGAATGCCGGGAATGCGGCCGGCGCGGGCGGCGGCGATGCCGATCGCGGTGTGCGGATCGGCGAGGTAGCCGGCCTCGCGGTGCAGCCTGGCGATCTCCGCCCCGGTCTCCCCGTCATCCAGCGCCAGCCCGTGGAACAGGCTCGTGGCGGCGCGCCAGATCCCGTCCGGCACCGCCATGCGGCCGGAGCGCCGGAAGCCGGTCATGATCGCCGCACAGGCGTCGGCGTCGCGGCCGAGCAGCTCGAACAGCAGCCGCTCGAAGTTCGAGCTGACCTGGATGTCCATGCTGGGCGACAGGCTCGGATCGACGCCGCGCACGCTCATGTCGTTGGCCGACAGGAAGCGGGCCAGGATGTCGTTGCGGTTGCAGCCGATGCTCAGCCGCGCGACCGGCAACCCCATACGGCGCGCGGCCCAGGCGGCCAGCACGTTGCCGAAATTGCCGGTCGGCACCGCGAACGCGACCTCCCGGTCGGGCGCGCCGAGCGCCAGCGCGGCTGCCACGTAATAGGGGATCTGAGCTGCGACGCGGGCCCAGTTGATCGAGTTGACGGCACTCAGCTGCAGATCGGCGCGGAACGGCGCGTCGGCGAACATCGCCTTCACCATGTCCTGGCAGTCGTCGAAGCTGCCTTCGAGCGCCAGGTTGGCGATGTTGGGCGCCTGCACGGTGGTCATCTGCCGGCGCTGAACCTCGCTGGTGCGGCCGAGCGGATGCAGGATCACCACCTCGAGCCGCTCGCGGTCGCGGCAGGCCTCGATCGCGGCCGAGCCGGTATCGCCCGACGTGGCGCCGACGATGGTGACGCGGCGATCCTGCTGGCGCAGCACGTGGTCGAACAGCCGCCCCAGCAGCTGCATCGCCATGTCCTTGAAGGCGAGCGTCGGCCCGTGGAACAGCTCCTGGACGAACAGCTCGCCGTCGAGCTGCACCAGCGGCACGATCGCCGGATGGCCGAAATGGGCGTAGGCGTCCCGGCACATCGCGTGCAGGGTCTCGAAGCCGATCGCGCCCGCGGTGAACGGCGCCATCACGCGGGCCGCCAGCTCCGGATAGGGCAGGCCGCGCAGTGCCCGCCACTCCGCCGCGGAGAAGACCGGCCACGCCTCGGGCATATACAGCCCGCCATCCTCGGCGAGGCCTGCCAGCAGGACGCCGGAGAAGTCGTGTCGCGGCGCCCGGCCGCGGGTGGAAACATAGTGCATCGCGCCGAGCATACAAAAACGGCGGCTCAACGCGAAGGCCTGCCGCGACCGGTGCGGTCTGTCCCCGGTCAGGGGCGGTTGCGGCTCACTTCGCAGCCGGCGCGGTGGCTGGCGCCCCACCTGCGGGCCCCGCTGGCTTCAGCACGTAGAGCGACACCGGGAACTGGATCTGGCTGTGGCCGTGATGGAACGGCGCCGCCCGGTCGAGCTGCGGCACCGGCACGGTCAGCGTCCCGTCGGCCGCCAGGAACGGCGCGTCCGCCCAGTGCAGGCGCGCGTCGTGGATCAGCAGCGTCAGGGTCCGGGTCGGCGACAGGGTGAGGATGCTGTCGGTCTCCAGGTCGTTCAGGTAGAGCGTGCCGTCCCGCCCGATCGCGGTGCCCCCCAGCGCCGGCGTGTCGTACCAGAAGCCGATCCCGGCGGAGAGCGTCTTCGGCAGCGCCTGCGCGTCGTCCAGCAGTGCCGTGGCGATGCGCGACATCGGCCCACAGAGCGGCTGGATGAACAGCGTGCGGCCGTCCGGCGACACTTCGAGCTGGTCGGCCTGGATCATCGCCGGCTTGCCGTCCGGCCCCTTGAGCGTCTCGCCATCCACCACGATCGGGCGTTGCGCGGTCAGCGCCGGATCGTGGTCCAGCACGCGCCGGAAGCTGCCGGACCTGAGGTCGAGCACGATCAGCCCGGGTGCGCCCGCGTCGGTGATGTAGGCATGATCGCCGTTGAAGCGGATGTCGTCGATCATGCTCCTGGGACGCAGCACGACGGCAGGCAGCGTCAGCACCCGACTGACCTGGTTGGTCGCGAGATCGATGCGGATCAGGCGCGCGCCGCCGTCGATCATGGGCTTGCCGAAGCCGGGCGACCCGGTATCGACCACCCAGAGCGCGCCGTCGGGCGCCAGGCGGACCGCGTTCAGCCCAATGAACGTCGTTCCGGGCGCCGCCTTCGAGTCGGGCGGCGTGCCGGTCGCGGCTGCCGGCGCCGCCCGCGCGTCCCGCGTTTCCGTGCCGTTCCAGGCCGCGTCCGGGTAGGGGATCAGGCTGCCGTCGGCCGCAAGCTGCGCCAGCGACACGCCCGGCGGATTGGCCAGCCGCGGGAGCACCACGAAGGTGCGTCCGTCGGCAGCCACGGCGACGCCGTTCCAGACCTGCTGCATCGACCGCGCCCGCTCCGTCAGCGCCTCCGCGCCCGCAGGGCGCGGTGCGGCGCCGGTCCGCGGGCCGGCATCCGGCGCGGCAGGCGGGGAGTCGTCCGCGCGCGCGCTGGCGCATCCGAGCGCCACCATCGCCAGCAGCAGCCGTCCGCGGACGGACCTGACCCGAATGTGAAACGAACTCAACACCCGCCGCAGCTTTCCGCCACGAGCGATTCACCAGACGAAACCGGAACCTCGACCATGGCACGACTTGTCCTTCTGACCGGCGCGATCCTGACCTTCGCGTTCGGCACCGTGGCGGCGACCGAGAGCGGCATGCTGATGCCGATGCCGGCCTCGCTCGTCAGCGTGAACTGACGCCGCGTCCCGGCCCTTGCGGGGCACGGCCTGTCCACTGCCGGCGTGACGGCGGCTAGGCCGGGCCGCCCCCCAGATATCGCTGCCTCAGGTGAGCCTGATAGATCGCGGCGGTCAGCGGCTGGCCGGTCGCGTCCCGCACCAGGGTGGCGGTGTCGACCTGGCTGCCGCGCTCATGCACATGCCGCCTCAGCCAGCGCACGAGCGGCGTGAAGTCGCCGGCGGCCAGACCAGCCTCCAGATCCGGCTCCGCCGCCAGCGCCGCACGGTAGAGCTGGGCTGCCGTCAGGGCTCCCAGCGTGTAGGTCGGGAAATAGCCCCACAGCCCGGCCGGCCAGTGGATGTCCTGCAGGCAGCCGCGCCGGTCGTCCGGCACCCGCACGCCCAGCAGCGCATGCAGCCCGTCATTGAAGGCGCCAGGGAGGTCGCGGAGCGCCAGGTCGCCCGACACCATGGCCTTCTCCAGCTCGTAGCGGAGCAGCACATGGGCGGGATAGGTGACCTCGTCGGCATCCACCCGGATCAGTCCCGGCACCACCTGCCGGTAGTGGCGACGCAGGTTCGCGGCGTCCCAGGCGGGGTTGTCGCCGAACGCGGCGCGCAGCAGCGGCGCCAGATAGGCGAGAAACGCATCGCCCCGGCAGGCCTGCATCTCGACCAGCAGCGACTGGCTCTCATGCAGCGTCATGCCGCGCGCCTGCCCGACCGGCTGCGCCAGCCATTCGCGCGGCCGGCCCTGTTCGTAGAGCGCGTGGCCGGTCTCGTGCAGCACGCCCATCAGCGCTGTGGAGAAGTCCGTCTCGTCGTAGCGGGTGGTGATCCTGACATCATCGGTGGCGCCGCCGCAGAACGGATGCGTGCTGACGTCGAGGCGGCCCCGGCTGGAGTCGAAGCCGGCCGCCTGCATCAGCCGCTGCCCGAGCCCGCGCTGGATCTCCACCGGGAACGGGCCCGGCAGGGGCAGCGGTGCCGGCAGACGACTCTGATGCTCGATCACCTCGGCCAGCAGCGCCGGGAGCCCGGCGCGCAGTTCGGCGAAGACCGGGTCGATGAAGGCCTGGCTGGTCCCCGGATCATACTGGTCGAGCAGCGCGTCATAGGCCGACAGCCCGAGTGCCGCGCCCTTGGCAGCACCCACCGCGCGCTGGGTGTCCAGCACCACGGCCAGCCGCGGCAGCAGCCCGGCGAAGTCGCTGTCGGCGCGCGCCTGCCGCCAGGCCACCTCGCAGCCGGTCGCGGCGCGCGAGGCCGCCTCGACCAGATCGGCAGGGACCGCGGTGCCATGCGCGTGCTGCCGCCGCATCTCGCGCAGGTTGGCGGCCTGCCAGGCATCGAGCGACGGCGCCTCGTCCCGCTCGGCCTGCCCGAGCAGCTCGTCGGTTTCGGCAGCCGTCAGCAGCTCGTGGCGGATGACCGACAGGGTGGCGATCTGCTCGCCCCGTTCCGTCGCCGCACCCAGAGGCATGATCGCCTCCTTGTCCCAGTTGAGAATGCCGAGCGCCCCGCCCAGCCGGCTGAGCCGGGCGAAGCGTCGTTCGAGCGCCTGGTAGGCCTGCATCTGCCGCTCCTGACCGCGTTGCATCCTGCAATAGCAGACCTGGCGCGGCGGGAAAGCTCGGCCGACCGGTCGCGCCGGCGCAGGAAGGACGCCATGATGCGGTCATGA
>CAXTZG010000046.1:0-9352 GCA_964248625.1 uncultured Acetobacteraceae bacterium | reverse complement strand
GGATCGGCGCGCGCCGACGCGCGACGCGCCAGGCCGATCTCCTGACGGCCGACGCCCTGCGACAGCACCAGGCTGGCCGGCTCGACCAGGCGGACCGGCTCTACAGGCAGGCGCTGTCCCTGCAGCCCGACCAGGCCGACAGCCTGCACGGGCTGGGTGTGCTGGCGCTCGGACGCGGCCAGAGCGGGCAGGCGATCGCCTTCATCGGCCGGGCCGTCGCCGCCCGGCCGGAGGTCGCCCACTACTACCTCAATCTTGGCCTGGCGCTGTGCCAGCAGGGGCATGGGGAGGAAGCGCGCGCGGCGCTGCAGGTGGCGGTGCTGCGCGACCCGGACGATCCGCGCGCGCAGCTGGCGCTGGCGCTGGCGCTGGAGTCGCTCGGCAGGCCCGCCGAGGCGGCGGCGGCGGCGAGCCAGGCGGTCCGCCGCGATCCCGGCCACGCCACGCCGGCAGCCCTGGCACCGGGTGCCAGCGCCCTGCTGGCTCGCCTGCATGGCCAGGCCGGGCGTCTTCCGGAGGCGCTGGCCAGCCTGCATGACGCGGCCGCCGAAACCCCGGAGGATGCGGGCGCGTGGCATCGTCTCGGCGCCGCCCTGGGCGGGCAGGGCCGGCTCGAGGAGGCGGAAGCGGCGTTCCGCCGGACCGTGGCGCTGGCGCCGGCAGATCCCGCCGCGCTGGCCAATCTCGGCGGCCTGCTGTTCGAGCGCAACGCGCTTGACGAGGCGGCGGCGCTGCTGCGGCGCGCAGCGGCGGCGGGACCGGCGACGGCGGCCACGCGCAGCAATCTCGGCCTCGTGCTGATGGCGCAGGGCCTGCTGCCCGAGGCCGAGCGGCAGCTTGCGGCCGCTGCCGCGCTGGCGCCCGAGCAGGACGGCATCCTGGTCAATCGCGGCAGCGTGCTCGCCGATCTTGGCCGTCACGACGAGGCGCAGGCCTGCTTCCTGACCGTGGAAGCGCGCACGCCGCCCGGCTCGCTGGATGCGGCCCGCGCGCGCTTCAATCGCGCGACGGTGCTGCTGGCGGCCGGTCGCCAGGCGGAAGGCTGGCCGGCCTTCGAGGCCAGGCGGGCCCTGCTGCCAGAGCCTCCGTCCGGGCTGCCCGAGTGGGACGGGCGCCCGCTTGGCGACGGCGCGACCCTGCTGCTGCATGCCGAGCAGGGTCTGGGCGATGCGATCCAGTTCCTGCGCTACGTGCCGCTCGCGGCCGACCGGGTGCCGGTCCGGCTGCTGCTGCCCAAGGCGCTGCAGCGCCTCGCCGCCTGCCTCGCGTCCAGTCGCTGCCAGGTTCTGGCCGTGCCCGGGCCGGAGGCCGGCTCCTGCACGGTGCAGGCGAGCCTGCTCAGCCTGCCGGCCCTGCTGAAGCAGGTCGCGGCCCCGCCAGCCGGGGCCTACCTGCAGGCGCCGGGGCTCGAGCGCCAGGCCGCGTCCGACTGGGTCCGCTCTCTCGGCGACGGGCTGAAGGTCGGGCTCTGCTGGGCCGGCAGTCCGGGCTACCGCTTCGACCGCAGACGCTCGCTCCGGCTCGACGCGCTGGCGCGGCTCGCCGACGTGCCCGGCCTGCGCCTGGTTTCGCTGCAGCAGGGCGAAGCCGCCGCGCAGGCGCCTCCGCCAGGCCTGTGGATCAGCCACCCCGCCGGCCCGCCCGGCGATCTGGCCCGCACGGCGGCGCTGATCGAGCAGCTCGACCTCGTGGTGAGCGTCGACACGGCGATCGCCCATCTCGCCGGCGCGCTTGGCCGTCCGGTCTGGCTGCTCAACCGGTTCGGCGGCGACTGGCGCTGGCAGGACGGGTTCGTCGACGAGGCCGGACGCAGCCTGTGGTATCCGTCGCTGCGCCAGTTCCGGCAGCAGGCGCCGCTGCCGCCCGAGCAGGCCTGGCTGGCCCCGATCGAGATGCTGACGGCCGCACTCCGCCAGGAAGCCGCCGCAGCCGGCTAGCCGCCAGTCGCGACGCCGCGGCTCACCATGCCTGCCGCCGCGGCCTCGAAGCGGCGCGCGAACCGTTCGGCATCGAAGAGCGGCGAGGCCAGCACCTTCGCCCGCAGGCCGCCTCGCAGACCGGCGAGCCGGTCGATGTCGGAGGCCAGGCGGCACGCCCTGCGCACGTAGTCGTCCTCGTCGACGGCAAGCCAGTCGGGCAGGCCGGCCTGGCGCATGATCGTTTCGCCGACCCGTGACAGCAGCGTGTCGCCGGCCCTGGTCAGCACCGGCACGCCCATCCACAGCGCCTCGAAGGTCGTGGCGCCCCCGGGGAAGGGGAACGGATCCAGCGCGATGTCGATGCCGTTATAGGCGCGCAGGTAGTCCTCGCGCGACGAGGCCGGCTCGAGCAGCAGCCGGTCGGCAGCGATGCCATGCCGGGCGAAGCGTTGTCGCATCCATGCGCGAACGCCGTGGTCCCGGAGCGGGGCCGCCTTCAGCATCAGCCGGCTGGCAGGAACTCCGTCGAGCACGCGGGCCCACACGGCCACCACGCGATGATTGATCTTGGCGAGGTTGTTGAAGCATCCGAAGGTCAGCGCGCCGCCGGCGCGCGCAGGCAGCGGCGAGACCTCGATCGACGTAGCCGGAGGGGTGAAGCAGTAGTAGATCCCCGGCAGGCGACACGGCGTTTCGGTGAAGCATGCGGACGCCGCTTCAGGCAGGATCGTCTCGTCGGCGACGATGTAGTCGATCTCCGCCACGCCGGTCGTCGCGAAATAGCCGAGCCACGTGGCCTGCACCGGCGCCGGCCGCCACGCGAACAGCGGCAGCCGGTTGGCGGCGGTATGACCGGAGAGATCCAGCAGCAGCTGGACGCCCTGGCCATGGATCAGGCGCGCGGCGGCCTCGTCGGCCAGGCCGGCGATCGGTGTCCAGGCTGCGCAGAACGGCCTGATCCGGGCCGTCAGCTCATCCTCGTGAAGCTGGGCCGGGAACGCCAGGAAGACGACCTTTTCGGGATCGGCCTTGCTCAGGAGGCTTTCCAGGAAATAGCCGACGGGATGGTTGTGCAGATCGCCGGAAACGAGTCCGATCCGGATCGGGCCGGCCTCGGGCCGGATCGTCCAGTTCCGGAACGGCCGCAGCGCCCGGGACGAGGCGAGGGTGCCGAAGCGCCGCGCCAGCCCGCCGGCATCGTCGGAGGGCCCTGCCGGGAGGTAGTTCTCGACCAGGATCCGGTTGGATCGCAGCGCGAGGTCGGTCGGGTCGATGCGCAGGGCGGCGTCATAGGCGGCCAGCGCCTCCCCGGCGCGTCCGACATCTCGCAGCAGGTTGCCGAGCGTGTTCCAGGCATCGGCATCCGGACGGAGCGCGATCGAGCGACGCAGGGCCGCGACGGCATCGTCGAGACGCCACTGCCGCGCCAGGGCCTGGCCGAGATTGTAGTGCCCGCTGCTGTCGTCGGGCGTCAGCGCCACGACCTTGCGCAAGCAGGCGATGCCGTCCTCGGCACGATCCAGCATCGTCAGGATGCCCCCGAGATTGCCGTGCGCCGCGACATGATCCGGCCGCAGCAGGATCGCCTGCCGGAAGCACGAAACGGCGTCGCCCGGACGGCCAACCCCGGCGACCGCGTTTCCGAGGTTGTAATGGAACTCCGGATTGCGGCCCTCGCGCGCGATCGCCCTGCCGATGAGCTCGATGGCGCGTTCGAAGCGTCCGGCCTGGAGCGCGAGCACGCCCAGCAGATGCAGGCTGTCCGCATGCCCCGGATCGATCTGCAGGATCTGACGATACAGGGCATCGGCATCCGACAGGCGTCCGGAGCGGTGATGCCGCACCGCCTCGGCCAGCAGGGTGCGGAACGCGTCCGGACCGGCGGCAGCGTGCGACCCGGTCCTGTTCTGGGCCCGGCGCTGCTGGCGGTTCACCGAGCGGGTCCGGCGCCGGCAGGTCCGCCCGATGCCGCGCCCCCGCGGGCCGATCGATGTGCGCCGCGCCTGGGCGAGGCGAGCCGGGTCAGGATCGCCGTCCGCTGTGCGGGCGCGCCGTCACAGGCGGCCATGACCACAGGCGGGCGGGCGAGGGCACGGTCGTTGCAGTTCCGGTCGCCGGGTCCGGTTCTGCACATGGGTGTCCGTGACCGGAGAGGCTGGCAGCAGGTCCCTCCGACGGCGGGAAACGAGCCGCGCGCTGTCCCCGTATCCGGCCTCGATGCGGGCGAGCACCGAGGCGGTCGGGGATGCCAAGGCGACCGCCATCGTGGGTTTCCGGGCTCGTGAACGGATCGGCCGTGACCGCGGGCTCGCCGGTCAGCGCCTGCAGGCTCAAGCACAGGCTGCGGCGGCTCAGGCAGGCGGCCATGCGATCGTCCTTCCGCGCAAGCGATCGTCGCGCGCGGCGGGCGGCCATGTCCAGGGGCGATCGAGCGCGATGGCGGCTTGGCGGCGCCGATCGCACGCCTCAGGCGGTGGCGCTGCTCCGGCGCCGGGAGGGTTTCGGTTCGGGCAGCACCGGCACCGCCTCCTCGGCACGGGTGAGCACGCCCACCAGCGCCTCGCGCAACTCGTCGAGCTTGCGCTCGCTGCTGACCTTCAGCCCGAACATGTCCTTGACGTAGAACACGTCGACGGCGCGCACGCCGTAGGTGGTGATGTGTGCGGACGCGATCTGCATGCCCTGCTGGCTCATCGCGGCGGTGACGTCGTGCAGCAGTCCCGGCCGGTCGCGCCCGTTCACCTCGATCACGGTGTGGGCGTTGGAGGCGCGGTTGTCGATCACCACCCGCGGCGGCACGTGGATGGCGCGCATCCGTCGTCCGGTCAGGCTGCCGGAGCTCCGGGCGATCTCGTCGTCGAGATCGAGCCGTCCGGACAGCGCCTGCTCGACCAGCACCGACAGCCGGGCCAGCCGGTGCGGCGCATCGAACGTGTCCTCGGCCGCGTCCTGCACCCAGAAGGTGTCGAGCGCCATGCCGTTGGTCATGGTGTGGATGCGCGCATCGACGATGGAGGCGCCGGCCACCGCCAGCGCGCCGGCGATGCGGCTGAACAGGCCGGAATGGTCGGAGGTGTAGATCGTGACCTCGGTCACCGCGCGCGCCGGCAGCGGCTGGGTGTCGACCGTCAGCGGCGCCTGGCGCTCGGCGCTGTCGCGGATCATGCGCGCATGACGGGCGTGGGTTTCCGGCTCGAACGACAGCCAGTAGCCGCCATAGCCGAGCTGCAGGAAGGCGGCGATCTCGCCGGCATCGAAGCCGTCCTCCTCCAGCAGGACGGAGGCGGCCTCCTTGGCGCGCGCCACGCGCACGTCGCGCTCGGTGGTGGCAAGGCCGCCGGCCAGCACCTCGGCCACGCGCGAATACAGCTCGCGCAGCAGCGTCGCCTTCCACGCATTCCAGACCTTGGGGCTGACCGCCCGCATGTCGATGATGGTCAGGATCAGCAGCAGCCGCAGCCGTTCCGGCGACTGGATGGTGTCGGCGAGGTCGAGAATGGTCTTGGGGTCGTCGATGTCGCGCCGGAACGCGGTCTGGCTGAGCAGCAGGTGATGCAGCACCAGCCAGGAGACCGTCTCCGTTTCCTCCGCCGACAGGCCGAGTGCCGGGCAGAGCTGCAGCGCCATCTCAGAGCCGAGACCGGAATGATCGCCGCCGCGGCCCTTGGCGATGTCGTGCATCAGCGTCGCGACATAGAGCGGGCGCCGCGACTGCAGGTCCTCGACCAGGTCGTTGGCGACCGGCGTTTCCTCGGCGAGCAGGCCGGCTTCCAGCGTGCCCAGGATGCGCACCGCCTCGATGGTGTGCTCGTCGACGGTGAACACGTGGTAGCTGTCGAACTGCATCTGGCCGACGATGCGCGACCAGGGCGGGATCAGGCGGCCGAGCAGCCCGGTCTCGTTCAGCACGTGCAGCCAGCGCGCCCCGGAACGCGCCGGCTCGCTGCGCCGGAGCTCCTCGCGGCGCACCGCCTCGTCGGACCCCGGATGTCCGCGCCGGGTCGGGCGCTCCCCGCAGATCAGGGCAAGCAGGATGCGGTTGGCCTCCGCGTCGCCGCGCAGCGAGGCAGCGCGCCGTTCCCACCGGATCAGCGCGTGCATGGCCAGCGGATGGATCGCCAGCCTGCGCTCGCGCGCGCAGGCCAGCAGGCGCAGCATCATGATCGGCTCGGCGTTGAAGCAGATGCCGGGTGCCGGCATGATCTGCCCGTCCGCCAGCACGAAGCCGGCCGCCCGCAGGGCCGCGTCCGCTTCCGGCACCACGGCCGGCGCGCCCAGCGCCTCGCGCAGCACCTGCGGCTCCAGGATGTGGGTGAGCCGCATCACCTCGCGCGCGGTCAGGAAGTAGTGGCGCATGAAGCGCTCGACGCCGACCTGGCGGCCGTGATGCGTGTAGCCCATGCGCGCACCCACCACCGGCTGCATGTCGAAGGTGAGCCGCTCCTCGGCGCGGCCGGCGATGTAGTGCAGATGGAAGCGCACCGTCCACAGGAAGTCCCACGACCGGCCGGCGCGCTTGGCTTCCTGCTCGGTCAGCAGCGGCGCCCGGCCTGGTGCCGGCCGGGCCAGGTCGGCGAAGGTGCGGGTGCCGAGGCTGTAGCGGCAGAGCCAGTACAGCGTCTGCATGTCGCGCAGCGCGCCGCGGCCTTCCTTGATGTTCGGCTCGACCAGGAACGGACTCTCGCCGTAGCGCTGATGCCGGGCGAGGCGCTCGCGCTGCTTGGCGGCGATGAAGGCGCCGGGACCGGCCTCGACGCAGGCGACGATGTAGCGGGCCTGGAACATCGCAAACAGCGGCTCGTCGCCGGCGATCCGGCGGGCATCGAGCAGGGTGGTGCGGACGGTGGTGTCCTCCGCCGCCTCGGCGATGCACTGGCTGACCGAGCGCGTGGCATGGCCGACCTTGAGCCCGAGGTCCCACAGGAAGTAGAGCATCGACTCGACGGCGGCGAGGATCACCGGGGACGGCTCCTCGTCGGTCAGGAACAGCAGGTCGATGTCGCTGAACGGCGCCAGCGTGCCGCGGCCGTAGCCGCCGGTGGCGGCGATCGCCAGCGTCATCTCCGGCTCGTCGGCACGCGTCGTGGCCCGATCCGGTGCCGGCGCGTCCTGCAGCGCGCCGCTGAGGGTGACGTCGTGCAGCGCGCGGATCAGCCCGTCCGCGAGCGCCGACAGGCAGCGCGCCGCCGTCTCGCCATTGATCAGGTGCTGCTCGAAATCGTCGCGCACGCTCTGCTGGATCCGCGTCAGGTGGCGGCGGAACAGGGCGATCGCCGCAGCCCGTAGCGTCGGTCCGGCGTCCATCGGCCTGGCAAGGGCCGAGGCGAGCAGGCGGGCGGCGTGTTCGGGGTCGGTGAACGGTGAAGCTGCTGGCGGCATTGCAGCGCTAATCTAGCGCGTCGCCCGCTCCCGCGACAGCATCATCCTGCGCTGCAGCAAAAATCGATCTCAGTCGATACAGGGCGTTCAGCGCCTCGCGCGGCGTAAGCGTGTCCGGGTCCAGGGCTGCCAGCGCCTGGGCGAGCCGGTCTGGCGCCGGAGCCGGCGTGACGGCCGGCTCCGGCGGCGCGCCGAGGGCTGCGAACAGCGGCAGCGGCGGCTTCGCGGCGGCGCGGATCTTCTCAAGGCTGGCCAGCAGCCGGGCCGCGCGACGCACCACCGGTTCCGGCACGCCGGCCAGCTGGGCCACGTGCACCCCCCAGCTCCGGCCGGCCACGCCGCGCACCACCTCGTGGCGGAACACCACCTGGCCCTTCCATTCCCGCACGCTCATGGTGTGCGGCGACAGGGCCGGCAGGGTCTCGGCCAGCTCGCCCAGCTCGTGGAAGTGGGTGGCGAAGATCGTCCGGCAGCGCTGCGCGCCGTGCAGCGACTCCAGCACCGCCCAGGCGATCGCCAGCCCGTCCAGGGTGGAGGTGCCGCGCCCGATCTCGTCCACCACCACCAGCGAGCGCGGCCCGGCGAGGTTCAGCACGCCGGCGGTCTCGATCATCTCGACCATGAAGGTGCTGCGGCCGCGCGCCAGGTCGTCGGTGCCGCCGACGCGCGAGAACAGCCGGTCCACCAGCCCGATCCTGGCCTGCTCGGCCGCCACCGGCAGGCCGGACTGCGCCAGCACCACCGCGAGCGCCGTCTGCCGCAGGAAGGTCGACTTGCCGGCCATGTTCGGCCCGGTGAGCAGCATCACCCGCCGCTCCGGCGACAGGTCGCAGTCGTTGGGGGTGAACCGGTCGGTGCGGGTGAGGGCCGCTTCCACCACCGGATGCCGGGCGGCGGTCAGGCAGAACGTCGCGTCATCGCTCAGCACCGGCCGGCACCAGCGCCCGGCCATCGCCAGCTGCGCGCAGGATTGCGCCACGTCCAGCAGCGCCAGCGCGTCGGCGATCGCCGGCAGGGCGGGCCGGCCCAGCGCGTCCGCGACAAGCGTCTCGAACACCAGCCGCTCGCGGCGTGCCGTCCGGTCGGCCGCCTCGCCGATGCGCCGATCGAGCTCGGCCAGCTCGGCGGTGGCGAAGCGCGCGCTGCCGGCAGTTCCCTGCCGCAGCACCAGCGACGGCTGCGTGCGCAACTGTGCCGCCGCCGAGACCGGCACCTCGATCACGTAGCCCAGCTGCGCATGGTGCCTGATCTTGAGGCTGGCGACGCCATAGACTTGCGCATAATCCAGCTGCAGCCCGGCGATCACCCGGCGGCTGTCGTCGCGGAGCGCCCGCTCGGCATCGAGCTCGCCGTCGAAGCCGGCCGCGATCACGCCACCCTCCTCGAGCCGGGCGGGCAGGTCGGCCGCCAGCGCCCGCTCGAGCAGCGCCTCCAGCCCGGTGGCGCCGCCCAGACAGGTCGCGGCCTCGTGCAGCAGGCGGGGCAGGGCGCCCGCCGGGCGCTGCAGGATCGACGCCGCCTCGCGGGCCGCGAACAGGCCGTCGCGAAGGGCTGCGAGGTCGCGCGGCTGGCCGCGTCCGACCGAAAGGCGGCCGAGCGCGCGCGCGATGTCCGGCACGCCGCGCAGCGCGGTGCGCAGCGACGCGGCGGCGTCCGGCTCGCCGGCCAGGAACTGCCACGCATCCTGCCGGGCCGCGATCGGGTCGAGTTCGGCCAGCGGCGATGCGATCCATCCGGCAAGCAGCCGGCCGCCCGGCGCGGTCACGGTGCGGCTGACGCAGGCCAGCAGGCTGTGCTCGCTGCTGCCGTCGCGGCCACGCAGCAGCTCCAGGCTGGTGCGTGTCGCCGGATCGAGCCCGAGCAGTCCGGCATCGCCGCGCGGAGCCGGCCGCGACAGGCGGGGCAGGCGTCCGGCCTGGCTGTCGCGCACGTAGTCGAGCACCAGCAGCCCGGCCATCGCTTCCTCGTCGGTGAAGCTGCCGAACGCGTCGAGGCTCGCCACCCCGAACGGCTCGGCGAGCCGGGCGCGAGCCGCCAGCGGCGGCGACGGCGTG
>CAXTZG010000045.1:0-30744 GCA_964248625.1 uncultured Acetobacteraceae bacterium | reverse complement strand
CCCTTCTGCAGCGCCTCGTTGAAGCAGCGCCCGATCGACATCGCCTCGCCGACCGACTTCATGGAGGTCGACAACAGGGCAGGACTGCCCGGGAACTTCTCGAAGGTGAAGCGCGGGATCTTGACCACCACGTAGTCGATGGTCGGCTCGAAGGCGGCGGGCGTGCGGCCGCCGGTGATGTCGTTGCCGAGCTCGTCGAGCGTGTAGCCGACCGCCAGCCGGGCTGCGACCTTGGCGATCGGGAAGCCCGTCGCCTTCGACGCCAGCGCCGAGGAGCGCGACACGCGCGGGTTCATCTCGATCACCACCATGCGGCCGTCGGCGGGATTGACGCCGAACTGCACGTTGGAGCCGCCGGTATCGACGCCGATGCGGCGCAGGCACGCGATCGAGGCGTCGCGCATGCGCTGGTATTCGCGGTCGGTCAGCGTCAGCGCCGGCGCCACCGTCACGGAATCGCCCGTGTGGATCCCCATCGGATCGATGTTCTCGATCGAGCAGACGATGATGCAGTTGTCGGCGCTGTCGCGCACGACCTCCATCTCGTACTCCTTCCAGCCGAGCACGCTTTCCTCGATCAGCACCTCGGTGGTGGGCGACGCCTCGAGCCCGCCGGACACGATCTGCTCGAACTCGGCGCGGTTATAGGCGATGCCGCCGCCGGTACCGCCGAGCGTGAAGGAGGGGCGGATCACCGCCGGCAGGCCGATCTCGGCCAGCGCGTCGCGCGCCTCGCCCAGCGTGTGCGCGATCATGCTGCGCGGGCTCTCGATGCCGATCTCGGCCATCGCGTCGCGGAACTTGAGCCGGTCCTCGGCGCGGTCGATCACCTCGGCCTTGGCGCCGATCAGCTCGACATTGTGCCTGGCCAGGAAGCCGCTGGCATCCAGCGCCATCGCCGTGTTCAGCGCCGTCTGCCCGCCCATGGTCGGCAGGATGGCGTCGGGGCGCTCGCGCAGGATGATGCGCTCGACGAACTCTGGCGTGATCGGCTCGACGTAGGTGGCGTGCGCCAGGCCCGGATCGGTCATGATCGTCGCCGGGTTGGAGTTCACCAGGATCACCCGGTAGCCCTCGTCGCGCAGCGTCTTGCAGGCCTGCGCGCCGGAATAGTCGAACTCGCACGCCTGGCCGATGACGATCGGGCCGGCGCCGATGATCAGGATGGAGTGGATGTCTGTCCGCTTGGGCATGCGTCGCGCTTTCAGCTGCGAAACCCGGCCGCGGCCGGGACGAGGCGGTGCAGGAACTGGTCGAACAGCGGCACCGTGAAGTCGGTATCGCCGTGCGCCGGGCTGTAGATCATGCCCTTGCGGATCAGCCCGTCGCGCAGCGGCGCCACCGACTGCACGCGGGCTCCCATCGCCTCGGCAACGTCGCCGGAGCGGTGCGCGCCCGAACCGAGCCCGGCCATGGCGTGGCAATAGGCCTTCTCGCGCGGCGTGAGCCTGTCGTAGCGGACCCGGAAGAAGCCGCTATCGAGCGCCCGGATGGCGCGGCCGTTGGCTTCCTCGACATCGTCCAGACCGATCTCGGGCCCGTTCGCGACGTTCCAGCTGTGATAGCCCCATTCCTGCAGGAAATAGGGATAGCCGCGCGTCGTCTCGACGATGCGCTCGAGTGCTGCCTCCGAGAACGACGCGCCTTCGACATGCACCGGTCCAGCCAGCGCCAGCCTGGCATCATCGGGCGCCAGCGCGCCGATCGGTGGGAAGTCGAACAGCCGTTCGGCATAGGACTTCGATCGGCCGCTCAGGCCCACCACCTGCGGCAGCCCGGCCGCGACCAGCACCACCGGCAGACTGTCCTGCATCACGCGGTGCATGCTCATGATCAGCGCGCTCATGTCGCGCTCGTCGAGATACTGGATCTCGTCGAGGATGATGGCCACCCCGAGCTGGCGCGACGCGGCGGCCCGTCCGAGCGAGGCCATCAGCTCGGGCAGATCGGCCTCCAGGTCGCCGCTGTCGGCCGCACCATGCTCGGCCTCGACATCGAGTTCGAGCTCGGCGTCGCCGTAGCGGATCTTGAGGCCCGAGACGAAGCTTTTCAGCACGCGCAGCGACCGCTTCACCTGTTCGCTCAGCGCGCCGAGCCGGTCGAGTTCGAGCAGCATGCGACGCAGATGCGGCACCAGCAGCAATGGCAGCGCCTTCTTCTCGTGCGCCTCGATCAGGCAGACCTTGAACCCGGCATCCCGGGCCATCTGCGCCGCCCGGTTCAGCACGACCGTCTTGCCGACGCCGCGCAGCCCGACCGCGATGAAGCTCTTTGCTGCCCGCCCGCGCAGCGCACGCTGGAACACCACCTCCACCTGTTCGAGCAGCAGGCGCCGTCCGGCAAGCTCGGGCGGCGAGGCGCCGGCGCCGGGAACGAACGGATTGCGGACCGGATCCATTGACCAACCTTACCAAGGTATAGAGAGAATATCCTATAAGGAGCTAAACTCTTTCAACCTGTGCTGCACCCATCAGCCCGACGAAGCGCTCGAACAGGTGGACGCTGTCGGACGGGCCCGGGCTCGCCTCGGGATGGTACTGCACCGAGAAGGCCGGGTAGCGGTCGCTGGCGATGCCCTCGTTGGAGCCGTCGAACAGGCTGACATGGGTGATGCGCACCCCGTCCGGCAGGCTCGCGTCATCGACCGCGAAGCCGTGATTCTGGCTGGTGATCTCCACCTTGCCCGTCGCCAGGTCCTTCACCGGCTGGTTGGCGCCGCGATGGCCCTGGTCGAGCTTGAAGGTCTTCGCCCCCAGCGCCAGCGCCAGCAGCTGGTGTCCGAGGCAGATGCCGAACACCGGCTTGCCGGCCTCCAGCACGCCCCGGATCGCCGGCACCGCATAGACCGCCGTCGCCGCCGGATCGCCCGGCCCGTTCGACAGGAACACCCCGTCCGGCGCGTGGGCCAGGATCTCGTCCGCCGTGGCGCTCGCCGGCACCACCGTCACCCGGCAGCCCGCCTGCACCAGGCAGCGCAGGATGTTGCGCTTGGCGCCATAATCCACCGCGACGACGTGCCTGGCATCGGCGGCCGCGCGGCGCACCGGCGCGCGGTCGCTCCACGTGCCCTCCGACCAGCCGTAGCTCTGGGTGCAGGACACCTCGCGCGCCAGATCCATGCCATCAAGACCGGGCCACGTTCTGGCCGCGTCCAGCAGGGCCTGGATGTCGAAGGTGCCGCCCGCCGGATGGCACAGGATCGCGGTCTGCGGCCCGTTGTCGCGGATGCGCCGGGTGAGGGCGCGCGTGTCGATGCCGCAGATGCCCGGGATCGCGCGGGTCTTCAGCCAGGCGTCGAGGCTCTGGGCCGCACGCCAGTTCGACGGCTCGGTCAGGTCCTGCTTCACCACCAGGCCGCGGGCGGCGACGTTGGTGGCTTCCTCGTCCTCCGGTGTCGCGCCGACGTTGCCGATATGGGGAAAGGTGAAGGTGATGATCTGGCCGGCGAAGGACGGGTCGGTCAGCGTTTCCTGGTAGCCGGTCAGGCCGGTGGAGAAGCAGATCTCGCCGACCGCGCGCGCGCCTTGCGTCTGCGCGCCGAAGCCGCGCCCCCACAGCACCGATCCGTCCGCCAGCACCAGCACCGCGGTGGCGCCCTCGGGCGCCGCATCGGGGCTGCCCGGATCGACGGTCAGGACGGGCTCCGTGACGGATGGGACGGACAGGTCCGACACGCCGAGGCCGGTGGCCTGCAGGATCGCGGTCCAGTGCTTGGGCGGCACCGCACGGGCCTGGCGCCATTTGCGGATCGCCTCGGTGCCGACGCCGGTCAGCCGGGCCGCCTGTTCCGGTCCGCCCAGCCGTTCAATGATCGCCTCGACGGTCAATGCCATGACATAACCAGCTCCTGCCTCGCGGCGAGGCTTTAACCGGCAAGCGCCTCGCTGGGAAGAAAATTCCCAATGAGGGATGGACCATGGGTAACATTTCTCCCATGCAGTGGCCGGATGGATGGAGTTCGAGATCATGTCGCTGCGTGCGCGGTTCACCGACGGCCTCAAGATGGCGATGAAGGCCCATGACGCGCCCCGCGTTTCCACGCTGCGCATGGTGCTGGCCCGGCTCAAGGAGCTCGACATCGCCGCCCGGCCGAAGGGCGTCGCGGAGATCCCCGATAACGAGATCACCTCGATGCTGCGCAACATGGTGAAGTCGCGCACCGAGTCGGCGGCGCTGTATCTGCAGGGCGGACGCGGGGAGCTCGCCGCCAAGGAGGATGCCGAGATCGTGGTGATCGAGGAGTTCCTGCCAGCACCCATGGACGATGCCGCGCTGGTGCTGGCGGTGGCTGACGCGGTGGCCGAGACCGGGGCCGGCTCGATGAAGGACATGGGCCGGGTGATGGCGGCGCTGAAGGCCACGCACGGTGCGGCGCTCGACCTGGGACGGGCGAACGCGATGGTGAAGGCCAGGCTCTCCTGACCGGCTGATGGCGTTCGACCCCGCCTTTCTCGACGAGCTGCGCGCCCGCACCCCGATCGCGGCCGTGGTCGGGCGCAAAACCAAGCTCGTCCGGTCGGGACGGCAGTTCAAGGCCTGCTGCCCGTTCCACGGCGAGAAGACGCCGTCCTTCTATGTCTATGACGACCACTTCCACTGCTTCGGCTGCGGCGTGCATGGCGACGCGATCTCGTTCGTCATGCAGGCCGAGGGCCGCTCGTTCCTGGAGGCGGTGGAGAGCCTGGCCGGAGAGGCCGGGCTGGAGGTGCCGAGGCAGGCGCCCGCCGATCGCGGCCGCGCCGAGCGGGCCCGGACGCTGGTCGACGTGCTCGACGCGGCCCAGCGCAGCTACGTGCGGCGGCTGCACGCGCCGGAAGGCAGGGAGGGACTTGCCTATCTTCGCGGCCGCGGCCTGACGGAGGCGACCATCGCCGACCACGGGCTCGGCTGGTCCGGCGACGGGCGCGGCAGCCTGATGGCGGAGCTGCGCGAGCAGGGGTTCGCGGCCGAGCTGATCGCCGAGGCCGGGCTGATGCGGATGGACGAGGAAGGCAGGCCGAAGGGCGAGCTGTTCTTCAACCGCGTCACCTTCCCGATCCGCGACCGCCGCGGCGGGCTGGCGAGCTTTGGCGGCCGCACCCTGGGGGACGGCCAGCCGAAATACCTGAACGGGCCGGAAACGCCGCTGTTCGTGAAGCGCCGCACCCTGTTCGGGCTCGATCGCGCGGCCTCGGCGCTGCGCACGGTCAGGCCCGCGGAGGGGATGGCGCCGGCCTCGCGCGAGCTGGTGGTGGTCGAGGGCTACATGGACGTGATCGCCCTGCACCAGGCGGGCTTCGGCGGCGCGGTGGCGCCGCTCGGCACGGCACTTACCGCCGAGCAGCTTGAGGCGCTGTGGCGCGTCGCCGCCGCCCCCGTGCTGTGCTTCGACGGCGACGCGGCAGGCCGGCGTGCCGCGATCAAGGCTGCCGAGACCGCGCTGCCGCTGCTCGATCCGGAGCGCACGCTGCGCTTCGTCCGGCTTCCCGAGGGCGAGGATCCGGACAGCCTGGTGCGCCGCCACGGGCCGTCCGTCATGGCGGCGCAGCTGGCGGGTGCGGCGCCGCTGGAGACGGTGCTGTTCGAGCTGCTGAGCGAGGGCATCAAGGACCCGGGTCCGCAGCAGCGGGCGGCCCTGCACGCCAGGCTCACCGCGGCCGCCGCCACGATCGGGCACGAACGCCTGGCCCGGGAGTTTCGCAGCACCCTCACCACGCAGTTCTTCGAGGCGTTCTCCCGCAGGCGGCCGCAAGGCCGCGGCGACGCCCGCGGCAACGGCCGCGCGGAGCGGCCGACGCCGCGGCTGCCGGACCGGTCGCCTCCGACCCGGGACCTGGCCCGGGCGGAGCGGCAGCGCACCCTGGTGGCGATCCTGCTGCACCATCCTGAGCTTCTGCACGACGTGGAGCAGGCCTTCTGCCGGCTGGAGCTGCCGACGGAGCTCGCCCGGATCAGGGCCGCCATGCTGGACTGGGCCGGCACGCCCTGCGGCTCCACCGACGCGTTCGGGCATCGGGCCGCGGGGACGGCGGCGGCGGACGAGCCTGCCTCACCTCTACTTGACTCGGCAGCACTCATGGCCCACCTGCACTCGGCCGGACTGTCTGCCCAGATGGAGATGCTGTCCGCTTCCACCCCCCTTCCGATCACTGCGGACGCCTCCGCAGAGGCGATGCCCGCGGCAGCGGAGAAGGCGTGGTGGCACTATTTCGGCTTCCTGAACCTGCCGCGACTGGAGGAAGAGGTCGAGGCGGCAAGAGTTGCCACGACCGGTGGAGACGAGCGGTCATGGCACCGGCTGACCGTGCTGGTGCAGGCCCGGGACCGGCTGCGCTGCGGCGAGCAGGCCGATGACGAATGAGACACGTGGTGCTGGACATCGCCTATGGTGCCCCGCGCCAGGTCGATAACGGATCCGGTTGGAGTTGAGTTGAGCATGGCGACGAAGACGGCGGCGACCACCGAAGCGACCGCAAGCGAGCAGGACGCCGACGCCACCCTGCTCGACACGCAGTCCGCGGCGGTCAAGCGGCTCATCGCTCGCGGGCGCGAGCGTGGCTACATCACCTTCGACGAGCTGAACGCGGTGCTGCCGCCCGACCAGATGTCGTCGGAGCAGATCGAGGACGTCATGGCCGTGCTGTCGGAAATGGGCATCCAGGTCGTCGAGAACGAGGATAACGACGAAGCCGACGCGCCTCGCGAGGAGGAGGAGGAGAAGAAGCCCGAGGCCGAGGAAGGCAGCGACGCGCCGTCCGGCAACGTCGACGCCGAAAGTCTCGGCCGCACCGACGATCCGGTGCGCATGTATCTGCGCGAGATGGGTTCGGTCGAGCTGCTGTCGCGCGAAGGCGAGATCGCCATCGCCAAGCGCATCGAGGCCGGCCGCGACGAGATGATCGGCGGCCTGTGCGAAAGCCCGCTCACCTTCCGCGCCATCATCTCCTGGCACGACCGGCTCAAGGTCGGGCAGATGCTGCTGCGCGACATCATCGACCTGGAAGCGACGCAGGCCGGCAACGTGGTGGTCGAGGAGGGTGCCGAGGGCGTGGTGGCGGCGCCGGAGCCCAGCTTCGACGCGCCGTCCAACGATGACGACGCCGAGGAAGGCGAGGGGGCCGGCCTGTCGCTGTCGGCGCTGGAGGAGAAGCTCAAGCCCGAGGTGCTGCTGGCCTTCGAGGAGATCGAGACCCTCTACAAGAAGCTGCACAAGGTCCAGGCCAAGCGTCTGGACAGTCTGACCGCAGGCGAGGCCGCCAACGACCGGTCGGAGAAGAGCTACGAGAAGCTGCGCGACGAGCTGGTCGCGAAGGTCGAGACGGTGCGGCTGCACAACAACCGGATCGAGGAGCTGGTCACGCAGCTCAAGCAGATCAGCCAGCTGCTGAACGGCCTGGAGGGCCGCATGCTGCGCCATGCCGAAAGCGCCAAGGTCAGCCGCGACGACTTCCTCGTCAAGTATCGCGGCCACGAGATGGACCCGACCTGGCTTGAGACCGTGGCGGGCTTGCCGGGCAAGGCGTGGAAGAACTTCGTGGCCCGGCATGCGCCCGACGTGATGGAGCTCCGCGGCAAGGTCGGGCAGGTGGCGCAGGATACCGGCCTGCCGATCAGCGAGTTCCGCCGCGTCTATGCCACCGTGTCGCGCGGCGAGCGCGACAGCGCGCGCGCCAAGAAGGAGATGATCGAGGCCAACCTGCGGCTCGTGATCTCGATCGCCAAGAAGTACACCAACCGCGGCCTGCAGTTCCTGGACCTGATCCAGGAGGGCAATATCGGCCTGATGAAGGCGGTCGACAAGTTCGAGTATCGCCGCGGCTACAAGTTCTCCACCTATGCCACCTGGTGGATCCGCCAGGCGATCACCCGCTCGATCGCCGATCAGGCCCGCACCATCCGTATCCCGGTGCACATGATCGAGACCATCAACAAGCTGGTGCGCACGAGCAGGCAGATGCTGCACGAGATCGGCCGCGAGCCGGCGCCGGAGGAGCTGGCCGAGAAGCTCGGCATGCCGCTCGAGAAGGTGCGCAAGGTGCTCAAGATCGCCAAGGAGCCGATCAGCCTCGAGACGCCGATCGGCGACGAGGAGGACAGCCACCTCGGCGACTTCATCGAGGACAAGACCGCGGTCATCCCGCTCGATGCCGCGATCCAGACCAACCTGCGCGAGGCGACGACGCGGGTGCTGTCGTCGCTGACGCCGCGCGAGGAGCGGGTGCTGCGCATGCGCTTTGGCATCGGCATGAACACCGACCACACGCTGGAGGAGGTCGGGCAGCAGTTCAACGTCACCCGCGAGCGCATCCGCCAGATCGAGGCCAAGGCGCTGCGCAAGCTCAAGCACCCGAGCCGCTCCCGCAAGCTGCGCTCGTTCCTGGACGACTGAACCGTTCGGCGCCGGCCGCGTTGCCGGCGTCGATGTCGCCCCATCGAGCCGTGCGTCGTCTTGACCCGCGACCGGCGGCCACGGACGATATGGCGGCCGGATCCCGCTCCGGCGCCGCCGTGCAGGAGGAGCCCCTCGATGACCATGCCCCTTTCGCAGCCGCCGGTCGGGGGCAGGGACACCACGCGGATCGCGGTCGACGTGACCTTCCTGCGCCTGGAGCCGTCGGTGCCCGCCGGGCCGGCGCCGGCGCTGCCGGCAGGCGACACGCTGGTGCGGGTGGCGGCCCCGAGCGTCGCCTTCTACCGCTACCTCTACGGCACGGTGGGCCACGGCTACTGCTGGTGGCTGCGCCGCATCTCGCCGGACCGTGACATCGCCGCCCTGCTCGCAGATCCCGCGATCGGCCTGCACGTGCTGTATCGCGGCGGCGAGCCGGCCGGCTTCTTCGAGCTCGACGGGCGCGACCGCCGGGACGTCAATATCGGCTATTTCGGCCTGATGCCGCAGGCCATCGGCTCCGGGACCGGTCGGGCGCTGCTCGCGCGCGCGATCGATCTGGCGCGCGCCTCCAGCCCGAGCGGCGCGGTGCGGGTCAATACCTGCACCGCCGACCATCCACGGGCGCTGCCGACCTACCTGGGTGCCGGTTTCCGGCCGGTGCGGACCGTGCGCGAGCTGTGGGACATTCCGGACTGGCTCGGCCTGCCGATCCCCGACCGTCTGCGGGTCTAGGACGTGGCAGGAGCTGCGGCCGGGAGCCGCCGCCGCGGGCGCCGCCGCACGCCGGCCGTGCGCTAGACCCGCAGGCGATCATGTCCGTCGGGCAGCATCTGCCGCCGCCGCCGCTGCGCCGCGCGTCCGCGGCATCCGGCGGCGCCGTGCAGCGTCGCGTGAGGCTGTTCGTGCCGTCCCGCGCCTGGGGCGGCGGCAGGCGGCGCGAGATCCTGGCCGTCGCCGGAACCATCGCGGTGCTGTTCCACGTGCTGCTGGCGGCCGTGATCCTCGAGGCGCCGCGGCTGTGGCCAGTGCCGGTGCATCCGGTGCCGGCCGCGTCGCAGGTGGAGCCGCCGACCATCGAGATGGTGACCGACCAGAACAAGTACGCCGGCGGCTCCAAACCGACGCCGCCCACCAACCCGACCCCGCCCGCTCCCAAGGCGCCGCCGGCGACGCCGGCACCGCAGGCCTCGCCCGCCCCGTCCGACGAGCCGTCGCAATCGACCCCGTCCCCCGACCTGGTGCCGCCGGACGCGCCGAAGCGGGGAGAGGTGCAGGCGCCGGCGCCCTCGCCGCCGCAGCAACCGGCACCGTCCGAGCCGCAGGTCGATCTCGATCCGGCGGACGGGCTCGGCTACGGCAGGCAGGACGATCCGCACATCATCCCGGCCACCCCGGACGACCGGCACGCCAACAAGATGCCGCCCTACCCACGGTCCGCCGGGCGCCGCGGCGAGGAAGGCACCGTGCAGATGCTGGTGTCGATCGACGCCGGCGGCTCGGTGAAGTCGGTGGAGATCGCCACCAGCTCCGGCTATGCCGATCTCGACCAGACCGCGCAGAACGCGGTGTCGCACTGGCACTTCCGGCCGGCGATCCAGAATGGAGTGGCGGTGCCGATGCAGATAATGCAGGTCTTCAACTACAAGATCGACCGCTGAGGCCAGCACCGGTGCGCGCCGCCGCGTCGGGCTGGCCCAGCTGCGGGCTCTTCGTCTAAGATCGGCCCGCGTGCGCGCGAACCGGCTCGTGGCGCCGACGAGAGGATGCTCATGGTCTCGAGGATAGCCATCATCGGCGCCGGCTGGTACGGCTGCCATCTTGGCAGCTCGCTCAAGTCCCTGGGTTTCGCGGTCAAGGTTTTCGAGCAGCATCACCGGCCGCTGCACGAGGCGTCGGGCAACAACCAGTTCCGTCTGCATCTGGGATTCCATTATCCCCGCCATCATGGCACCAGGGTGCAGTCGCGCGACGGCTTCATGCGCTTCATGGAGCGCTATCCGCAGCTCAGCCGCGAGATCGCAGAGAACATCTACGCCGTTCCAAAATCCGAGAGCCTGATCGATTTTGCGACATACCGGTTGATCATGACCTCGACCGGCATCGATTTCCGCGAGCAGACCGAGACCTCGATCCCGATCCGCGAGATCGCCGGCCTGATGCTGACCGGCGAGCGCGTGCTGCTGATCGAGCAGTCGCGCCGCTTCTTCTGCGATCTGCTGGGCGACAGCCTGGTGCTGAACCATCGCGTCGCCTCCATCGAGGAAGGCGCCGACGCGGTGATGGTCGAGGGCGAGCCGTACGATCTGCTGATCGATGCGAGCTGGGGACAGCAGCTCGGCATGCCGATGCCGTTCTTCTACGAGCCCACCATGCTGCTCTACTACGAGACCGATCACGCCTTTCCGGCGGTGACCTTCGTGGATGGCCCGCTCTGCTCGGTGTATCCGACCGAGGATCCCAACATCTACACCCTGTCGAGCGTGCCGCACACGCCGCTGGCGCGCGTCAACAACGCCCACGAGGCGCAGCGCATCCGCGACGGCGTCTCGTCGGAAACGGTGACGGCGAAGGTCCAGGCGATGGAGGAGCAGGTGTCGCGCTACCTGCCGACCTTCAAGGAAAGCTTCCGCTTCGTGGGGCCGCAGCTGGCGATCAAGACCAAGCCGGTCGGCAACTTCGACGACCGCTCCTGCTCGGTGTTCCGCCGCGGCCGGGTGTTCCACGTCATGTCCGGCAAGATCGACACGATCTTCTTTGCCATGGAGCGCATCCTGGCCTTCATCGAATCCTCGCGCGAGCGCGGCTTCTCGCCGCTCGCCAGCCCGCTGCGCCGCGACATCGTCACGCGCAGCCTGCAGACCCAGGAACATGGCTGAGATGGCGGCCCCGGCCGGACGCGCGCTGATCGGCCATACCGGCTTCGTCGGCTCCAACCTGATCCGCCAGCAGCGCTTCGACGCGCTGTTCAACTCCTCCAGCATCGGCGAGATCGACGGGCGCCACTTCTCCGACGTGGTGTGCGCCGGCGTGTCGGCGGTGAAGTGGTGGGCGAACCAGAACCCGGACGAGGATCTCGCCCGCATCCAGGCGCTGATCGCGCGGCTCGACACCATCACCGCAGACAATGTCACGCTGATCTCGACGATCGACGTGTACGGCTCGCCGGTCGGGGTCACCGAGGCCGACCGGCCGGTCGCGCAGGGGCTGCACGCTTACGGCGCCAACCGCGCGATGCTGGAGCGCTGGGTGGCGGAACGCTTTCCCAGCCACCAGATCGTGCGCCTGCCGGCGCTGTTCGGCGCCGGGCTCAAGAAGAACGCGATCTACGACCTGATGCACGACAACCGCATCCACGTGATCAACGGCGCGTCGGTATTCCAGTGGTATCCGCTCGAGCGGCTGGGCGCCGACCTGGAGCTCGCCCGCAGCCGCGATCTGGGCGTGGTGAACCTCGCCACCGAGCCGCTGTCGATGGAGGCCATCCGCGCGCGGTTCTTTGCTGCCAGCGTCATGGGCACCGAGCCCGCGCCGGAAGCGCGCTACGACATGCGCACGCTGCACGACGCGGCCTTCGGCGGCGCCGGCGGCTACATGCTGGACCGCGAGGGCGTGCTGGCGGCCCTCGACCGCTTCATCGCGAGCGAGACGGCGGCAGACCGGGCGGGTGGCGGCGCGTGAGGCGGCTCGGCGTCTCCAACCTCGCCTGGCCGGCCGAGGCCGAGGGCCGCGCCTTCGACCTGCTGGCCGCGCACGGCGCAGAGGGCGTCGAGGTGGCGCCGACCCGGATCGCCGCCTGGGACGCGCTGACGCCGGCCAGGCTCGCCGCCTTCCGGCAGAACTGCGAGGCGTCCGGCCTGTCGGTGAGCTCGCTGCAGGCGGTGTTCTTCGGCAAGCCCGAGGCGGCGCTGCTGGGCGACGCGCCCGCCTTCGCCGCGATGTGCGAGCACATGCGCGTGCTGGCCGGCATCGCCGAAGCGCTGGGCGCGCGGGTCGCGGTGTTCGGGGCGCCGAAGAGCCGGCTGAAGGGCGCGCTGTCCGAGGCTGCGGCGATGGCGCTGGCGGCGGAGCGCCTGCGGACGCTGGGCGACATCGCCGCCACCGGAGGCCTCACGCTCGGCATGGAGCCGGTGCCGCCGGTCTACGGCGCGGACTTCCTGAACCGGGCCCATGACGTCGTCGCCATCGTCAAACAGACCGGCCATCCCAACGTGCGCGCCCATCTCGACACCGCCTGCGTCACGCTCGGCGGCGACGATCCGGCGGGGGCGATCCATGCCGCCGCGCCGCTGCTGGCGCACTACCACATGGCCGAGCCTGAGCTGGGGCCGTTCAACAGCCCGACCTGCGACCATGCCGGCGCCGGCCGCGCGCTGGACGAGGTCGGCTACGACAACTGGGTGGTGATCGAGATGAAGCAGGGCGGGGGAGACGGGCTGGCCGCCGTCGCCACCGCCGTCGCCTTCGCCCGCAGCCACTATCTGGCGCCGGTCGTCTGATCGCGGCACCTCCGCCACGACCGTCGAACGCCCTGCCGCCTGAAAGGATTTCCGTGACGGAACGCGCAGCCCGGCCCGAGACGTCGTCCCCGCCGGTCGAGCGTCGGTCGCGAGCCGCATCGACCGGCCCCGAGCCCGGCCCCGAACCCGGCCCCCAGCTCGGCTCTGACTACCTGATCGCCGATCCGCTGTTCCTCCACGACGGCGCGCTCCATGTCAGGCTCGGCGGCCAGGAGCTTCCGCTGCTGCTGGGCGGACAGACCATCGCCCATGTCGGTCACGCCTGGCGTGCGGAGGCGCTGTTCACCGGTTTCGCGCCGCTGTTCCTGCTCGAGCTCGTGCATGACGGCGGCGGCCGGGCGACCTGGTTCTTCGACTACCGGATGTGCCAGGTCGGCGACTCCGTCGCTTCGCTGCCGCGCGATCTGCTGGACCTGCTGAAGCTGCGCGCGGTGCCGCTGCTCGGGCTGCTGACGACGCAGGTGCTGGACCGCGTCTCGCCCGCACTCGATCCGCGCGTGCGCGCCTTCCTGGGCGTCAACCTGGCGATGCGGCTCTCGATCGGCGTCGCCTGCCTGGACGAGCTGGTGCGGGCGCCGGCACTCTATCTCGCCGACAGCCTGATGCCGCACGCGCTGGTGTATCGCGGCGAGGACGACGTGATGCGGTCGATCCACCGGGACCACGTGGCGGCCGGGCTGCAGCAGGACTGGTCGGACCGGCTTGCCGGCTTCGTGCGGTCCGGGCGGATGAGCTGGCCGAGCCCGGTCGACGGCGCCCCGCTGCACGCCCAGGGCGGGCTGGTGCTCGACGACTTCCATTTCGCCTTCCGCTTCGCCGACCCCCGCCACCGGCTGGTGTTCTTCGTCGTCGTCGCCGACCACCATGCGACGATCGGCGGCGTCTGGTTCCCGTCGATGGGGCTGATGGTCAGCCGCGACGAGGATCAGCGGCGCCTCGCCTGGCATCTGACCCGCAGCCTGCCGACCTGGATCATGGTCCATCTGGTGAGCTGGGCGGACGAGCTGATCGGGTATCTCGCGGCGGGCGCCACCCGGTTCGCCAGCGTCATGCGCGGGCCGCCGTCGGTGCATATCGGCCATCAGCTCTGGAACGAGCTGAGCGGCATCGACCGGATGGTGCAGGACGATCCGGGCACGCTGCCGGAATGGATCGTGCTCAGCCACGGCGTCGGGATCGAGCTCTACGGGGCGATCGACGTGCTGTTTCCGGAGCTGCAGGGCCACGTGAACCGCGAGCTGGGCGACACCGCCGACCTGACCCGCTACGCCTACCGCGACGGCGTCTTCGTTCTGCGCGTCACCGGGGAGCTGGTGTCGGCGGGCCTGCGCAAGCGCATCCAGACCTGTGCCGCGCGGTCCGCCGGCGCCAGGCGGACCGCCGGGCTGCTGCCGACGTCGCGCACCGCGCCGGTGATCCTGGTCGGCCTGCGGGTCGAGAACCGCACCGTCGTCGATCTGGAAGGCTTCCTTGGCCGCCTCGTGCGCTTCCTGGCCGACCGCTTCCCCGGCCTGGTGATCGTGCTGGACGGGCACAACAGCGCGGGCGAGGAGGAGGACGGGGTCATCGGCAGTCACGGCGAGCGGTTCGCCAGCCGCAGGCCGGTCGAGGTCGAACACGAGATTGTTGCCCACCTGCGCGCGCTTTCCGCCGATCTGCCGGTCACCATCGCCGACACCATCGGGGCGCCGATCTCGGCCAGCCTCGTCTGGGCGCAGGCCAGCGACTGCTTCGTCTCGATCTGGGGCGCCAGCCTCGCCAAGTACCGGTGGGTCTGCAACAAGCCGGGCTACGTGATCAGCGGGCATGCCAACCTGACCAGCCGGGGCGACCTGCACATCTACGACAACCCGAGCTACATGCAGGACCCGTCGCCGCTGATCTTTCCCGAGCCCGATCTGGTCACCGACGTTCCCGACGCGCCGCAGCTGGTGCCGGTGCAGCCGGGCAACTGGGGGCTGTACAACTTCAGCATCGACGAGGCGCGCATGCTGCCCGAGATCGGCGCCTTTATCGACCGCACCGTGGCTGCGCGCGCCTCCGCCAAGGGCGGCTGGAAGCGTCGCTAGGCCGCCAGGCGGCCGGGAAACCGCGAAATCTCTTGCCGCGACCACCGATCCGTGCTCAACGCCGCGACTTCCCTGCCGGAGCGAGTGGCATCGCGCCGGCTATACCCATGCCGTCCGTCCAGGACGGCGCCGTTCCCGGGATTTCCCGGCCGGTCGGGTTGACCTCATCCGAAGGGAGAACCCATGCCACTGTATGAATGCGTGCTGATCGCACGAAACGACGTCACGCAGGCTCAGGTCGAGCTGATCGCGGACGGCATCGCCACCCAGCTCGAGGGCGAGGAAGGCTCCATCCAGAAGCGCGAATACTGGGGCCTGCGCTCGCTCGCCTACCGCATCAAGAAGAACCGCAAGGGGCACTACCTGCTGCTCGGCCTCGACGCCAAGCCCGCCTCCATCAACGAGATGGAGCGCCAGCTCGGCCTGAACGAGGACGTGCTGCGCTTCCTGACGCTGCGCGTCGAGGCGATCGACGAGGCGCCGTCGGCGATCCTGAGCCGCAAGGCCGACGATCGCGAGCGCGGCTTCCGCGGTCCCAAGCCCGCCGGCCGCTTCGACAGCGGACGCAAGCGCGGCTACGACGACCGCGAGGAATTCCGCGCCCGCGACGAGAATGGCGAGCGTCCCGAGCGCGGCCCGCGCGGCCCGCGTTCAGAAATGGCCGAGGCGGAGTAAGCACCGATGTCGCAGTCAGTTACCGAAGACGCCGGCGCCGGCGGACGGCGCAGTGCCGTGGGCGCGCGCCGCCCGTTCTACCGTCGCCGCAAGTCCTGCCCGTTCTCCGGCCCGAACGCGCCGAAGATCGACTACAAGGACGTGCGCCTGCTGTCGCGCTTCCTGTCCGAGCGCGGCAAGATCGTGCCGAGCCGCATCACCGCGGTGTCGGCGAAGAAGCAGCGCGAGCTCGCCAACGCGATCAAGCGCGCCCGCTTCCTCGCCCTGCTGCCCTACATCCTGAGCTGAGGGAGCGACCAGAATGTCGGCCACCGAAGTGATCCTGCTCCAGCGCATCGAGAAGCTGGGCCAGATGGGCGATGTCGTGAAGGTGAAGCCGGGCTTTGCCCGCAACTTCCTGCTGCCCCAGGGCAAGGCGATCCGCTCCAACACCGCCAACCGCGCCCGCTTCGAGGGCGAGCGCATCCAGCTCGAGGCGACCAACATCAAGCGCCGCGAGGAGGCCGAGCGGCTGGCCGAGCGGATGAGCGGCCTCACCGTCGTCATCATCCGCCAGGCCGGCGACAGCGGCAGCCTGTACGGCTCGGTGTCGCCGCGCGACATCGCGGTCGCGGCCGCGGAAGGCGGCCTGACCGTCAACCGCCAGCAGGTGCAGCTCGAGCATCCGATCAAGACGCTCGGCCTGTCCGAGGTCCGGGTGGTGCTGCATCCCGAGGTGACGATCCGCATCGTCGCCAACGTCGCACGCTCGGTCGAGGAGGCAGAGCGCCAGGCACGCGGCGAGCGGGTCGGTCGCGACGACGCCGAGGACGAGGATGACGACCAGCCCGCCCTGGGCGGCGTCTTCGAAGGCACCGAGAGCGAGTTCGACCAGACCGCCTGATCGCGGCCGATCCTGCGATCTCTCAGACGGCCCGGGCGCAAGTCCGGGCCGTTTCGCGTTCCGCAGGCGGCCGGGGCGCGCACCTTTGACCATGACCGGTTTCCTGGGTCATGCTCGATCGTGGATTTCGGAGAGCGACGCATGACCATCCTGCTCGACCTGATCCTGCGGCGCTTCGTCCGGGAGGGGCGGGTGGACATCACGTTCGCCGACGGCCGCACGCGCTCCTACGGAAGCGGCACGCCGCATGTGGCGATGGAGATCCTCGAGCGCCGGGTCGAGCGCGACCTGGTGCTGAACCCGGCCCTGCTGCTGGGCGAGGCCTACATGGACGGCACCATCCGGCCGGTCGGCTGCTCGCTCTACGACCTGATCGACGTGTTCATGCTGAACGCCAACAATGGCGGCCATCCCGGCGTGGTGGCGGCCTCGATGGTGCGCCGGCTGAAGAAGAGCTGGTCGCAGCACAACCCGGCACCACGCTCGCGCCGCAACGTGGCGCACCATTACGATCTCAGCGGCCGGCTCTACAGCCTGTTCCTGGACCGCGACCGGCAGTATTCCTGCGCCTATTTCCCGCGCGGCGACGAGACGCTGGAGGAGGCGCAGGACGCGAAGAAGCACCATATCGCGGCCAAGCTGCGGCTCGACCGGCCGGGGCTGGAGGTGCTCGATATCGGCTCGGGCTGGGGCGGCCTCGCCATCACGCTGGCGCGCGACTACGGCGCGCGCGTCACCGGCGTCACCCTGTCCACCGAGCAGCTGGTCGAGGCGCGCGCGCGCGCGCAGGCGGAGGGGCTCGAGGACCGGGTGCGCTTCGAGCTGCTGGACTACCGCTCGATCAACCGGCGCTTCGACCGGATCGTGTCGGTGGGCATGTTCGAGCATGTCGGCGTGGGGCACTACCCGGCCTTCTTCGCCAAGCTGCGCGACATCCTCGCCGATGACGGCGTGGCGCTGGTGCATTCGGTCGGACGCTCGGAAGGGGCCGGCGCCACCAACGCCTGGCTCGACAAGTACATCTTCCCGGGCGGCTACTCGCCGGCGCTGAGCGAGACCTTCGCCGCGATCGAGAGTGCCGGCCTGTGGGCCACCGATTGCGAGGTGCTGCGGTTGCACTACGCCAAGACCATCGGGCACTGGCGCCGCCGCTTCGCCGCCAACCGCGACGTTATCGCCTCGCTCTACGACGAGCGCTTCTGCCGCATGTTCGAGCTCTATCTCGCCGGCTCGGAGGTCGTGTTCCGCAGGCGCGGCTTCATGAACTTCCAGATCCAGCTCACCCGCCGGATCGACGCGCTGCCGCTGTCGCGCGACTACATGACCGATGCCGAGCGCGCCGCGACCGGTCGCCTGCCCACGGCCGCGGCCCTGGAGCGGCTCGACGCGGATTAGCCATGGCCGGACGCCGTCCCGCCCGGGTGCCGCGATGAGCGCTGGCCGGACTGCGCTGCGCGCCTTCCTGCCGGCACTCGCCGTCCTGGCAGTTCTGCTGTTCGGCTGGACGCTCTGGCGCGGCCAGGACGTCAACTGGGACCTGCAGAACTACCACGCCTACGACGTGCTGGCGGTCCTGCGGGGCCGGATGCAGGCCGACGTGGCGCCGGGCGGCCCGCAGAGCTTTCTCAATCCGCTGCCCTATCTGCTGCCCTATCTGGCGCGGCGCGTGCTGCCGCCGCCGGTCGCCGGCCTCGCGATCGCCGCGTCGCAGCTGGTCCCGGTCATGCTGGCCTGGGCGATCGGCTGGCGCGCCGCTGCGTCCGAACCGGGACGCGGCCGGGTCGCCCTGGGTGTGGCGATCGCCGCCGCCACCGGCGCGGTCGTGCTGACCGAGACCGGCACCAGCTTCTGCGCCCTGGTGCTGGCGGCGTTCCCGCTGCTCGGCGCGCTCCTGATCCTGCCCGCCGCGGATGGCGGGAGCGCGGCCGGCCCGCGCCGGCTGCTGGCCGCCGGCATCGCTGTCGGCATCGCGGTCGGACTGAAGCCGACCGGCCTGTTCCTGCTGCCGGCCGTCGTCGCGTCGGCCTGGGCGGAGCGTCCGGCCGGGGAGGGCGTCGCCGCACGCCTGCGCGCGACGGCGTATGTGGCCGGCGGGCTGGTGCTGGGCGGGCTGCTTTCGGACGGGCTCTGGGCGTTCCTGCTGTGGCGGGACTATGGCAGCCCGGTGTTCCCGTTCATGAACACATGGTTCCGGTCCCCGTCCGCAGCCCGCGTGGATTTCAGCGACAAGCGCTATCGCTGGTCGGGCATCGGCCACGCGATCCTGCTGCCGTTCGCGCTGGCGCATGGCTCGGCCGCGACCGGCGAGCTCGCCATCCGCGACCTCCGGTTCGCCGTCGGGCTGCCGCTGGCGCTGCTGGTGGTGCTGGCGCGTCCGGTGCTCCGCCGCCGGCGACTGCCGCCCGATCCGCTGGCGGTGCTGTGCGTCTGGCTGCTGGTCGGCACGGCGTTCTGGCTGCGTCTCTGTCCGCTGCAGCGCTATGCCGTCTCGCTGGAGATGCTGGCGGCGGTCGTGATCGTGCTCGGCGTGGCCCGTCTGCGCCTGCGTCGCTGGCGCCTGCCGGCGGTGGCCGCCACCGTGCTGCTGCTCGCCGGCACCACGCGTCCGGCGGACTTCTTCCATCGTCCCTGGTCGCAGGCCTATGTGCCGCACGTGCCGGCCGGCGTGCCCGCGGGTGCGACCGAGGGCCTGATCGGCCAGCCGCTCGGCTACTGGGTCACGGCTTCGCCCCGGCCGGCACATGCCTTCATCCTGCTGTCCACCCTGATGGAAAGCGGCGGCCGTCTGCAGCGCCGGCTCGACGACATGCTCGCCCGGAGCGGCGACCGGCTCTGGCTGCTCGATCTGGACGAGCCGGTCGATCCGATGATCCGCGCCGAGATGAGCATCCACCGCATCGCCATGGCGCCGCCCTGCCTGCGCGCGCCCAGCATGATCTGGATCGACACGGTGTTCTGCCGCGGCGCGCTGGTGGGCACGCGGGCGGATGCGGCCTCGGACCTGCCGCTCGGCGACGCCGTGCGGTTCTCGTCCGCCGGCGACGGGCTGATCTACGAGATCGACGGCTGGGACCTCACCGAGGCCGACGGCACCTGGGCGCTCGGCCCGCACGCCCGGCTCGCCTTCCACCCGGGCTCCGAACCGGGGCCGCTGGTGCTGGACCTGACCCTGGCCGGGCTTGGCACCAGCCCGGTGCACCGTGTCGTGGCACAGGCCGCGGGCGGCCCGCCGGCGGCCTGGCGGCTGGATGCGATCGGGCAGATCGTGCGCGCCGTCTGCGTGGGGCCCGAGCGGCTCGCGGGCGGCGTCGTCGCGGTCAGGCTCGACACCGACGATACCCGGTCGCTCAGCGCGCTCGGCATCAGCGCGGACCCGCGGCCGCTGGCGTTCAAGCTCTACGGCATGATCCTGCGGCCGGCCCGTGCCGGTGAATGCGCGCGCCGGGCCGGACCCGCGTGACGGGGCCGCCGGCGTCACAGCAGCCGGGCGAGCCGGTCGAACTCCTTGATCGACAGGGTTTCGGCCCGGCGCTGCGGATCGATGGCCGCCCGGTCCAGCAGCGCCTCGCCGCCGAGCGGCTTCAGCGCGCCGCGCAGCATCTTGCGCCGCTGGCCGAAGGCCGCCGCGGTGAGGCGCTCCATCGCGGCGAACAGCTCCGGCGCCGGCTGCGTGTCCAACGGCTGCAGCCCGACCACGGCGGAGAACACCTTGGGCGGCGGCGAGAAGGCGCCGGGCGGGACGCGCATCAGCAGCCCGACCCGGCAGGTCCACTGCGCCAGCACCGCCAGCCTGCCATAGGCCTCGCTATCGGGTGCGGCGGCGATGCGCTCGGCCACCTCCATCTGGAACATCAGCGTCAGCCGTTCCCAGCAGGCCGCCTGCCGCAGCCAGCCGACCAGCAGCGGCGTGCCGACATTGTAGGGCAGGTTGGCCACGATCTGGCGCGGCGCCGGCACCAGGGACGACAGGTCCCGTCGGGTCGCATCGGCCTCGATCAGGCGCAGCCGGTCGGGCCCGGTCGCCAGCCGCAGCGCCTCGATGGCGGCGACCGCGCGGCGGTCGATTTCGATTGCGGTCACCGTCTCGGCGCCCGTCGCCAGCAGCGCCCGGGTCAGGCCGCCCGGGCCCGGGCCGACCTCGACCACGTGGCGGCCGGCAAGATCGCCGGCGAGGCCCGCGATGCGGGCGATCAGCACCGGATCGAGCAGGAAGTGCTGGCCGAGCGACTTGCGCGCATCAAGGCCGTGCTGCGCGATCACCTCGCGCAGCGAAGGCAGGTCGGTCACCGGATCAGGAGGAGGACCGCATGTCGATCACCGCCTTGCGGTGCAGGTCGCGGTTCAGCTGCCGCGACACCAGCTCGACGCGGTCGTTCAGCAGCTGGTCGGCGATCTCCTCGGTGTTGCGGTCGGCCAGGTTCTTTTCCGAGCGCGAGCAGATCATGATCACGTCGATGCCGTCGCTGGACACCAGCGGATGACTGGCCTGGCCCACGGCCAGCGGCTCCAGCACGTGCGCCATCTGCGGGTTGAGCCGGTTGAGCTGCACGCTGCCGGGGTTGCCGGGGCGCTTCTCGCCGAAGCTCTTGTTGGCGGCCTCGATCTGGTCGCAGCTATGCGCGTCCTTGGACAGCGCCGTCGCCTTCTGCAGCGCCTGCTGCTGCTGCGGCGTCGGGGCCTGCGGGTTGAGCGGGGTGTCGAAGGCGACGAAGGCCTGACGCAGATCCATCATGGTCGCCATCTCGCGGCCGATCTGGCGGCGGCCGGCGAGGGTGATGATCTCATAGCCGCCGGCGACGCGGATCGGGTTGCTGACCGCGCCCACCGGCATCTCCTTGGCCACCGCCACCACCCCGGGATCGAGGTTGTCGGCCTGCACCCAGCCGACCGAGCCGCCATCCAGCGCGGTCTGGCTCTGGCTGAACTGTGCCGCCACGATCGGGAACGGCGCGCCCTCCCGCAGCTGCTGGATGATGGTGGTGGCGAACCGCAGCGCGTCGGCGCTGTTCTTCGGATCCTCGACCGGCACGAAGATCTCGCTGATCTGGTATTCGGGCTCGCCCGCCTCGTGGCGCAGGCTGTCCTGGCGCTGGCGGATGTCGGCCGAGGACACCCGGGCGCGGTCGCCGAGCTGCTCGCGCAGCACGCCGGTCCAGGCAAGCTGCACGCGGATCTGGTCGATCAGCGTGGTCATCGCCACGCCGTCCTGGCCGAGCCGGTCGCGGAGCGCGTTGCTCGGCATGTTGTTGCGCTTCTCGATGTCGGTGATCGAGTTGGCGATCTGATCGATCGGGATGTTGATGTGGCGCTGCTGGATCTCCTGCATGCGCAGCTTCTCGTCGATCAGCTGGCGGGTGATCTGCGGCCGCAGCCGGTTCAGCACCTCGTCGTTCATCGGCAGGCCGGTGGACAGCGCGAACAGCCGCCCGCGATCCTCGACGTCGCGCCGGGTGATGATCTGGCCGTTCACCACGGCGATGATGTGATCCTGCGGCTGTCCCTTCGCCGCGGCGGCCGGGGCGTTGGCAGGACCGGCGAGGTCGGCGCCCGGGGCCGGCGTCGTCGCGTCCGCAGGTTGCGGCTTGTGGCGATGATGCTGCTGCGACCGTGCCGGGCCCGGCGCCGCGAGCCCCGCGACGGTCAGGACGGCCAGTGCCGGGAGGGTGATGCGCCTGAAGCTCATGACCGGAAACTCATGACATGGTCCTGGGGTCTTGCTCAGCCATTCACCGGGAAGGTGCCGAGCGTCTTGAAGGTGAGGGTGAACAGGATCGAGGTGTCGCCGCTGTCGCCGTTGATGGTGGTGTAGCGCCGATTGAGCGAGACGTCGAAGATGAAGCAGTCGTTGGTGTAGGCGACGTCGCCGCCGAGCGCCACGAACTGGTTGGTGGCGAGGTCGCGCCGCCCATAGCCCGACACGCGCCAGCTCTTCCAGGTGCTGGAGGCACCCAGCGTCGCCTCGTTGGTCGGCACAAAGAAGGCGGCCACCGGACCCAGCGTGTACGGGTTCTGGTTGTAGTAGTAGTAGTAGCTCCGGGAATTGTAGATGTAGCCGCCGGTCAGGGTGAAGAGCGGCACGCCGGCGGTGATCAGCCCGTCGGCGAACTTGGTCTGGCCGGTCTCGTGGTCGAGGCGGTCGCGGGCGGTGATGTCGAGCCAGCGCGTCGGCGTGAAGGTGATCCGGCTGACGATGTCCGAGGCGTGGGTCGAAAGGCCGCTGTCGGGCAGCTGGTTCCGGTCGATGTGCTCCTGGTAGCTCTCGCCGACCAGCGCGTCGATCTGCTTGCCGTTGAACGACCAGTTGCCGTGCAGCCCGAGATTGGCGCGCACCCCGCCATCGAGCCGGTCCACGCCCTCGTGGCGGTTCAGCGAGAACAGCGTGCTGTCGGTGAACTCGTAGTCGAGGCTGTCCTCGTTGGGGCGGTTGCGGGTGGTGCTGTTGCCGGAGTTGGGGGCCGCCAGCAACTGCACGATCGGCTCGATGATCGCCGAGCCGTTCCTGAGCGTCTTGAGGAACGGCCAGTTCATCTTCACGCCCACCGTCGGCAGCGCCTGCGCGGTCGAGGCCGCGTTGACCGCGCTGTAGTTCGGCACGAGGTCGAGCTTGGTCGCCTTGTAGGCTTCGGAATCGAGATGCAGCGTCACGGTGAAGAGCTGGCCGAGCGTGTTGCGGAACGGCCGGTCATAGTTCAGCGCCAGCTCGAGCCGCTGGTCGGAGGTGCCGTTGGCCCGGTAGATGTTGAAGTCGTTGGTGTAGACCGACGCGCGGCCGCCGAGCGCGTCCGGCTCGCCGGTGAAGGTGTAGATGTAGCGCGGCAGCACGAACGGCAGCTGGCTCGAATTGATCACGCCGTTGTTCAGCCCCTGGAAGAAGCTGCTGTCGAGGCGGGAATACGCGCCGACGCCGAACCCCTCGATATAGAGATTGCTGCCGAGCACGTCGGCGCCGTAGCCGGTGATGCGGTAGTCGCGCAGGTAGTTGGCCGAGCTCGCCAAGTTGACGTCGGCGCCGTAGCGCCAGTGCTCGTCGTAGTTGAACAGCGTGTGGGCATAGACGTAGCCCTGCACGCCCTTGTCGCTCACCGGGGCGACGAAGTTGCCGTTGTCGTTGTAGCCGGCGGTGTTGGTGGTGTCGTAGGCGATGGCGCCGGTGATGTGCACGATGCCGCTGTTGAAGCGTTCGCGATACTGCGCGGTGAGCTGCGGCCCGGTCTTGCTCGACACCAGCGGCACGAAGGTGATGTCGGTGGATTTGTTGATCGCCCAGAAATACGGCAGCGTCGCGTAGGTGCCGAGATGCTTGTCGCTCGGCGAGATGTCGCCCAGCAGGAAGCCGCTCTGGCGCTTCACCGACGGGTCGGGCGTCGAGAAGAACGGCAGGTAGAACACCGGCAGGCCGAACATGTCGAGATAGACGTCGCGATACTCGATACGTTTGTGCTCGAGGTCGTCGGTCGCGTCATAGGCGCGGAGCTGCCAGAAGGGCGGCTGCTCGGGATGCTGGGCGCAGATCTTGCAGGCAGTATACACCGCGCGCGACAGGTCGTTGACCTTGCCGTCGGTGCGGCGGGCGCCGTTGGCGGCGAGCTTGCCGTTGGCGGCGAGCAGCGACCGCATGTTGGTCATGACGCCCTCGCGCATGCCCTGCGTCAGCTCGGCATAGTCGGAGAACAGCACCTCGCCGTCCGGTTCCAGGATGGCGACGTGGCCGGAAGCGGCGGCGACGTTGGTGTTGCGGTCGAACGTCACCGTGTCGGCGCGCAGGATGTGGTCGTTCTGCCAGATCTCGACATGGCCGGTCCAGGTGACCAGGCCGCCGTGGCTGTCGTAGCTCACGCTGTCGGAGCGGAACGTCACCGGCTCGTTGCGCGACACCGGCGCACCCTTGGCCCCGCCGAGGCCGGGCAGGCTGATCTGGGCGCGCGCGGCCTCCGGCGCCAGGGCAGCGATCCAGCCGCCGCACATGCCGGCCAGCAGCAGGGTGGTCCGCAGCGCCCGCTCGCGGCGGCAGCCGCCCGCGGCTTGGGGGAGGGACGCGATAGAGCGGCGCATCAGCCGTCCTCCAGATGAAGCAGCAGGGTGATCGCGAGCAGCAGCCCGGCACCGGCGGGCGCCCAGGCGGCCATGACCGGCGGCAGCGCGCCGGACTGGCCGAACTGGGCCGCGACCTTGGACACGGTGAACAGGGTGAAGCCGGCGGCGACGCCGCTGCCGATCATGCGCGCCACGCCGCCGCGCCGCGCGGGGCGCATCGAGAAGCCGGCGGACACCAGCGCCATGGTGCCGGCCAGCAGCGGCAGCGCCAGCAGCGCCTGGAAATGCAGCCGGTGCCGGATCGAGGAGAAGCCGGAGCGGTCCAGCAGGCCGATGAAGCCGGGCAGGGTCCAGACCGACAGGGTGTCGGGCGAGGCGAAGCTTTCCTGCACCCGGTTCACGGTGAGGTCCGTGGGCAGGCTCATCTCGCCGATCGCCTCGGGCATGTGGTCGGGCTTGATGCTGCGTGCGTTGTGGAGAATCCAGGCGCCGGTTCCGAGCCGCCCGTCGGTCGCCTCGATCCGCAGCAGCAGCCGGTCATGGGCATCGAGCCGGAACACGCTGATGCCGTGCACCGCGAGGTCGCCGCCGGCAAGCCTCACCTCGCGCGCATGCAGCAGCGCCACGCCGCCGGGCGTGAGCCCGGCATCGGACTGGCGCAGCCAGAGCTGCCCGCCGGCCAGGTTCAGCGTGCCGCCGGAAGCGCGGAGATAGGTGTTGTCCAGCGCCTCCGCTCGCGCATAGGTCGCCGACGAGAGCGGGCTCAGCAGGGCGGTGGCGAACACCCCCATCGCCATCGCGCAGGCGAGCGGGGCCGCCAGGAACTGCCATGCGGAGATGCCGGCGGCACGCGCCACGATCAGCTCCGACGAGCGGGTCAGCCGCCAGAAGCACACGATCCCCCCCAGCAGCACCCCGAACGGCAGGATCTCGATACAGAAATACGGCAGGTGCAGGGCGGCGATCTCGACCGCGAGCGAGGCCGGCACGTCCGGCCGGGTCGCCGCCCGGCGCAGCAGGTCGATGAAGTCGAACAGCGACACGAGGCCGGTGAGCGAGATGATCAGCGCCAGCATCGCCAGCGTGAACTGCCGGGCGATATACAGCGAGAGGGTGACGGAGACCGGCATGCGCGGGCAGCCCTAGGCGGCAAGCGTGACGGGGACCCGCAGGTCCGGCGTCACCTGCTGGCGGACCTCCGGCCAGAACAGCATCGCCGTGCAGACCAGGCCGGGCAGCACCGCCTGCACCCAGATCAGCGGGATCAGCGCCGGCGTCCGCGAGGCGATGCTTTGCAGGGTCAGGCTGAGGGCCAGCAGCCCCACCACCGTCAGGATCGCCACGGCCGGCCGGATGATGTTGGCATGCCGGGAGAAGCTGCCCGCCAGCACTGCCACCAGCGCCACCATGGCAAAGGACAGGGCGGTGAGCGGGCTGCTCAGCCGGCGATGCGCCTCGACCGCGAACTTGCCCCGGTCGCGGGCCATCACCACCCGCGGATCGGGGTGCAGCAGCTCGCCCAGCGACATCTCGGTGGCATCCCGGAAGCGGATATCGTCGTCCTTGGAGCTGTCGGCGAGGTCGACGGTGTTGCGCTGGAACGTCAGCACGTCGAGGCGCCCGGTTTTGCGGTCGATCTCCTCGCGCGAGCCGTTATACAGCACCACCTTCGGCACGTCGCCGTTGACCTCCAGGTGGCCGTGCTCAGCCAGGATGGTGGCGCGGACGTTCTTCTGCCGGTCGTCCTCGACCAGGATGCCGCGCAGCGTGCCGTCATTGTCGCGGGCGCGGATATAGACCGTCATGGTGGGCGAAACCGGAGTGAACACGCCTTCCTGCAGCAGGAAGGCGGCCATCTTGTTGCGTATCTCGAACTCGTACTGCCGGAAGCTGTGATAGCTTGCAGGAACGATCCAGACGTTCAGCACGTAGCACAGGCCGACGGCGACGGTCGCGCAATAGAGGGCAGGCCGGGCGATCCGCGACGGCGACAGGCCGGCGGCGCGCATCACCGTCAGCTCGCGGTCGCCGGCCAGGCGCTGGTAGACGAACTGGGTGACGACAAAGGTGGTGATCGGCAGGATGACGGCCACGAAGCTCGGGATCAGCAGGCCGGTGAGCTGCAGGAACACGCGCAGGCTCAGGCCGCGATCCACCACCAGGCTGACAAAGCGCAGCGACTGCGTCAGCCAGATCAGGGCCACGAGGCCGCCGGTGGTCGCGAGCAGGGCGGCCAGCAGCTGTCGCAGCACGTATCGGTCGAGCCGGCTCACGTTGGACGCAATCATGACCCTCTCTACTCTCCATGACGCCCCGGCAAAAGACGCCAACATGCCACAGATCGTGTCCCGGCCCGGTCCCCGTGGAGACTGACGCAGGCGGCGCCGCGGCGCCTGGCGACGCGCTGCTGGCCCGGCATGCCGGGCTGCACGACCCGGTTTCGGACTGCCCGATGCTGGACGGCAACCGGGTGGCGCTGCTGCCGACCGGCCGCGAAGCGATCGAGGCGATCATGGCGGCGATCGGCGCCGCGCGGAGCTCCCTGTTCCTGGAGTACTACACCGTCGACGACGTGACGCTGGACGGGCAGAGCCTGTTCGCGCTGCTGGCGGCGGCGGCGTCGCGCGGCGTCGAGGTCGCGCTGACCTGGGACGCGATCGGCTCGGCCGGCACCGCGGACGCGGCCTTCGCCCGGCTGCGCGCGGCGGGCGTCAGGCTGCTCGAGTATCATTCGGTCAACCCGCTGCAGGCGCAGTTCAACCTGCGCATGAACGACCGCGACCACCGCAAGCTGACGGTGGCGGACGGACGGGTCGCGATCCTCGGCGGCGTCAACCTGTCCAGGGTCTACGAGACGCCGCGCTCGGTCGGACGCGGGCCGGATGCCGATCGGGGCTACTGGATCGACAACGCCATCCGCATCGAGGGTCCGGCCGTGGCCGCGATCCGCGACCTGTTCCTCCACACCTGGGACGGCCAGGGCGGCGACGGCCGGCCCGGCGACGGCACGCCGCCGCTACGCGGCCGCACCGGTCCCGCACCCGCTGCGGAGGGCGACCAGCGGATCCGCGTCGCCGGCAGCGCGCCGGCCGAGAAGCGGCCGCTCTACAACCTGTCCATGCAGGCGGCGATCCGGGGCGCGGAGTCGCACATCCTGCTGGCCACCGGCTATTTCGTGCCGTCCCGCCAGGAATGGCAGCTGCTGGCCGACGCCGCCCGTCGCGGCGTCGAGGTCGTGCTGCTGCTGCCCGGCTACAGCGACGTGCAGTCGGCGGTGCATGCCGCCCGCGCGCTGTATGGCCGGCTGCTGCGCGCCGGCGTGCGCATCCACGAGGTGCGCGACGCCATGCTGCACGCCAAGGTGTCGACGGTCGACGGGGTGCTGACGGTGATCGGCTCGTCGAACTTCGATTGGCGCAGCGTGCACTACAACAACGAGATCGACGCGGTGGTGCTGGGACGCGAAACCGCAGGTGCTGTCGAGGCGATGCTGCGCGCGCAGGTCGCCGATGCGACGCCGGTGACCTACGCCGCCTGGCGCTCGCGCTCGATGCGCGAGCATGCGCTGGAGCTGGTGGCGCGCCTGTGGAAGCGGCTGATGTAGACGCACCGGAGCCGTCTGTCGGCAGGTGCGTCACCGGTGCCGGGCGCCGCGGCCCGACCCTTCGCCGAGGAGGTCGGCGCCCGACGCGTCCCGGGCGGCCTCAAGCACCTCCACCGGATCGCCAACCGAGAGCCAGCCCGGCGCCTCCGGGATCAGGTTGGCGCCGAACACGATGCCGGACGGATGCCGGTTGATCCGACCCAGCGTGCGAAGCGGCTCGCCGGGTTCGGGCGTTTCGCCCGTTCGCTGATCCTGGGTGATGACGACGCAGCGCGTGCACGGCTTGGGCGCTCGGAACACCATCCTGCCGATCCGCGTCCGCCGCCACCGGTCCTCCGACCAGGGCGGCAGCCCGGAAATCGTCACGCTGGGGCGGAACCGGTCCATGGGCACCGGCACCGCAAGCGCGTGGTTCAGCACCGCCAGCGAGTCGTGGCTGGCGGCGAGCAGCGGATAGCCGTCGGCAAAGCCCACGTGGTCGCCCGGCCGCGCGTAGTCCGGGTCGACCGGCCGCGCCTGCTCGTCATCCATGTAGACCAGCCGGCAGGGTTGTCCGAGCGCCGACGACAGCCAGGCGTCGGCGGCGGGACCGGCCAGCGCCGCCGAGACCCTGTCGCGCCAGATCGTCACCGTCAGCCGGGCCGCGGCGGTTCCGGGCACGACCACCGCCTGCTCGCGCCCGGCATGCCGCAGCAGCAGCCCGGACGCGGTCGCGACCGCATCGAGCTGCGCCATCGCGGCCAGCCGCCGCTGGGTCAGGAAGCCGCCGTCGGGGTCGGTGATCAGCCAGCGCCGGTCGCCGGCGATGCCGTGGCGCGCGACCGCGGTGCCCTCGAGGTTCAGCCCGCGCAGGCCCTTGACCGGATAAAGGTGCAGGCTCTCCACGCGTCCGATCATGCGTCGGGAAGGAGCTTGCCCGGGTTCATGATCCCCAAGGGATCGATCGCCTGCTTGATCCGGCGCATGGTCGCGAGCTCCGCGCCGCCGCGCCAGTCCGCCATCATGTAGGGCTTCAGCCGGCCGACCCCGTGCTCCGCCGAGAAGCTGCCTTCCAGCGCGCGCACGACGGCGCAGACCGTGTCCATGATCTCGTGGTCGCGCGCCATGAAGGCGGCCGCGTCGGCGCCCTCCGGCTGCACCAGGTTGAAGTGGATGTTGCCGTCGCCGAGATGGCCGAAGGGCGCCACCCGGATGCCGGGGATCAGGCTCTCGCACGCCTCGGTGGCGCGCGCGATCAGCTCGGGCACCCGGGAGACCGGCACCGACACGTCGTTCTTGACGTTGCCCCCGGCGCGCTTCTGGGCTTCCGCATGCTCCTCGCGCAGCCGCCAGATCGCCAGGCGCTGCGTTTCGCTCTCGGCGATCACCGCATCGCTCACGTCCCCCGCTTCCAGCGCCTCGCCGAGCACGTCCTCCAGCAGCGCGCGCAGCGTGCCGTCGTCCCGCGCGGTGGCGAGCTCCACCAGCGCGTAGTGCGGCGCCGGCGCCGACAGCGGCAGCACGGCATCCGGGATCAGCGCGCAGACCAGCGCCATGCCGGCGCCGGACATGTATTCGAAGGCCTGGATCGCCGACGGGTCGGCCTGCCGGAAGGCCATGAACAGCGCCAGCGCCGCCTCGGGGCTCGCTACCCCGCACAGCGCCACCTCGACCTGTTTCGGGCGCGGCTCGAGCCGCAGCACGGCGGCGGTGATGATGCCGAGCGTGCCCTCCGACCCGACCAGCAGCTGGCGCAGCGCGTAGCCGGTATTGTCCTTGCGCAGGCGCCTGAGCCCCTCGAACACCGTGCCGTCCGGCATCACCGCCTCGAGCCCCAGCACCAGCTCGCGCGCATTGCCGTAGCGCACCGTGGTGTTGCCGCCGGCATTGGTGGCCAGCACGCCGCCGATCTGCGCCGAGCCTTCCGAGCTGATCGACAGCGGCAGCAGCAGTCCGGCCTCGCGCGCCGCGTCCTGCGCCGCCTTGAGCGTGACGCCGGCCTCGACGGTCATGGTCATGTCGACGGGGTCAATTGCGCGGATGCGGTTGAAGCGCGACAGGCTCAGCACCAGCTCGTCGCCCGCCTCCGAGACCGCGGCGCCGCCGACCATGCTGGTGTTGCCCCCCATCGGCACCAGCCTGGCGCCGGCCTCGGCGCAGGCGCGCACGCAGTCGGCCAGGGCGGCCGTGTTGGACGGGCGCAGCACCGCCGGCGTGCGGCCGTGATAAAGCCCGCGCCAGTCGCTGCAGTAGGGCTCGGTGTCGGCCTGCCCGGTCAGCATCCCGCCCGGCCCCAGCCGCTCGGCGAGGCGGCTGAGCAGCGTGTCGGTCGCAGTCGCGTTGCTCATGCGGTCGGTCCCATCCGCCATGACCTACTGCAGATACGTGGCGCTGATCGCGGCCGGAGCGCGGACGAGCGTCATGATCGCGCTGGTGCCGGCGACGCCGATCAGCAGGCCGCACAGCGCGGTCAGCAGCAGCATCACCCGCTTGGGCGCCAGATGCTGGGTCGCCATCAGCGCCTGCTGCGCCTCGGCGCGCGCCTGCCGGGTCAGATGCAGCTCCGAACGCAGCGCCTCGATCCGGGCGGTGGCGCCGCGCAGATCGAGATC
>CAXTZG010000044.1:22297-30769 GCA_964248625.1 uncultured Acetobacteraceae bacterium | reverse complement strand
GCGCAGCGCCGAGCACGGGTGCCAAAGCCAAGGCGGCGATCGACCCGGCGAGGCCGGTTCGCAGGCTGAACTGAGACCGGCGAGTCATCGTGCGTTACTCCAGTCGCGGCTCGGGCGCGCGATCAGACGATAAAATGAGCGTGAGGCGAACACCGCCTGGCCTGTTTTCAAATCACTATGGAAATCGCTGCGCACTCTGAGAAGCTTCCTGAAATCCCGCATGAAATCTGCTGATCGCCCTTCTGGCAGGGGGAAAAACCCGGATGAGCTGCGGAGACGTGACCCGGCTCGTGAGACACTTAAAGTTCAAGACAGCCCACCCATGCAATGCCCGCATGGAACCGTTTGTCACCGGTCGTTCCAGACGTTGCCGAAAAGTCACAATCGCGGTGAGCGGTTCGGGGCCGTGGTCCGGCGGTCACGCCCGCCGGGGAACCGGACCCGGGAACACGGCGGGCGCTTTTTCCGGCCGGCAAAACCCGCTAGGTGCAACAGGCGACAGGGCGGCCTCGGCTCGGCTGCCGGTATTGCGCACGCGTCGGTCGTTCCGGCGGACGCGAAAGCGGAGGAACGTGGGACGATGACAAGACGGATCTGGCTGCTGACGGCGTCGACCGCCGCCCTGGCAGCGGTCGCGCTGCCCGCATCCGCGCAGCCGGTGCAGGGCCTGTACGGAGCGATCGCGGGCGGCGCCAATCTGGCGCAGGACCAGACGGTGCGCCTGTCGTCGCAGCAGCCCAGCGGCGAGCTCCGCTACGGACCCGGCCTTGCCGGGCTCGGCAGCGTCGGCTGGGGCTTCGGCAACGGGCTCAGGCTCGAGGTCGAAGGCAACTACCGCAACGATACGCTGCAGCACTTCCGCGGCACCCGCTTCCCCACCCTCGCCGGCGGCACGCAGGAAAGCTATGGCGGCATGGCGAACGCGCTGTTCGACATGGATATCGGCAAGAGCTGGCTCTACCCGTATTTCGGCGTCGGTGCCGGCTATGGCTGGTCGCACACGGCCGAGCATTATGCCGGCACCAACTACCCCTATGCCGAGCGGATCGGCGGCACCAGCGACGGCAACTTTGCCTACCAGGGCATCTTCGGCCTGTCGTTCCCGGTGCCGTGGGTGGTCGGGCTGTCGACCACGCTGGAATACCGCTTCTACTCGATCCTCGGGCCGCAGCGCTTCACCGGCGACTCGATCGGCGAGGAAGGCGGCAACGGCGCCAAGCCCTACGGCACCGCCCGGGGCAACCAGGACATCACCACCAACTACAACCACACCCTGCTGCTCGGCGTGCGCTACGAGCTCAATCCGGCACCGCCGCCGCCGCCGATCCTGGCTCCCGCCGTGCCGGCGGCGGCGCCGATCGCCGAGGCCCGCACCTACCTGGTGTTCTTCGACTGGGACCGCTCGGTGCTCACGGCCCGCGCCCGGCAGATCGTGGCGCAGGCGGCGCAGGCCTCCACCCACGTGCAGACCACGCGGATCGAGGTGAACGGCTATGCCGACACCTCCTCGATCGCCGGCGGCGCGCGGGGGGCCACCTACAATCAGGGCCTGTCGATGCGTCGCGCCCGGACCGTGCAGGCCGAACTCGTCCATGACGGCGTGCCGACGACGGCGATCGACATCCATGCCTTCGGCGACAGGCATCCGCTGGTCGCCACCGGCCCGGACGTGCGCGAGCCGCAGAACCGGCGCGTGGAGATCATCCTCCGCTAGAAACAAGCGGACGCGCGGACGCCGGGCGCGATCCCGGCGCCTGTCCGCGTCGCGCTGCGGTCTAGCCGAGGCCCGCGAACAGGGACGTCGACAGATAGCGCTCGGCAAAGGACGGGATGATCACCACGATCTGCTTGTCCTCGTGCTCGGGCTTGCGGGCCAGCATCAACGCCGCATGCAGGGCCGCTCCCGACGAGATGCCGATCGGCAGTCCTTCCAGACGGGCGCAGCGGCGCGCGGCCGCGATCGCCTCGCGTTCGGACACGGTCATCACCCCGTCCAGCACGTCGAGCTGCAGCACGCCCGGACAGAAGCCGGGGCCGATGCCCTGGATGCCGTGCGGCCCGGGCTCGTCGCCATTCAAAACCGCACTCTCCGCCGGTTCGACGCCCCAGACCGCCAGGCCGGGCCGGCGGGGCTTCAGCGCGCGCGCGATGCCCGTCGCCGTGCCGCCGGTGCCGATCCCCGCCACCACGATGTCCACGGCGCCGTCGGTGTCGACCCAGATCTCCTCGGCCGTGGTGGCGGCATGGATGTCGGGATTGGCGGGGTTGTCGAACTGGCGCGGCATCCAGCTGTCCGGCGTGCTGTCCAGGATCTCCCGGGCGCGCGCGATCGCGCCGGCCATGCCCAGGCGCGACGGGGTGAGCTCCAGCTGCACGTCCATCAGCCGCAGCATCTTGCGCCGCTCGATCGAGGCGCCTTCCGGCATGGTGACGATCAGCCGGTAGCCGCGCGAGGCCGCGACGAACGCCAGCGCGATGCCGGTGTTGCCCGAGGTCGGCTCCACCAGGACCGTCCGGCCCGGCGTGATGGTGCCGTCCCGCTCGGCGCCAAGCAGCATCGCCGCCCCGATCCGGTCCTTGACCGAGCCCAGGGGATTGAAGAACTCGAGCTTCAGCGCGAGGCGCGCCAGCAGCCCGTCCTCGCGGGTCAGGCGCGGCAGGGCCACGAGCGGCGTGCCGCCGATGGTCTCGACGATGCTGGAATAGATGCGTCCGCGCGGTGCCGCGAACTGCATCGGCGGCGCTGCCTCGTCGCCCAGTTCGGCCGATGCCTTGGTGGAAATTCGGTTGATGCGTGCCATGCCAGTCTAATAACACCGATCTGAATCGTGGATAAGACGACGGCCACCTGTTATGCACGGTGGCGGGCTTTGGTCGCAGAGTCGTCATCACAGGCGCGGAGATCACGGAAGATGCTGCTTCGGCGCGACAGGGCAATGGTGGCGGTCGTGATCATGCTCGATGTCGCCTTCAATGCCGGGCGCGCCGGCACGGTCAGCGCCGCCGACATCGCCGAGCGTGCCGGACTCGCGCGCCGCGGCATCGAGCCGCTGCTGCAGACGCTGTCCCGCTCCTCCCTGCTGGAAAGCGTGCGCGGGCCGCGCGGCGGCTACCGGCTCGGCCGGCCGCGCCGCGACATCCGCCTCTCCGAGGTTGTCGAGACCGCCGTGTCGGAGGATGTCGGCACCGAGGACGGACCGGTCGGCGAGCTGTTCGGGCGCGTGGTGGAGCCGATCTGGCGCCATCTCGACGACACCCTGCGTGCGGAGCTGCACGGCCTCACGCTCGACGATCTGGTGCGTCGGGCGGAAGGGGCCGGTCTGCGTCGTCCGCTGGCCGAGCCGATCAGCTTCTCCATCTAGCACGCCGCCCGCCCTGCGGCCGGACTCGGGCCGTCCGTGCGCGGGTGAAGCACGGTTCTGCGCCGTGGTCCGCCAGACCTGCGTCCGGGCACTGTTCTACTCGGGCCGCGCCATACCATATGCTGTTGTGGCCGGCGTCCCGGCCGGACCAGGCGGCGTCGCAGCCCGCGCCGCGGCACGGCTCCGGACGTCATGCATCCGGGCGGCTAGGACCGGTCGCCGCCGACCTTGCAAGTTCCGATCTCCATGGCCGGGGGCCCGTTCCCGGCGCTTTCTCCAGGATCAGCATCGTGCCAGATCAGATCATTGCCACGCCGGGCACGCTGTCGGACCCGGCGCCGAAGAAGCTTTCCGGGGTCGAGACGCTCAAGGCGGAGAGCCACGGCCTGCGCGGACGCCTGGCCGAGGAGCTCGCCGAAGGCGGCGCGCAGGTCAGCGAGGATGGCTACAACCTGCTCAAGTTCCACGGCAGCTACGAGCAGTTCGACCGCGACACCGCGACGGCGCTCAAGCAGCAGAAGCTCGAGAAGGACTACCAGTTCATGGTCCGCGTCCGCATGCCGGGCGGCATGCTGACGGCCGAGCAGTATCTCGGCCTCGACCGGCTGGCGGACGAGCACGCCAACGGCACGCTGCGCATCACCACGCGCCAGGCGATCCAGCTGCACGGCGTGCTGAAGGGCGAGCTGAAGCCGACGATCGCGGCGATCAACCACACCCTGCTCACCACCCTGTCGGCCTGCGGCGACGTGGTGCGCAACATCCTGACCACCACCGCGCCGCGACGCGACGCGAGGCACACCCGCCTGCGCGACGACGCGCTGATGCTGTCCGCCGCCCTGCTGCCGAAAAGCCGGGGCTATTTCGAGATCTTCCTCGACGAGGAGCCGGTGGCGGGCGCCGACGAGACCGAGACCCTGTATGGCCCGACCTACCTGCCCAGGAAGTTCAAGATCGGTCTCGCCGTGCCCGAGGACAACAGCGCGGACGTGCTGGCCAATGACCTCGCGGCGATCGCGCTGTTCGACGCGCAGGATGGGCTGCTCGGCTACAACATCGCCATCGGCGGCGGGCTCGGCATGACGCACAACCGGGCCAACACCTTTCCCCGGCTGGCCTCGCCGATCTGCTTCGTGGGCCCCGACCGGCTGCTTGCGATCACCGAGGCGGTGATCCGGCTGCAGCGCGATCACGGCGACCGCACCGATCGTCGTCGCGCCAGGCTGAAATACGTCATCGAGGATCGCGGCCTCGCCTGGACCCGTCAGACGCTGGAGTCCTACTACGGCGCGGACCTCGAACAGCCCCGTCCGATGGACCGGCTGCACATCCCCGACCTGCTCGGCTGGAACGAACAGGGCGACGGCTTGTGGTGGCTCGGCGTGCCGGTGCCCTCCGGCCGCATCCAGGATACGGCCGCGGTGACGCTCCGCACGGCTCTGCGCGAGGTGGTGCAGCGCTTTGGCGTCGACCCGGTGATGACCGGGCAGCAGGACGTGCTGCTGTCCAACATCCGGCCCGGGGACCGCGACGCCGTCGACCAGATCCTGGCAGGGCATGGGGTGGTGCCGGCGACGGCGCTGTCGACCTTCTCCCGCTTCGCCCTCGCCTGCCCGGCCTTGCCGACCTGCGGCCTGGCTCTCACCGAGGCCGAGCGGGTGCGCGAGCCGATCGTCGCCAGCCTGGAGACCCTGCTGCGTCGGCATGGGCTGCAGGACCGGCGCATCAGCCTGCGGATCACCGGCTGCCCGAACGGCTGCGCCCGCTCCTATTCCGGCGATATCGGGCTGGTCGGTCGCATTCCCGGCCACTACGCGATCTATGTCGGTGGCGATTTCGACGGCCAGAGCCTGTCGTTCCGGCTGCTCGAGCGGGTGCCGGAAGGCCGGCTCGGAGAGAAGTTCGCGCCGCTGTTCGCGGCCTGGGCGGATCAGGGCGGTGACGGCGAGGGGTTCGGCGAGTTCTGCACGAGGCTCGGACGCGACGCGCTGCTGGCGCTGACCGGCGACGAGGACGGCAAGGCCGCCTGACCCGCGCCGCGGCCGCCCGGGTTGCCGCGGCTCAGGACGTGGCGGGGGGCTTCTTCTTGCGGCGCGTCTTGGTCGTCGCCTTGTGGGTGTGCTGCGTGGTTGGCTCGGCCGCGCGGGGGACCACCGGCGCCGGGCGCACGACGCCGGTCGCATCGTCGGACACCGTCACCACCATCGGCACGCGCACGCCGCCGCCGCTCGGGATCAGGCTGACGGTGAAGCTGTCCGGCCCGGCATAGGCGGTGGTGGCCGTGTAGTCGATCAGGGTCTGGTTGTTGTAGTTATGGATGAACGCCTTGCCGTGCGCAGGCAGCGTCTGCAGCACGAACGACGCGTAGGCGGTGCCGTCGGGCTGTGACACCCCGACCGCACAGAGGCCGTCGTCGGAGCGGGCTCTCATCGTGGCGCTGTCGCCGGCGGGACCGGTTGCGACCGGACTGACCGTGCACACGGCCGACACCTTCTGATAGCCGAACGGATCGGGCTCGGCCGCGGCAACCGGGGCCGGGGCGGGCTTGTGCGCGCAACCGGCGATCAGGAGACCGGTGGTCAGCAGGGATGCAGTCGTTCGCGCGCGCACTCGTAGCTCCGAATCTGGCAACCCGCGCCAAATGCGGGGGACAGTGCATTAGGCCAAAAGCCGCAGCGGCGATAGACTGAGGGCGTTGCGACTCGACGCCGCAGGACGGCGCCATGCACCGGCTTCCGGGCCGCCGGTCCAGGACGGCTGCGGTTTTGCCCGTGTCGGACCGGCAAACAGATGCAGTTTCGCCACACCGGACATCCTGGCACCAGGGTCGGTGGGATAATGCTTGCAGAACGGCACTTTACGGCGGCTACTTCACCTGTCAGATGAGCATCCGGCTCGACTCGTCAGTCGTCGCCGCTACAGACTGGCCCGGAGAACATCATGCCATTCCTCATGGGACGCGTCGCAGCAGGAGTGGCCGTCATCACCCTGGTGACCGGCCAGGCCTGGGCTGCCGGCCAGTGCGGCATCTCGTCGGCGCGGCAGGCGTTCAACGTGCAGGGGCTGAAGACCGAGCTGATGGTGACGGCGCTCTCCTGCAACGTGCAGGACCGCTACAACGCCTTCGTCGAGAAGTTCCATCCCGACCTCAACGCCGAGGAGACGGCGCTGAACAGCTATTTCCGCACCACCTACGGCCGTGGCGCGCAGACCGCGCATGACGACTACATCACCCAGCTCGCCAACGTGCAGTCCGAGCGCGGGCTGAAGGCCGGCGTGGCGTTCTGCCAGCAGCGGGTCAGCATGTTCGACGAGGTCGCGGTGCTGAACAACGCGTCCGATCTCGGCGGCTACGCGGAGGCCAAGGACATCGTCCAGCCGGCCAGCTACGAAAGCTGTGCTGCGCCAAGCCTTCCGAATCATCCGGCCCGCGTTCGCCGGATCCGGGCGATGGGCCACGCCCACAAGGGCTGACCAAGCGCCGGACGTCTTCCCAGGGGTGGGGGTGAAGGGGGATCGCGGCGACGCGGTCCCCCTTCTGTTTTCAGCGCGGTCGCGCGCCGGCGGCGCTCCGTTCAGCCGGCTGCCGCCTTGGCCTTGCCCGCCGGCGGCTTGTCCGGCAGCACGTGCACGGTCTGGCCCTGGCCCAGATCGGTCGGCGGATTGACGATCACCTTCTCGTCGCCGCCGAGCCCGTCGCGCAGCTCGGCCTCGGTGCCGGTATCGCGCGCGATGCTGATCGGGCGCATCGCGACCTTGCTGTCCTTGTCGACCACCGCGACGTGCAGCCCCTCCTGATCGAAGATCAGCGCCGCGTCCGGCACGATCACCGCCGGCGTCGAGCGCTGGATGTCGAACCCCACCGTCACGAACAGCCCGGGCGCGAGCCGGCCTTCGCGGTTGTCGATATCGACCTCCACCAGCAGCGAGCGCGAGTTCTGCGCCAGCGACACCGACGAGCGCGAGACGACCGCCTTGAACACCTGGCCGGGCAGCTCGGGCACCGTCACGTGCGCCGGCAGGCCGACATGGATGCCGGCGAACTGGCTCTGCGGCACGTAGACCTGGCAGCGCAGCGTGGTCTCCTGGTCGATGTGCAGCGCGGGCGTGCCGTTGCTGGTGTCGCTCTGCACCAGGTTGCCGACATCGATGTTGCGCTGGGTGATGACGCCGTCGAACGGCGCGGTCACGTTCTCGAACCCGGTCAGCGCCACCAGCCGGTCGACCGTCGCCTGCTGCGCCCGCACGTTCGCCACGGCGACGCCGATGCCCGCCTGCGCGCTGCGCACGCTCTTGGAGCTGACCTCGAAGTTGGTGACCTGGGTGTCGCGGTTCTGGCTGGTGTCCCAGCCCTCGCTCGACAGGATCTGCGAGCGGGCACTGTTCACCTTGGCGAGCTTCGAGTTCGACTGCGCCTGCCCCAGGCTGGCTTGAGCCTGCGCCAGCTGCGCCTGCACCTGGCCGAGCTGCGCCTCCGCCTGGGCGAGCTGCTGGTCCAGGTCGGGAGCCGCGATCTTGAGCAGCAGGTCGCCCTTCCTCACATGGCTGCCGATATCGACCAGGCGCTGCTCGACATAGCCGGTGGCCCGCACGTAGAGGTCGGCGGAAGCGAAGGCGAGCGTCTGGCCAGGCAACGAGGTCGCCGCCATGTCGGAGGTGTGCTTCAGCGACGCGACATGCACCTCGGGCACCGAAGATTGCGACTGCTTGAGGGTGCCGGCGGCGTCGCTCGACTGGCGCCAGTGCACGTAGCCGCCCCAGCCGACCAGCAGCAGCACGGGGATCGCGACATAGAGCGCCAGCCGCCGCCTCGGTGCCGGCGGCGGAGGCTCCTGTTCCTTGTGCTCGACCGCGTCGTCTTTGGGCTTGCGGGCCTCGGCCGTCTCGGGACGGTCCCCGCCTTCCTGCCCCTCGTCGTTCGTGTCCCGATGGTCGCCGTCATGCTCGAGCGGGCTCATACGTAATCCTCCGGGGCCTTCACGTCGCCCCCGCGCAGCAGGCTGTAGAGGAACGGCACGAACAGCAGGGTGGAGCAGGTGCCCACCGTGATGCCGCCGATCACGGCGCGCGCCAGCGCCGCATTCTGCTCGCCGCCCTGCCCCAGATCCAG
>CAXTZG010000044.1:0-22287 GCA_964248625.1 uncultured Acetobacteraceae bacterium | reverse complement strand
TCGGCACCATGCCGACCATCATCGCCGCCGCCGTCATCAGCACCGGCCGCAGCCTGGCCTCGCCGGCAGCGATCGCGCCCTCGATCGCCGAGCCGCCATTCTGCTCGCGATGCTCACGCGCGAACGTCACCAGCAGGATCGAATTTGCCGATGCCACGCCCACGCTCATGATCGCCCCCATCAGGGAGGCGATCGAGAAGGTGGTGTGGGTGATGAACAGGCTGAGGATGATGCCGCAGAACACCAGCGGCAGCGCGCACAGCACCACGAACGGATCGCCCCAGTCCTGGTAGTTCAGCACCATGAGCAGGTACACCGCCACCACCGCCACCACGAGCCCGATCTCGATATGGAAGAAGGCGCTGTTCATGCTCTCGATCTGGCCGCGCACCACGATCTTGTCCGGCGCCTGCAGGTGCTTCTGCTCCTCCTTGACCACGCGCTGGATTTCCTTGGCGGCGGTGCCGAGGTCGGTGTCCTGCACGGCGGCATAGACGTCGTAGGTCGGCTCGGTGTTGACGTGACTCAGCACCGACTGCTCGGTGTCGCGGTGGAAGGTGGCGACGTTGCTGAGCAGGCTGATCGGCTGCGCGCCGGTCTGGCCGCCGTCGCCGGTGACCAGCGGCGTGTTCGCCACCTGGGCGAAGTTGTCGAGCCGGTATTCCGGCGTCTGCACCGTCACCTGCCAGGGAATGCCGGTCTTGGGATCGGTCCAGAAGTTCGGCGCCACCTGGAAGCTGCCGGACAGCGAGATGTTGAGCTGGTTCGCCACCTGCTGCTCGGTCAGGCCGAGCTCGGCCGCCCGCTGGCGGTCGATCTGGGCCAGGAACTCCGGCGCGTCCACCACCTGCTGCAGATGCACGTCGACCAGGCCCGGGAGCTGCTTCAGCCGCGCCTCCAGGGTCCTGGCCATCTTCAGGTCGATATCCTGATGCCGGCCATGCACCTGCACGTCGATCTGCGACGGGACGCCGAAATCCAGGATCTGGGTGATGATGTCGGCCGGCTGGAAATAGAAGATCGTGTCGGGAAAGCGCTGGCGCAGCACCACGCGCAGCTTCTTGGTCACCGCGTTGCCGTTGACCCCGGGCTTGAGCGTGAGCAGCACCTGGCCGTCGGAGAAGGCAACAAAGGTGCCGTCGTTGAAGGCCAAGTTATAGTTCACCGAGGGCAGGCCGATATTGTCGACCACCGCCTGGATGTTGCCCTTGCCCGCCGTCTCGCCGATCGTGTCCTCCACGCGGGCGAACAGCTTGGCCGCCTCCTCGATGCGGGTGCCGGACCGGGCGCGCACGTGCAGCGTGATCTGGCCGCTCTCGATCTGGGGGAAGTAGTCCTGGCCCAGGAACGGGAACAGGCAGGCGCTCAGCAGCAGCACCAGCCCGACCACCCCGGCGGTCAACAGCCGGCGCGCCAGCACCACATGCAGCAGGCCGATATAGCCGCGGTGGAACTTCTCGAAGCCGCGCTCGAACCCGCCATGGATGCGCTTGAAGATGCCGGGCTTCCTGGCGTTGCCTCCATCCTGCTTCTTCGCCTCCGCCTGCTTCTTGTGCTCGGGCCCGACCAGAACGTCGATCAGGATCGGCACCAGCGTGCGCGACAGCAGGTAGGAGGCCAGCATGGCGAACACCACCGCCAGCGCCTGTGGCGTGAAGATGAACTTCGGCGCGCCCACCAGGAACAGCACCGAGATGAAGGCCGAGCAGATCGACAGCGTCGAGATCAGCGTCGGCTTGGCGATCGTGGCTGCCCCTTCCACCACCGATTCACGGAAATCCTTGCCGCTTTCCAGCACCCGGTAGGTGTTCTCGATCGCCACCGTCGCGTCGTCGACCAGGATGCCGACGGCAAGCGCCAGCCCGCCCAGGGTCATCACGTTCATGGTCTCGCCGATGGCGGCCAGAATCGCCAGCGAGCTCAGCACCGCCAGCGGGATCGAGACCAGCACCACCAGCGTCGCCCGCCAGGAGCCCAGGAACAGCAGGATCATCAGCCCGGTCAGGGCGGCCGCGATCAGCCCCTCCTCGGCCACGTCCTTGATCGCCTCGGTGACGAACACCGACTGGTCGAACAGCGAGACGATGTGGATGTCCTTGGGCGCTGCCGCGATGATGCCGGGCATCATCGACTTCACCGTGTTGACGATGTCGAGCGTCGAGGTCGGGCCGTTCTTCAGCACCGGCAGCAGCAGGCCGTTCTTGCCGTTGACGTGCACCATGTTCTGCTGCGGCGGGCCGCCCGCCCGCGCCCAGCCGACGTCGCGCAGCAGGATCGGCGAGCCGTTCACCAGCTTGATCGGAATGGTGTTGAGGTTGTCCAGCACCTTGGGCAGCGTGTTCAGCCGCATGATGAACTGGGTCTGGCCGAACTTCGCCAGACCCGACGGCAGCGTCAGGCTCTGGGCGTTGATCTGGTTCACCACCTGCATCGGCGTCAGCCCGTACGCCTGCAGCGCGTGCGGATCGAGGTCGATCATCACCTGCTCGGGCACGCCGCCATAGGGCGGCGGCATGGTGGAGCCGGGCGTCGTCTGCAGGGTCGAGCGCAGCCGGAAGCGCACGTAGTTGTAGACGCTGGCCTGGCTCTCGACGTCGGAGGTGGCAGCGATCTGGATCACCGGCACCGAGGAGGCGGAGAAGCGGATCACCACCGGCGGCTGGATGCCCGGCGGCAGCAGACCGCGAATCGCGTTGGTCGCCGCCACCACCTGGCTGAGGGCCAGCGAGATGTCGACGCTGGGCTGGAAATACACCTTGGTGATGGTGATGCCCTGCAGCGTCGTGCTTTCCATGTCCCGGATGCCGACGACGTTGTTGGACAGAGCGAGCTCGTTGTACGACGTGACCTGGTTCTGCATGTCCGGCGTATCGAGGCCGGTATAGGTCCAGATGATGTCGACCACCGGGATGTTGACGTCCGGCAGCACGTCCTTGGGCATGACCACCGCAGCGCCGCCGCCGGCCAGCATGATCAGCACCGCCATCACGTAGAAGGTGATGCGGAACTTCAGCGCGAACTTCACCAGACCCATACGTGCGCGCCCCCGGGCCGGCCGGCGGGGGCGGCATGCCTTGGCGTGCATGTTGCAACGCGGCGGCGAAACGGCAAGAAGCATCTGCCGCGATTCACACGCCGGTCGCGCCGGGTGTATCTTGACGCGCTCGCCGCCGGGGATGAGAACCAACCATGAACGATCTGTTCTCGCACACGCCCAGGGCCCCATCCCCCACCACCGCCCGGAGCCCGGCCGCGCCGACTTCGAGAGCCGCCAGCCGCAAGGAGGCGGCGCCGGCCGCGGACGCCGGCAGCTACTCGGCGCGCGACATCGAGGTGCTGGAAGGGCTGGAGCCGGTACGCCACCGGCCCGGCATGTATATCGGCGGCACCGACGAGAACGCGCTGCACCATCTGGCTGCCGAGATCATCGACAACGCCATGGACGAGGCCGTGGCCGGCCATGCGACCATCATCGACGTCACGCTCGATCCGGGCAACCAGCTCACCGTGCGCGACAACGGCCGCGGCATCCCGGTCGATGCCCACCCGAAGTTCAAGGACCGGTCGGCGCTGGAGGTGATCTTCACCACGCTGCATTCGGGGGCCAAGTTCTCCAGCAAGGCCTACGCCACCTCGGGCGGCCTGCACGGGGTCGGCTCCTCGGTGGTGAACGCGCTGTCGTCGCTGCTGGAGGTGGAGGTGGCGCGCGACCGCGCGGTGTGGCGCCAGTGCTACGAGCGCGGGCGCCCGACCGGCAGGCTTGAGAAGATCGGACCCACGCAGAACCGGCGCGGCACGCAGATCCGCTTCGTGCCCGACACGGAGATCTTCGGACCGCTCGCCTTCTCGCCGCTCAGGCTCTACCGGCTGTGCCGCTCCAAGGCGTTCCTGTTCCGCGGCGTCACCATACGCTGGGAGTGCGACGCGGCGCTGCTCCGGGGCCGCGAGGACACGCCTGAGAAGGCGCTGCTGCATTTCCCGGGCGGGCTTGCCGACAGCCTGCGCGACGAGCTCGGCGACAACGCCGCCCTGCTGTCGGAGCTGTGGTCCGGCGAGGCCGACCTGCCGTCGGGGCCGAGCGGCGCGCAGACCGGACGGGTCGAATGGGCGGTCGCGTGGCTCGAGTCGGGCGAGGCGGCACTCGCCTCCTTCTGCAACACCATCCCGACGCCGCAGGGCGGCACCCACGAGACCGGCTTCCGCAACGCCCTGTTCAAGGGCCTGCGCGGCTGGGGCGAGGCGCGCGCCAACAAGCGGGCGGCCCAGGTCACGCCGGAGGATCTGCTGGGCGCGGTGGCGGCCAAGCTGTCGGCCTTCATCCGCGACCCGCAGTTCCAGGGCCAGACCAAGGAGAAGCTGACCAACGCCGAGGCCACCCGCCTGGTCGAGACCGCGCTGCGCGACCGGTTCGACCACTGGCTCGCCGGCCATCCGGCGCAGGCGGACGCGCTGCTGGCGGCGATCATCGAGCGCGCCGAGGACCGGCTGCGTCGTCGCGAGCTCAAGGACACCGCGCGCAAGAGTCCGACCCGGCGGCTGCGGCTGCCCGGCAAGCTCACCGACTGCACCCGCGAGAAGGCGGAAGAGACCGAGATCTTCCTGGTCGAGGGCGACAGCGCCGGCGGCTCGGCCAAGCAGGCGCGCAACCGCGAAACCCAGGCGGTGCTGCCGCTGCGCGGCAAGATCCTGAACGTCGCCAGCGCCTCGGTCGAGAAGCTGCGCGGCAACCAGGAGCTCAAGGATCTGGTGGAGGCGCTCGGCTGCGGTCAGGGACAGCGCTATGACGGGGCCCGGCTGCGCTACGGCCGCGTCATCATCATGACCGACGCCGACGTGGACGGCGCGCACATCGCCTCGCTGCTGATGACCTTCTTCTATCGCGAGCTGCCCGAGCTGATCCGCGGCGGCCACCTGCATCTGGCGCAGCCGCCGCTCTACCGCCTGACCCAGGGGGCGAAGACGATCTACGCAATGGACGACCGTGACCGCGAGCGCAAGCTGAAGTCCGGCTTCAAGCCCAACGCGAAGGTCGAGGTCAGCCGCTTCAAGGGCCTGGGCGAGATGCCGCCGGCCGACCTCAAGCGCACCACCATGGATCCGGCCCACCGCACCCTGCTCAAGGTGGTCGCCGCCCCGGAGGACCGGGACGCGACCGAGCAGCGGGTCGAGAGCCTGATGGGCCGCAGGCCGGAGCTCCGCTTCCAGTTCATCCAGGAGAACGCGCGCTCGGTCGAGCTGGACGTCTGAGCCCCCCGCACGGGCTTCGCGCCGCCCGCCGGGGCCGGTAGGGTCGGCCGATGATCCCTCCCCGCCTGCCGTTCCTGTGCGTCGCAGCACTCATGATCCCGCTCGGCGGCTGCGTCGCCCGCGGCACCGGCCGCATCACCGACCTGATCCCGCTGCAGCTCCAGGAAGGCGCCAACCTGGTGCCGCATCTGGCGCCTGACGGCCGGCAGGGGCTGGTGGTGGAAGGTCGCCAGCCGGGATCGTCGGCTTCGCTGATCGTGACCATGCTGCCGCGGTCCGAGGGTGCCCGCGGCTGGGACGTGGTGGAGATGGAAACGCCGGACGGCACCCGGACCGCCACCCTCGACGGGCGCGGCCGCTCGGTGGTGTTCGCGCGCGCCAAGGTCGCGGGCATGCCGGCGACCCTGCTGCTCGTGGCAGCGCCCGATCCGGCCGATCCGGCGCCGGCCGGCTCGCCGCGCCGCATCCTGATCCAGACCCTGCGCCTGCAGGCAGACGAGAGCGTGGCCCGGTTCGAATGGACGGCGACCCAGACCACCCGCCGCCGCTACTGCAGCGCCACCGACGCCCTGGCCGCGACCTATCGTCTGGCCCTGCCGGACAGCGGCGACGACGACCGCTGCCGGGAGCCATCCTCCTGAAGGGTCTTGCGAATCAGCGTAGCCCTCCATAGATTGACTTCGACGAAACAACTGAAAGGAGGTGATCCAGTGTCTCATTGCCTGACAACGGCTCTACGCGGAGCGACCTGGGTGACCCTCTTCTCCATCGCGAAGGCGGTCTGACCAGGACCTTTTCGGTTCGGGTCGACAGACAATGGAAGGCTCCGGGGCAACCCCGGGGCCTTTTTTGTTGCGCACCGCGCGGCGGCAGCAGGGCTCAGCGCACCGCCTGCCAGGCCTGGCGCCACAGCTCGGGGATCGCCAGCCAGCGGTCGCGGCTGTGCTTGCCGTTCCGGGCCTGCATGCCGGTATGCACGCTGCGGAACGTCGGCAGGCCCAGCCCGTCCACCACCGGACCGCCATGCTCCGCCGCCCGGTTGCCGACCAGGACGACGCCGCGCACGGCCCCCAGCAGACGCATCGTGTCCCGCAACGCCGACGCGCCGGCGCGCAGCTCCGCGCCGGTCAGCGCCATGGTGCCGTTCCACCACGGGACAATGTTCCAGATCACGGTGTCGCGGCGATCGATGCCGGCCTGGAGCATGAAGGCGCGGCAGGCCTTCGCGGTCGGGTCGTCGGTGTTCCGGCTCACGAAGCCCGATCCTGCCGGCGGCACCGTCCTCGGGCCCGGCTTTTCCAGCAGGAACAGCAGCCGGGCCGCGCTGCCGCCGTCGAGCGGATCGAAATCCGGCACGTAGCCCCGGCCGTCCGCACGCAGTGCGCGGACATGATCGGTCAGAACACGGAGGTGCGGATCGTCGAGCATGGCCAGACGGCGCGTGCGGACCTCCGCATTGCCGAGCGATCCCGGATGGTCGTCAGGATGCAGGCCCTCGCCCGCCGCCGCCAGGCCGGTCGTCATGCCGCTGCCGATGTCGCGCCGTCGATGGCGGCGTGCTAGCGCGCGACCAGCCGGAACCGCACCGGCCGGTCCGGCTGCGTGGTGACCAGGCCGCGCGGCAGCACCTCGCCGTTGCCGGACAGCGTCAGCCGGAAGCGCCGCACCAGCCTGGCCAACACCAGCGTCGCCTCGGCCAGGGCGAACTGCGCGCCGACGCAGATCCGCGGACCGGCGCCGAATGGCATGTAGACCATCCGGTCCGGCGCCGCAGCACCCGGCATGAAGCGGCCGGGATCGAACGCGTTCGGCCGGAACCAGTGCGCCTCGTGACGATGCAGCACCCAGGGCGAGACGCTGACCACCGTGCCCGGCTCGACCGGTTCGCCGGCGATCACGTCGGCCTGCCTGGCCTGCCGCACGATCAGGTAGGCCGGCGGATACAGGCGCAGCGCCTCGTCGAGGAAGGCCCGGGTGAAGGTCAGGCGCGGCAAGGAGGCGGCGGCCCCGTCCGGCGACAGATCCAGCCCCTCCGCCTCGTCCGCGATCGCTTCCTGGTAGTCCGGCAGGCGGGCGGCGGCGTAGCAGGCCCAGAACAGCGTGACGGCCGTGGTCTCGTGGCCGGCCAGGATCAGCGTCGAGACCTCGTCGCGCAGCAGCGCATGCTCGAAGCCGCGGCCGGTCTCGGGGTCGCGCGCCTGGCGCAGCAGGTCGAACAGGTCGCGCGGCGCCTCGTCGCCGGGCACGTCCTGCGCCGTGCGGGCGGCGATGATGCGGTCCATCAGCGCCAGCCAGTCCTGGCGGAAGCGGGCTCTGCCGCGATCGAGCGGCGTGGTCCAGCCTGCCGGCAGCATCATGTCGAGCAGGCCGACCTTGGCGAAGTCGTGCGCGTAGCGGATCAGCAGCGTGCGAAGCTCGGACCCGAACGCGCGCATCTCGAGCGAGAACATCGACTGGCCGGCGATGTCGAGGGTGAGGCGCTGCAGCACCGGCATCAGCTCGAACGGCCGGCTGCCCGTCTGTGCGATCTCGTCCTCGGCGGCTGCGGCGACCGAGACGATGTGCCGCGACAGGATCGGCATCACCCGCGGCGCGAGTGCTGGCGCGATCACCCGGCGCTGGTGCCGCCACGCCTCGCCTTCCGCCAGGAACAGCCCGTCGCCCAGCACCGGCCGCAGCACGCGCCGGGCCGCCTCGTTGCGGACGTAGTTCTCGTGGTTGCCCAGCAGCACGTGGCGGATCGCCACCGGGTCGTTCAGCATGATCTGCTTGCGCCCCAGGAAGGTGCCCGGCAGGACCAGCTCGCGATAGGCGGGCCTCCCCCAGAGCTCGAGCGGATTGCGACGCAGCACCAGGAAGGATTCCGCCTGGCTGCGCAGCCGGGTCGGCAGCGGCGGCCGCGGCAGTTCGAAGATGTCGGGAGCGAGAAGGGTATCGGGCATGCTTATCAGGTAGCGTCCGAGGCGCCGCGCGCAACCAGCGCCCGCCACGCAGCGGACCGCGCCGAAGCCGCCGCCGGCAGCGTCGACGGGACCGGCGCCGACCCTACCGCGTCGCGGCCGATGCCGGTCCCGTCCCGGTCAGGCAGAGAACTTCAGCCATGCGCCGCCGGCAGATCGTGGGCCACGGCCACCGGCACCGCAGCGGCCGGCGGCGTTTCGAGGGCGACCGGGCCCTCGCCGCGCATGGACGCGATCGCGGTCACCGCAGGATCGAAGACGCGGGTAAAGGAGGACGGATAGATGCCCATCCACAGCGTGACGGCGGCGAGCGGCGCCAGCACCGCCACCTCGCGCGGCGACAGGTCGCGCAGGGCCGCCACCAGGCTTCCCACGCCCTCGAACATGACGCGGCGATACAGCACCAGCATGTAGATCGCACCCAGGATCATCGCCGAGCCGGACAACAGCGCCACCCAGAAGCCGACATGGATGGCGCCGATCATCACCAGCAGCTCGCCGACGAAGCTGCCGGTGCCGGGCAGGCCGATATTGGCCATGGCGAACAGCATCGCCAGGCTCGCCAGCACCGGCATCCGGCCCGCCACGCCGCCAAAGCCGCTGACGGTCCGCGTGCCGGCGCGGTCGCCCAGCATGGCCACGACGAAGAACAAGGCGGCGATGATGATGCCGTGGCTCAGCATCACGAACACCGCGCCGTCAATGCCGGTGGCGTTCAGCGTGAACAGCCCGACCAGCACCAGCCCCATGTGCGACAGCGAGGAATACGCCACCAGCCGCTTCATGTCGGTCTGCGCAAGAGCGATGATCGCCGCGTAGATCACGGCTATGATGCCGAGCGTGATCATCCAGGGCGCATAGCGATGCGAGGCCGCCGGCAGCATGGCGATCGCAAAGCGCAGGAAGCCGTAGGCCCCGGCCTTGGCGAGCACGCCGGACAGCAGGGCCGTCGCGGCGGACGGCGCCTCGGTATAGGCGTCCGGCAGCCAGCTATGCAGCGGGAACAGCGGCAGCTTGACCCCGAAGGCCAGCACGAAAGCCAGGAACATCCAGCCCTGCGTCGCCGGCGCGAAGTGCGTGCGCAGCAGCACCGGGATGTCGGTGGTGCCGGCGATGTGCCACATGGCGAGCAGCGCCAGCAGCATGAACAGCGAGCCGCCGAAGGTGAACAGAAAGAACTTGATCGAGGCATAGACCCGCTTCGGTCCGCCCCAGATGCCGATCAGCAGCGAGCCCGGGATCAGCGTCGACTCGTAGAACACGTAGAACACGACGAAATCGAGCGCCGAGAACAGCCCGAGCAGGGTGGTCTCCAGCAGCAGCACCGCGATCATGTAGTCGCGCAGGCGGCTTTCGACGGCGTGCCAGCTGGCCAGGATCGCCAACGGCGTGATGGCGGCGGTCAGCACCACGAACAGCAGGCTGATGCCGTCGAGCCCCAGATGATACGAGATGCCGAAGCCGGTCACCCAGTCGGCGCGGTCCTCGAACTGGAAGCCGGCCTGGCCGGGCACGAAGCGGATCCAGAGCAGCAGCGCCAGCAGCAGCGTCAGCAGCGTCGTGCCGAGCGCCACCTGCCGGGCCGTGCGTTCGATCGCGACAGCCGTGCCGCGCACCAGCAGCAGCGCCAGCGCGCCTGCCATCGGCAGAAAGGTGAGGATGGACAGCAAGGGCAGGTGCACGGATCACGTCGTCCCGATGGTCAGGCTGCGGCATGGCGGCGCCGTCGCGACAGCCCAACCAGTCTAGGCTGCGCCGCAGCAGGGCACCAGAGCGCGCCGCCCGATGGCGCGTGCGGCCGGCAGGCCCATCGCTTGCTGGGCCGGACGCGCGGTTCGTCCGCTCGTTCTAGAGAATTTGTTCACGTCTTGTCTGCAAGCTGCCGGCTTCGGTGGATCGGCAGGAAACACGCCCCATGACAACAGCGGTTTTCGTCGATCCCAGCGTCGCCGGTCCCGCCATGCTGTTCTCGACCGGCACCGTGGCGGACGGGGCCGAGCAGTTCCAGCCGGAGCCCGCTCCGGTCGGCCAGGGCAGCGACGCCGGGTGGAACGTCACCCAGTGGAACACGCCGGCCGACCAGATCTTCGACGCGGCCGACCCGATCCTGTCCGACACCGCCGACGCCGACCCGCTGCTGGGCGCCGCCGTGGCCTCCTGGCACACCGGCACCGCCGCCGGCGGCAGCGCGTTCGTGGTCTACGGGCCCCCCGGCGACGAGACCTACCGGCTTGCCGCGACCGGCGGATCGACCCGCGACACGTTCCTGCAGACCACCGGCTATGCGCCCGGGACCCTCACCTTCGACCACCAGATCAGCTTCAGCGCCGACGAGCGGGTGGCGTCGGCCGAGGCCGGCGGCGGCACCGCGATCGCGTTCAACGCCTTCACGGTGTTCTTCAACCGCAGCGACACCCCCTCCTACACGGCGTCGCTGCCGACGCTGGAGCTGTTCCTGCAGGTGCCGCTGACCGACTTCCGCGGCCAGCCCGGACCGTACCAGACCATCGCCAAGGGCAACGACTACCAGCAGATCTACAACCTGTCGTCGCAGTCCTGGAGCCAGTCCGGAGCAGGCCTAATCAGCGACGCCTCGGTGAACGCGCTGGCCTTCGCCGCCGATGCCGGCCCGCTGCACACGATCGACATCGACCTGAACCAGGCGCTCCTGCGCATGACCGACGCCATGGCGGCCCAGGATCCGGCGCATGCGGCGGCCTTTCTCGACCTGTCGCGCTGGTCGCTCGGCAGCACCTATCTCGGCGTCGAGACCAGCGCCGGCAGCAGTCCGGGCGGCGGATCGCTGTCGATCGACGTGGCGCATCCGGTGGTGACGCAGGATCTGTCGGCCGCGTTCTCGTCGGATGCCGCCCCGGCGACGGTGCAGTCGATCGACGACAACTGCTACGCCAACATCGACGACACCAGCGTGATCACCACGCTGCCCGGGTCGGCCAACACCATCACCCTCGCGGGCGGCGTCGGGTCGAAGACCGTCACCAGCAACGGCACCGACATCGTCTCGGTCGGCGACGGTCAGACCGTGACGCTGCACGCGCGGGGGCAGCGGCTGACCGTCATCGGCCAGAGCCCGGGCTTTGCTTCGGCCAGCATCGACGGCGCCGCGCCGATCGCGGTGTCCGGCTCGTTCGGCGCGCTCACCATCGACAGCCAGGCCGACGGCGACCGGATCGCCGTCAGCGTCTCGGCAACCGCGCAGCTGAGCCTCGGCGGCGACGACGCGCAGGTCAGCCTGGCCGGCGCCATGGATGCCGTCCTGTCCGGGCGAAACGCCGTGCTTGCCGCCGGCGGCGGCGTGGTGGCGCTCGATGCCGGCGGCGGCCGGATCGACCTCAATGGCGGCGGCACGCAGACGATCTTTCTCAACGGGCAGGATGCCGGCGTTTCCGAGACCGGCACCGGCTCGCAGGTGGTGGTGGGCGCCGCGGCATCGGCCGGCCACCTGCAGCTCGTGGGCGGCAACGGCGCGCAGATGCTCTGGACCGGCGGCGCCACCGCCACCGTGACCGCCGCTGCCGCCAGCGCACCCGGCGCTTCCCTCACCATCGCGGCGCAGGCGGGCTCGAGCACCAGCCTGCAGCTGGGCGGCGAGCGGACCGAGATCGACGACCAGGGCGGCGCGGTCGCGGTCAATGGCGGTACGGCGGCAGGCGCGGCCGTCACCATTCATGGCGGCTCCGGCTCGGTCTCGGTCTCGGGCGGCGCCGAGCGGCTGGTGGCGACGGCGGGCGACGCTGGCGGCACGATGCAGCTGCAGGCCGGCAGCGGCGCGCAGACCATCTTCGGCGGCAGGGCCACCCTGGAGATCATCGGCAGCCACGACACCGGCGGCACGCAGCTGATCGTGAACGGCGACGATCCGGGCGATGCCACCACGATCTTCGGCGGCCTCACCCGGCAAACGATCTGGACCGGCCAGGCGACGGACACCATCGTGTCCTCGACCCGGAGCAGCGATGCGTCCGGCTCGATCCAGGCCATCATCCAGGGCGGCGCGTCCGCCTACTGGGGCGGCACGGAGCAGGCCAGCCTCGACAACCAGGGCGGGCGGCTCGAGGCGTTCCTGAACGGCGACGGCCGGGTCAGCATCCTGGCCGAGATGACGAACAGCACGACGATCCTGCACGGCTTCGGCAGCGATCGCGACAGCCTGACCCTGGGCGGGATCACAGACCCGTCGCGGCTTCACGCCGCCACCGCCGGCGGCAGCATCACGCTGTCGCTGGACGGCACCGGCGGCAGCGTGACGCTCCTCGGCGTGTCGCATGTCGGCCTGTCCGCGGGGGCCGGCGGCGTCCTGGTCACCGGCTGACGCCGGACGCACGCGGCGGCCGGGCCGCCGTCCCGGCCCGCTCTGCCCTAGCGCCGGCCGAACATCCGCTCGATCTCGGCCCGGCTGAGCCTGAGAAAGGTGGGGCGGCCGTGGCTGCAGGTGGCGGCGCGCGGCGTCGCCTCCATCTGCCGCAGCAGGCGGTCCATCTCCTCGGTGGACAGGCGGCGTCCGGCGCGAATGCTGCCGTGGCACGCCATGCGGGCGATCACCGCATCGAGGCGGCCGGTCAGCGTCTCCGCCTCGTCGGGCGTGATCAGCTCGTCCGCGCCGAGTTCCTCGGCGAGGTCGCGCAGCAACGCTGCCGGGTCCGGGTTGCCCAGCAGCGCCGGCACCGCGCGCAGCAGCACCGAGCGGCCGCCGAACGGCTCGATCTCGATGCCGAACGCCGCCAGCGTGCCGGCATGCTCCAGCAGCCGGTCGGCCTGCTGTGCCGGCAGGTCGACCACGTCGGGCAGCAGCAGCCGCTGCGCCCGGATCCCGCCCTCCAGATACTGCAGCCGCAGCCGCTCGTGCGTCAGCCGCTCATGCGCCGCATGCTGGTCGACCAGCACCAGGCTGCCGTCATCGGCCACCGCGATGACATAGGTGTCCAGCACCTGCGCGACCGGCGCGCCGAGCGGATGCGCCATCGCTCCGGCCGGCGACGCCGCCACCGGGGGTTCGGACGCTGCCGCCGGCTGCGGGTCCGGGCCCGGCAGCACGCGCGCCGCCGGACGTGCTGCCAGCCCCAGCCGCGCTTCCGCGAAGCCCGCTGCCATGGCGTCCGCGCCGGCCCGTTCCGGCGGAAACCAGATCGCGGGTCCCGGCCGCCGGCCCGCGGGCGCGCCCGCCTGCATCCCGCTTTGCCCGGCGCCGCCGCCCAGCGCCCGCCCCAGGCTGCCGATCAGCAGCGACCGCACCGCCGCCGGATCGGCATAGCGCAGCTCGGTCTTGGCCGGATGCACGTTGACGTCGAGCCGGTCCGCCGGGATGTCGAGGAACAGCGCGACCACCGCGTGGCGCCCCTGCTCGATCACCGACCGGTACGCCACCCGGATTGCCGCGCGCAGCACCGGATCCGCCACCGGCCTGCCGTTCACCACCAGGAACTGCCCGTTCACCGTGGCCCGGTGCACCGCCGGACCGCAGGCATAGCCGGACAGCAGCATCCCCCCGCGCTCGCCCTCGACCACAAGCAGCCCCTTCGGGTCCGTCTCGCCCGCCTCGCACAGCAGCGCCGCCACGCGCGCCGCCCGGTCCTGGCGCGGCAGATCCAGCAGCACCCGGCCGTCGATCTGCAGCCGGAACGCGGTCGCCGGGGCCGCCAGCGCCAGACGGCGCACGACGATCTCGGCATGTCCCGCCTCGACGCGCGGGCTTTTCAGGAACTTGCGGCGCGCGGGTGTGGCGAAGAACAGGTCCTCGACCAGCACCTGGGTGCCGGCCGGCCCAGCGCAGGGCTCGGCTGCGTACACCAGCCCGCCCTCGACCCGCAGCCGCCAGGCCTCGCTCGGGCCCGCGCCGTTCGGTCGCGAGGTCAAACACAGGCGTGCGGCGGCGCCGATGCTGGGCAGCGCCTCGCCGCGGAAGCCGAGTGTCGCGATTGCCACCAGCGTCTCGTCGGCGAGCTTGGAGGTGCAGTGCCGCTCGACGGCCAGCGCCAGCTCGGCGTGCGCCATGCCGATGCCATCGTCGACCACCTCGATCCGGGTGATGCCGCCGTCGGTAAGCGACACCCCGATCCGGGTGGCCCCGGCATCGATGGCGTTCTCGACCAGCTCCTTGACCGCCGCACCCGGCCGCTCGATCACCTCGCCGGCGGCGATCCGGTTGACCACGCGGTCCGACAGGCGCCGGATCGACGGACGCGGCGCCCCGGAAACGGACGGCGACATCGGCGGCACCCTCCAGCCTGCGTCGCCGGAACCACCGGCCCGGTCGGCGGTCGGCAGCGCGGACTGCCTAGAACAGGCTGCCGAAGAAGCCCGGCTTGCTGATCTTGACGGTGGGGGTGGCGCCGACCGTCGGGCTGCGGCCCAGCGCCGCGTTCTCCTGCAGGCGCTGCCGCTCGGCGGCGGCGTCGACCACCTCGCCGGGCTTGCTGCCGTTCCAGAACATCAGCTCGTTGACGAAGCCCTGGCTCGGATGGTCGAGCGCGCCGCCGGTGGAGGCCTGCGCGCTGGCCTGGCTGGCGCCGGCGACCAGCGCCTGCTGCCCGGCGCTGGTGGCGCCGCCGGATCCCTGCAGGGCGACGTTCGGGGCGAGCGTCTCGAGCGCCTGGGTCTGGGTGCTCTCCTCCTGCGGCCGGTCGGCGCCGGGCGTGGGTGGCTGCAGGCTAGCGCCCGGCGGCATCGACAGCGGCGCGCGGGTGGTGACGGTGAACTCGTCCGGCGACGTGCGGGTCAGGCCGAAGTCGCGCTCGATCTCGTCGCCGCTGCAGGCCGAAAGCATGAGCCCGGTGGCCGACACGGCAGCCAGCAGGACGAGGCGGGGATGGGACACGGACATGGCCGCCTAATAGGCCGGAATCCGTGCCTGCGACAAGCATGACGATGACGCGCCCGCGCCCGCCGCCGATCGGCTTAGAAGGTGTTGGGGTCGGGCCCGAGGCGCCGGCCGGTGTCGAGGCTCTGCAGCCGCTCCATGTCGGCCGGATCGAGCACGAAGTCGAAGATCGCGATGTTCTCGGCGATGCGCGAGGGCGTGATCGATTTCGGGATCGCGACGATGCCGCGCTGCATGTGCCAGCGCAGCACCACCTGGGCCGGCGTGCGGTCGTGCTTCCGCGCCACCTCGAGGATCGCCGGCGCGTCCAGCTCACCCTGCGCCAGCGGGCTCCACGCCTCGGTGACGATGCCGTGCGCCTGGTGGAACGCGTGCAGGGCGTTCTGCGGCCAGGTCGGGTGCAGCTCGATCTGGTTCACGGCGGGCACGGTTCCGGTTTCCGCCAGCAGCCGCTCCAGATGCGGGATCTGGAAGTTCGAGACGCCGATCGCGCGGGCCCGCCCATCCTCCCGCAGCCGCTCCAGCGCGCGCCAGCTCTCGACATACCTGTCCTGGGCGGGCTTGGGCCAATGGATCAGATAGAGATCGACATACTCCAGTCCGAGCCGCTCCAGGCTGGCGTCGAAGGCGCGCAGGGTGGAGTCGTAGCCCTGGTCGTCGTTCCACAGCTTGGTGGTGACGAACAGCGCGCTGCGGTCCAGCCCCGAGCGGGCAATGCCGGCGCCGACGCCGGCCTCGTTGCGGTAGATCCGGGCGGTGTCGATCGAGCGGTAGCCGGCCTGCAGCGCCAGCCCGACCGCCTGCTCGGCCCCGTCCGGATCGACCTTGAACACGCCATAGCCGAGCTGCGGGATCGCGCCGCCCTGGTTCAGGCCGATTGTGGGGACGTCCGCCATGCGAGGCTCCTTGGGTTGGACCGAAGCCTGTCCAACCACCCGGCGCTGCAGTCGTTCAGCCGGCGGCAGGATTTCCCGGGGCTCAGCGGCCAGATGCCGGCTTGCGGTCGAGCAGGCTGTCAAGCAGCAGCACCGCCACGCCGCAGACGATGGCGGCGTCGGCCAGGTTGAAGATGTAGTCCCAGGACAGGCGGCCGAGATGGGCGTGGATGAAGTCAACCACCGCGCCGAAGCGCACCCGGTCGATGACGTTGCCGATGGCACCCCCGGCGATGGCGCCAAGCGCCAGCGCGATCCAGGGCTTGGGCGTGCGGCGCATCCACAGCACCAGCAGCACCACCACCGCCAGCGCCACCGCGCTGAACAGGAACCGCCCCGCCGCACCCACGCCGCCGAACAGGCCGAAGGTCACCGCGTGGTTCCACACCATCTCGAAATCCAGCACCGGCAGCACGGTGACGATGCGCCGGTCCGGCAGATCGAGCCGGACCAGGATCCACCACTTGCTGGCCTGGTCGGCCGCCAGCACCACGAGCCCGAGCAGCAGCCCGAGCGGCAGGAAGCGGCCGGGTGCGGCGGCGACGGGTGCGCGAGGCGTGCCGCCGGCATCGCTCATGCGGCGGCGGATCGGTCGGGCACCACGGCAGCACAACGCAGGCAGAGGGCAGGATGGGCCGCCACCTGCCCCACCTCGTCCAGCACCCGCCAGCAGCGGGCGCATTTGTGGCCGGGCGCGACGCCGACCGACGGCGCCGGCTGGGGCGCCTCGTCGCCGAGTCCGCGCGCGGCGAAGCCCGAGACCGGCGCCGCGTCGACGCTCACCGTGGCGCTGGACACGATCGCCAGCTCCGCCCAGTCGAGGCTGCCGAACGCCTCCGCGTCCGCAGGCGACAGCGGCAGCGTGACGGCGGCCTGCAGCGAGGAGCCGACCAGCCCGTCGCGTCGGGCGGCCTCGATGGCGGCGGTGACCTGCCGGCGCACCGCCCGGATCCGGGCCCAGCGCTCGCCGAGCGCTGTGTCGTGCCAGTCCGCCGGCACGGGCGGGAAGCCCTGCAGATGCACGCTGGTGTCCTCGCCGAAGCGGGCGGTCCAGGCCTCCTCGGCGGTGAACACCAGCACCGGCGCCAGCCAGCTCGTCAGCATCCGGTGCAGATGGTCGAGCACCGTGCGCGCCGCCCGGCGGCGCAGGCTGTCGGCTGCGTCGCAATAGAGCGCGTCCTTGCGCACGTCGAAATAGAACGCCGACAGGTCGGCGGCGCAGAAGCCGTGCAGCGCCGGATACACCCCCACCCACTCATGCGTCTCGACCGCCCGCGCCATCTGGCCGCCGAGCTCGGCCAGGCGGTGCAGCACCCAGCGCTCGAGCTCCGGCATCGCGGCCACCGGCACGCGCTCGGCGTCGGTGAAGCCGTCGAGTGCCCCCAGCAGCCAGCGCAGCGTGTTGCGCAGCCGGCGATACAGCTCGCCCTGCTGCTTGAGGATCTCGGCACCGATGCGCAGATCCTCGTTGGTGTCGGAGTTCATCACCCACAGCCGCAGGATGTCGGCGCCGAGGCTGTCGCTGACGGCCTGGGGGGCGGTGACGTTGCCGAGCGACTTGCTCATCTTGCGGCCGTGCTCGTCGAGCACGAAGCCGTTGGTGACGAGCGTGCGGAACGGCGCGATCCCCCGCGTGCCGACGCTTTCCAGCAGGCTCGACTGGAACCAGCCGCGATGCTGGTCGGAGCCTTCGAGGTAGAGATCGGCCGGGAACGGCAGGCCGGCCGGGTTGTGCGGGCCCAGCACGAAGGCATGGGTGGAGCCGCTCTCGAACCAGACGTCGACGATGTCGAACACCTGCTCGAACTCGGCCGGATCGCGGTCGGGGCCCAGGAAGCGCTCCGGGGCCGAGGCATACCAGGCATCGGCGCCCTCGGCACGGAACGCCGCCAGCACGCGCTGCATCACCGCCGGATCGGCCAGCACCTCGCCGGTGCGCTTGCTCACAAAAACCGCTATCGGCACCCCCCAGGCGCGCTGCCGGCTGATGCACCAGTCGGGACGGCCGGCGACCATGCTGGTGAGCCGGTTGCGGGCCTGCGCCGGCACGAAGGCGACGTCCTCGAGGGCGGCCAGCGCCTGCGCGCGCAGGCCCTCGTCGGCATCGTCGCCAGGCCCCGCATCCATGCGGATGAACCATTGCGGCGTGGCGCGGAAGATCACCGGCGCGCGCGAGCGCCAGCTATGCGGATAGGAGTGCACGATCTGGCTGCGGGCGACGAGGCCGGCGGCCGGCAGCTCGACGTCGCCGCCTTCCGATTGCGACGCCGCCATCGCGGCCTGCAGGGCCGCGCAGACCGGCTCGGCCGCCTTGAACACGTGGATGCCGGCAAAGCCCTGCACCCAGGCGGCATAGCGGCCGTCGCCCTCGACCGCCTCGGCAACCGGGATGCCGTTGGCGACGCAGAGCGTGAAGTCGTCCTCGCCATGCGCCGGCGCCATGTGCACCAGCCCGGTGCCGGCGTCGGTGGTGACGAAGTCGCCTTCCAGCATCGGCACGTCGTGGTCGTAGCCGCCCGCCAGTCCGGGACGGCCGCGCAGCGGATGCGCGCACACCGCACCCGCCAGCGCCGAGCCCGGCAGGGTGTAGAGCACGTGGTGCTGCAGAATGCCGGCGGCGGCGGCAAACGCCTCGATCAGCGCCTCGGCGACCAGCAGCCGGGCTCCCGGCTGCAGGCCGGACGACGCGCCTCCGGCCGTGTCCTGCGTCTCGTCGACGCGCAGCACTGCGTAGGTGATCTGCCCGCCATAGGCGATCGCCCGGTTGGCCGGGATGGTCCAGGGCGTGGTGGTCCAGATCACCGCCGAGACGCCGTGCAGCGCGTGCGCCGGCGTGGGATCGACCACCACCGGACAGGCCACCCAGATCGTGGTGCTGGCGAGGTCGTGATACTCGATCTCGGCTTCGGCGAGCGCGGTCTTCTCGACCGGGCTCCACATCACCGGGCGCAGGCCGCGATACAGCGTGCCGGCGGCCAGGAACCGGCCGATCTCGCCGGCGATCGCGGCTTCGGAGGCGAAATCCATCGTCGCGTAGCGGCCGGCCCAGTCGCCCTGCACGCCCAGGCGCCGGAACTCGGCTGCCTGCACGTCGAGCCAGTTCTGCGCCCACGCCCGGCATTCGGCGCGGAACTGCAGCACCGGCACCTGGTCCTTGTCGCGGCCGGACTTGCGATACGTCTCCTCGATCTGCCACTCGATCGGCAGGCCGTGGCAGTCCCAGCCGGGCACGTAATGCACCGCATAGCCGCTCATGCGGCGGGCGCGGTTGATCACGTCCTTCAGGATCTTGTTCAGCGCGTGGCCGATATGCAGGTGCCCGTTGGCGTAGGGCGGCCCGTCATGCAGCGTGAAGGCGGGACGGCCTTCGGCGGCAGCCCGCATCTGCGCGTCCAGCCCCATCGCCTCCCAGCGCGCCAGGATGGCCGGCTCGCGGTTGGGCAGGTCGCCGCGCATCGGGAAGCCGGTGCTCGGCAGGAACACGGTGTCGCGGTAGTCGGTCTCGGTCATGTCGTTCGTTCTTGGCCCAATGCCGTCTTGCCGGCTCTGCGGACGCTTATGCGGAGCGCCGCACCGGCGGGTCAACCGCGTCCGGCGGCGCGTCCGGTCCGGAGCGCGCACGTGCCGCGACAGCCGGTCCGGCTGCGGGCCGTCGCCGAGGTCGGCCGCCTTGTGGATGTCGCGGACGTTCTGCAGCAGCGTGCGCCGCATCTCGATGCAGCGGTCGGCCACGATCCGGCGCTTGTCCTGCGAACGCCAAGCCCGGCCACGTCATGACCGATCGGCCGTGGACACGCGCTGCCGGCCTGCCCGGCCGACGGCTAGTCGTGCCGGCCGACGAAGACGTTCTCGCTCTCGGCGACGCTGTTGCGGTAGCGGTAGCTGGCGGTGCGCAGGATCGTGTTCGGGCCGATCCGGTTCATGGCCGGGTCCCGCGTCTTCAGGGCGGGCGAGCTGATCCAGGTCCAGCCCGCCATTCCCGGCGCGCCCGCGATGTCGGCCCGGCCGGATGGGGGCACGATCGAGACGCCGGTGGCGGTCGCCTTGTAGGTCGAGCCGTTGACATAGACGTAGCTGTTGCGGCTGTAGCGCCCGGCCGACCAGAGCGCCTGGCCGGCGCCAACATACATCCCGGCCTGGGTCGGCACCGGCTGGTTGTCGTCGACGACGTTGTTGCTGATGCGGTTCGACTGCGCATAGCCGCCGAACGCGCCGACCAGGTTGAGTGCGGGCTGCGGCCCGGTGCTGAAGCCCGGCGAGTGGTAGATCGCCTTGGTGCCGCCATCCCAGAAGACGAGCGGTCGCGCCGCCGGGTTGAGCACCTGGCCGCCATCGGTCAGCCGGTTGCCCTCGATGGTGTTGCGGTCGCCGTAGATGGCGATGCTGGCGGCGAGCGCCCGGTCGATGCGGTTGCCGGTCACCCGGATGTTGGAGCCGCTGAACGACATGCCGTTGTCGCCGGCATGCACCGAAACGTTGTCGCTGACCTCGCCGTCATGGGAGGCCACGAAGGCGGCAAAGAACTCGGCACCGGTATAGGTCGTGGTCCAGTTGCCGCTGACCCGGAAGAAGCCCGATCCCGAGCCGGCATCGACGGCAAAGACGCTGGGCGCCTCGATCTGGTTGTGCAGGACGCTGTCATGGTTGCCGCCGCTGATCGCGATCGCGACCGAGGAGGCCCACAGGAACCGGCCGTCGCGGATCACGGCGCCGTCGCAGCCGGGGTTGAGCTCGATCGCGTTGGTGTGCGTCATGCCGCCGCCGGTCATCCGGAAGCCGCTCGCACCGCAGAAGGCCGGATATTGCGGCGCGTGCGTGCCGTCGAAGGTGATGTTGCGGATGCTGGCATCGTGCGCCGGGGCCGGCACGGTGAAGATGGGCTTGCGGTCGGTGCCGTAGGCCGCCAGCACGGTGCCGGGCTCTCCGACCAGTCCGCTGCCGGCACCGAACACGATCGGCGGCGTGAAGCGGTAGGGCAGCGCGCGACGCCGGAAAAACAGCGTCTGGCCGCGGGACAGCGCCTGGTTGATGACCGTCGTGTAGTCCGTCGCCGCGTCGGCCTGGGGCAGCAGCGTCAGCACGTCGACCATGCCGGCGGGAACCGGCGCGGGTGCTGCTGCCTGCGCCGCCGGGATCAGCAGGACCAGCAGCGTGGGCGCGCAGGCGAGCAGGATGCGCATCGGGCGGAACTCCTCGGGGGACGTGTCGCGGACGGGGCGCCGACGGCTCAGTCGCGCGGACGGCCGCTCAGATAGTCGCGTGCCCACCTGGCGTCGCGGGCGATCTGCGCCTTGAGCGCGTCGAGCCCGTCGAACTTGCGCTCGGCCCGCAGCAGCGTGTGCAACGACACCGACAGCTCCTGCCCATACAGGTCGCCGTCGAAGTCGAACAGATGCACCTCGAGCCGGCTTTCCTGTGTGTCGTTCACCGTCGGCCGGCGGCCGATGTTGGCGACGCCGGGGCGGGTGTCGCCGCCCGGCAGCCGCACCGTCACCGCATACACGCCGCGCGCCGGCTCCAGGTGGCGGCCGAGCCCGACATTGGCGGTCGGGAAGCCCAGCAGCCGGCCGCGCTTGTCGCCGTGCGCCACCACGCCGCGCACCGCCCAGGAGCGGCCGAGCTCCTCGGCGGCGCGCTCGGGATAGCCGTCGAGCAGCAGCCGGCGGATGCGGCTCGACGAGAACGGGCCGCCCGCGTCCGACAGCGCCGGCACCACCGTCAGGCCGATGCCCAGGGCTTCGGCCTGCACCGCGAGCGTGGCGGCGTTGCCGCCGCGGCGATGGCCGTAGGCGAAGTCCATCCCGCAGGCGAGGTGCCTCGCTCCCAACGCGCCGTGCAGCACCTCGGCCACGAACCGGTCGGCGGACAGCAGGGAGAAGTCGTGGTCGAACGGGATCTCGAAGATCCGCGCCACCCCCAGGGCAGCCAGCGCGTCGCGACGCTCCGCCGACAGGCTGAGCCGGAACGGCGCATCCTCCGGACGGAACAGCTCGCGCGGATGCGGCTCGAAGGTCAGCACCCCCAGCGGCGCGTCAGGCCGGGCCGAGTGCAGCACGCGCAGCAGGTGGGCATGGCCCAGATGCACGCCATCGAAGTTGCCGAGCGCCAGGATCGCGCCCCGGGCCGCTTCCGGCACCTGCCGCCAGTCGGTATGCAGCTCGGTCATGCGCCCGGTGCTGCGGCGGGCGCGGCCTCATCGGCCCGCGGCAGGCCGAACCTGTCGGCAACCGCGTCGAAGCTCGCGGCGACCGGATGCGAGGTGCTGGCCTGCGTGCCGTCCTCGGGGCGGACCAGCTGGCAGGTGAGC
>CAXTZG010000043.1:0-31117 GCA_964248625.1 uncultured Acetobacteraceae bacterium | reverse complement strand
GTCTTGCTGCAGCGGATGCAGGACGGCACGCTGGACTGCAACGCCTGGCAGGGGATGCCAAGCAAACCGTTCTTCGAGCATCGCGTGATCGCCGACATCACGCATGCCTACTACGCCCATCCGATCGCCTGGAACGAGATCGGCTTCGGCGGCCCAGCCAGCCCGCGCGGCTATGTGCGCATGGGGCTCGATCGTCGCGATCCATGGGAGGCAGCCGAGGCACATCCTGGCGAGGAAGTGCGTGCGCGCCGGGAGAACAAGCGTGTCGGCTGATCCTTTCGCGGCACCGCGCGGCGCCAACGGCCGCGCTCCGGACATCTTCTCCGAAGATGGCTGGATGCCGATGCGTCAATACAGCGAGGACGAGGCGGTCGACTTCGTGGTGATTGGCACCGGTGCCGGTGGCGCGCCGCTGATTGCCGGGCTTGCCGAAGGCGGCTTCTCGGTCGTGGGATTCGATGCCGGCCCGTGGTTCCGTCCGCTGGAGGAGTTCGCTTCCGACGAGCAGGAGCAGAACAAGCTGTACTGGACCGACACGCGCGTGGTTGACGGCGCCAATCCGATGGTGATGGGCGGCAAGAACAGCGGCAAGGCGGTCGGCGGCAGCACCGTGCATTTTGCCATGGTATCGCTGCGGTTCAGGCCGGACTGGTTCAAGTCGCGCACCACGCTCGGCTACGGCGCCGACTGGCCACTCGATTGGCGCGAGATGTGGGACTACTACGCCAAGGCCGAACAGGCCCTGAAGATCTCCGGTCCAGTCTCGTATCCATGGGGGCCGAAGCGGCCGCGCTACCCCTACCGCGCGCACGAGCTCAATGGCGCGGCCGAACTGCTTGGCCGCGGCGCCGAGGCGATGGGGCTTCGATGGACGCCGACGCCGCTCGCCACCGTCTCCGCGCCACGCGGCGAAAGCCCGCCCTGCGTGTATCGCGGCTATTGCCGGTTCGGCTGCTCGACCAATGCCAAGCAGAGTGCGCTGGTGGCGTTCGTGCCGCGTGCGGTGAAGGCTGGCGCCGAAATCCGCGATCTCGCCATGGTCGGCCGCATCGAGGTGGACAGCAGCGGACGTGCGACCGGCGTGCACTACATGCGTGAAGGGAAGTGGCAGTTTCAGCGTGCACGGAACGTGGTCGTGGCGGGCTATGCGGTCGAGACGCCGCGTCTGCTCCTCGCATCGGCGACCGACCGCTACAGGGATGGACTCGCCAACAGCTCAGGTCTGGTCGGCAAGAACCTGATGACGCAGTCGAACCAGGCCGTATTCGGGACGATGCAGCAAGAGGTTCGTTGGAACAAGGGTCCGCCCTCGCTGTCGATCACCGAACACTGGAACTACGACGACCGCAAGGATTTCTCCGGTGGCTATTGCTGGATGGCGCAGGGTCCGCTGCCTATCGAATGGGTCACGGTGCAGACCGGCTCGCGCGGCCTGTGGGGCCAGAAGCTCATCAACGAGATGGAGAAATACAACCATCAGGTCGGGCTCAAGATGGTCGGCGAGATGCTGCCCGATGAGCGCAACACCGTCACTCTCGACGATGAAGTCGACCAGTATGGATTGCGCGTCGCGCGCGTCACCTACAGCTGGAGCGACAACGACAAGGCGCTGATCCAGCATGCGCTCGGCCAGATGCAGACCAGCCTGGAGGCGGTCGGCGCCACCGACATCTTCCGCCAAGAGAACGACACCAATCATCTCGGCGGCACCGCACGCATGGGCGACAATCCCCGAACCAGCGTCGTCAACGCCGATTGCCGCAGCTGGGACGTCCCCAACCTGTGGGTGTGCGATGGCTCAGTGTTCCCGACGGTCGGCGGGGTCAATCCATCGTTGACGATCACCGCCATCGCACTGCGGACGGTTGATCGGATCAAGCAGATGGCAAAGCGTGGAGAGCTTTAGCCTCGACGTGGGTGCCGTATCTGAGTGGATGGCTCCGCGGCGAGAGGTCGACCAACGGCCAGCTGGTCGACCTCTCGCAGAACCACGACGATCAACCGGTCGGGAACAAAGCGTCATCGATCAGGCTCATGGGTATAGGCGCAGACAAGTGCACCTCGTCGAGCGGCAGGGCTCGCGGCATGCTGTGCATGAATAGCCGCCGCTCGATAAGCCGGTCTCCATCCTGATCGATTTTTTCGGGCTGCTGTGACGTCGGTGACGTGCCGATATCACGTTGCAAGGATCTGCTCCTGCTGTCGACGCTCTTCATCGATCGTTAACCGCCGCATGGCAAAGCGTTCGCTCAGGCCATATTTTGTGCGGAAGCGGACGATAATGTTTCAGTGGAACAGCCTGCGCGCCCGGGTTATGGCCATCGAACAGTCGCAGGCGGTAGCCGAATTCACTCCAGACGGGAAGATCTTGCGGGGTAACAGCCGCCTCCTGGAGACCATGGGCTACACCGGCATTGAAATACGCGGTCAACATCACAGCATGTTCTTGCCGCCTGGGGAGAAAGATACCCCCGCCTATCGAGCGTTCTGGGATGCGCTGCGGCGCGGTGAGTTCCAGGCTGGCGAGTTCCTCCGGATCGGCAGGAACGGGCGCGAGATCTGGTTGCAGGCGACCTATACCCCCATTCGAGGCATCGGCGGACGCATCAGCAAGGTGATCAAATTTGCCACCGACATCACCGCGACCAGGCAGCGTTCTGCCGATCACGAGGGTCAGATGGCGGCCATCGATCGCGTGCAGGCGGTGATCGAGTTCGCGCTCGACGGCACCATCCTGACGGCAAACGCCAACTTCCTGTCGGCTCTCGGCTATACGCTTGAGGAAGTGCGTGGCCAGAAGCACGCGATGTTTGTGGCACCGGAGGAGCGGGAAAGCTCCGCCTATCGCAGCTTCTGGGACAAGCTGCGCCGAGGCGAGTTCCAGGCAGCGGAGTTCCGCCGGATCAGCAAGGACGGACGCGAGGTCTGGATCCAGGCCAGCTATAATCCGGTGCTGGACGCTGCGGGCCGCCCTTGCAAGATCGTCAAGTTCGCAACTGACATCACTGCGGCCAAGCAGCGTGCAGCCGATCACGAGAGCCAGATGGCCGCGATCAACCGGGTACAGGCAGTGATCGAGTTCTCGCTCGATGGCACCATCCTGACCGCCAACACCAATTTTCTGTCAGCCGTCGGCTATACGCTTGACGAGGTGCGCGGCCAGAAGCACGCAATGTTCATGACGGCAGAGGAACGCGACACGCCGGCCTATCATGCCTTCTGGGACAAGCTGCGCCGGGGCGAGTTTCAGGCAGGCGAGTTCCGCCGGATCGGTAAGAACGGACGCCAAGTCTGGATCCAGGCCAGTTACAACCCGGTACTGAACCCGAACGGCGAGCCCATAAAGGTGGTGAAGTTCGCCACCGACATCACGGAGGAGGTAAAACGTCGCCGAAGCTTTGCCCTGCTGTCGCTGGTCGCGAACGAGACGGACAACAGCGTGATCATAACCGATACGCAAAGTCTGATCGAGTATGTCAACCCAGGCTTCACACGGCTGACCGGCTTCTCGGCCGAAGAGGCCATCGGCCGCAAGCCGGGCACGCTACTGCAGGGCCGCCACACCGATCCCGGGACGGTCGCCCGCATCCGTGAACACCTGCGTCGACACGAGCCATTCTATGAGGAAATCCTGAACTACACCAAGGCTGGCGAGCCCTATTGGGTCTCGCTGTCCATCAATCCGGTCCTCGGCTCGAACGGTGCAGTCGAGCGCTACGTGTCGGTGCAGGCAAACATCACCGAGACCAAGCAACATGCCGTCGAGGCCAATGCCAGGCTGGAAGCGATCGAGCGGTCCAACGTCGTCATCGAGTGGGACGCACAAGGGCAAGTGGTTCGGCTGAACGATTTGGCGCTCGACCTGCTGGGGATGTCCGCGGCGCAGGCAAGCCGCATGTCGAACCTGTCGAGCAACCACCTCTTTTCCGACATGGACCGCTCGGCGCTGACGACCGGCCAGTTGCTCAATCGAGACATCGAACTGCAACGCGACAATGGGCAGATGCTGTTCCTGTCCGGCACCGTGCAGCCGCTCCGCGACATGGAAGGCGATCTGCAATACATCGTGCTTTACGCAGTCGATATGTCGGTCCGTCGTACGGCGGTGCGTGAGACCGAGCGGGTGATGACCGGCATGCTCGACAGGATCAGCCGGGTCGCTGCGGATATCTCTGGCATCTCCGGCCAGACCAACCTGCTGGCGCTGAACGCGACCATCGAGGCGGCACGTGCGGGCGAGGCCGGCCGGGGTTTTGCCGTCGTGGCCTCAGAAGTGAAGATCCTGGCACAGCGTTCCGCCAGTTCGACCGGAGAGATCACCAACTTGGTCGCTGATACCCGATCCCACATGGAGGAGCTGATCGCGGCCGCGTAGAGCGAGGATCGTATAACCGCCTGTGGAGCGCCCTTCGTCAGGTTGCTCATTTCTGTCGCTGCTTTTCTGTTTGAACCGGTAAGATCTTCTAGCCTCTGCAGCCTCGGAGCGGATGAAGAGCCGCATTGTGTCAGGCAGTTCGTCCGGTATTCTGCTCGCTGTCACCGGCGACGCGACATCAGCCACTCGGCGGTCACCAGATCCGTTACTGACGCGAGCGCTGGTAAAGCTAGCGAAACGATGCGCATCGGCGGTTCAGTCGACAGGCGAGGTCGGCCCCCGCCACTACCGCGATCGCCGCCGCGCGCTCATCGAACCTGCCGGTTCTTCTCGCAGCTCGGATTGGCTGCTGTCGTCCATCCGCGCCGGCCGCAGCGTATGGGCTCCCTATGGTAGCCAGGCGGGCCGAATTTTGTCAGGATGCTGCCAGTCAGCTGCGCCCGTTGCCCTGGCGCTGGAGGCCCCATGTCCATCACCATCAATAACCGGCTTGTTGACGCTCCGACAGATCCTCGCGTGTCTCTGCTCGACCTCCTGCGCGACCACGTGCATCTCTTCGGCACCAAGAAGGGCTGCAATCAGGGCGCTTGCGGCGCCTGCACTGTTCTGGTCGATGGCGAGCGCATCCTGTCCTGCCTGTCGCTTGCCGTGCAGTACGAGGGCCGGTCCGTCACCACCATCGAGGGGCTGTCGCAGGACGGCCTGCTCCACCCGCTGCAACAGGCCTTCATCGCGCATGACGGCTTCCAGTGCGGCTACTGCACCCCGGGCCAGATCTGCTCGGCCATCGGCATGGCTGCCGAGATCGAGAGAGGTCTGCCGAGCGCCGTCACCGTCGACCTGGCGGACGACCATATCGACCTCACCCACGACGAACTGCGTGAGCGCATGAGCGGCAATCTGTGTCGCTGCGGAGCGCATAACGGCATCGTCGCGGCTATCGCCGAGACCTTCGCCGCACGTCCGGCGCTAGCGGATGCCGCCGAATGACCCCGTTCAGCTTTGCCCGTGCCGCCGACCCGGCCGCCGCCATCCATCTTGGCGCCCGCTCCGGCGCCAAGTATCTCGGGGGCGGGACCAATCTCGTTGACCTGATGCGGGAGGCCATCGAACAGCCTGCGTTTCTGGTCGACGTGACGGGCTTGAGCGCCGACATCGAGGAGCATGACGGTGGCCTGGTTCTCGGTGCCGCAGCCCGCAACACCGCCATCGCCGAACATCGCGCCGTCCGCGCCCGTTATCCGGCCCTGTCGCGCGCCATCCTGACCGGGGCAAGCGGCCAGATCCGGAACATGGCCACCCTGGGCGGCAATCTCCTGCAACGCACCCGCTGCACCTATTTCTACGACACCGCGAGCGCCTGCAACAAGCGCGAGCCCGGTACCGGCTGCGATGCCATCGGCGGGTTCAACCGGATCCACGCGATCCTCGGCGCGTCGTCCGACTGCGTCGCCACCCATCCCTCCGACATGTGCGTGGCACTCTCGGCGCTGGACGCGACCATCCATCTCGATGGTCCGGCCGGCCCTCGCCTGGTGCCGATGAACGAGTTCTACCGTCTGCCTGGCGATCATCCGGAGATCGAAACGGTGCTGCAGCCGGGCGAGCTCATCACGGCGGTGGCACTCCCTGCCCTGCCGATGGCGGCCCGTTCCACCTACCGCAAGGTGCGCGACCGCTCGAGCTACGCCTTCGCCCTGGTCTCGGTCGCTGCTGCCCTCGAGCTGGCGCCGGACGGCAGCGTGCAGGATGTCCGTCTCGCCCTCGGGGGCGTCGCTGCCAAGCCATGGCGCGCGTTTACGGCTGAAGCCATGCTGCGCGGCAAGGCGGCGACGGCGGACAGCTTCCAAGCTGCGGCTCGCGCCGAGCTGGCGGACGCCCGGCCGCTTCGGGACAATGCCTTCAAGGTCAGCCTTGCCGAGCGGACGATCACGGCCGTTCTTGGCAGCCTGCTGGAGACGATCCCATGAACATCGTCGCGGATGCCGCCAAGTCGGCAATGAAGAAGGCATTGGCGCTGGCCCCTGACAGCTGGATCCCGGGCGGCGTCCCTGACCCGCTGATCCGCCACAAGCATGGGCTCGTCGGCTCCCCGGTTTCCCGGCTCGACGGCACGTTCAAGGTGAGCGGCACGGCGCCGTTCGCCGCCGAATTCCCGCTTGACGGCATGGTCTATGCGGCCCTGGCCTTCAGCACGGTGGCCCGCGGCCGCGTGACGCTTGACACCGAAGCTGCCGAAACTTCGGCGGGGGTGGTGCTGGTCATGACGCATCGCAACGCACCGCGGATGAAGCCGCTGCCGTTCTTTGGAACGGCGAAAAAGGCGGCGGCCGGCGACAACCTGCCGATCATGCAGGACGACATCATCCACTGGAACGGTCAGCCGGTCGCCGTCGTGCTGGCCGAGACCCAGGAGCAGGCCGAGCACGCCGCCGCGCTGATCAAGGCAACCTATGTGCTGGAGCCTGCGGTCACCGGCTTTGACGAGGCGAAATCGCGCGGGCTTCACCCCGCCCGGTTCGGCGGCGAGCCGCTGGTGGCCGCGGTCGGTGACGCCGAGGCGGCCCTGTCTGCCGCACCGGTCAGCATCGATGCGACCTACCGCACGCCACGGAACAACCACAACGCGATCGAGCCCCACGCCGTCACCGTGGCGTGGATGGACGACGGTCTGATCATGCACGACGCATCGCAATGCGTCAGCCACATCGCCTGGTCGCTGTCGGAGGCGTTCGGCATCGATGAGAGCCAGGTCCGCGTCACCTCGCCCTATGTCGGCGGCGGCTTCGGCGGCAAGACATTGTGGCAGCACCATCTGCTGGCCGCAGCAGCCGCGCGACTGGCGGGCTGCCCGGTGCGCCTGACCTTGTCGCGTGAAGGGGTCTACCGCGTCGTCGGCGGCCGTACCGTCACCGAGCAGCGGGTGGCGATTGGCGCCGGGCGCGACGGGACGTTCGATGCGCTGATCCATACCGGCGTAGTCGCAATGACCGACCACAACAACGTGCCGGAACCGTTCATCACCCCGACCATGATCCTCTACTCGACCAATAGCCTGAAGCTGTCGGTGGAGGTGGCGCATCTGGACATGCTTGCCAACACGTTCATGCGGGCCCCTGGCGAGGCGGTCGGCAGCTTCGCGCTGGAATCCGCCGTCGACGAGCTGGCCGAGCGGCTGGTGATGGATCCGATCGAGCTGCGCATCCGCAACGAGCCGGAGAAGGATCCTGTCTCCGGCCTGCCGTTCTCGTCGCGCAACCTGATCGAGGCCTACCGGGCGGGGGCCGAGCGGTTCGGGTGGGCGGACCGCAACGCGACGCCGGGCTCGCGTCGGGATGGCGAATGGCTGGTCGGTCTGGGCATGGCCACCGCCACCTACCCCTACCAGCGCATGGCGGGTGGTGCCGCGCGGATCACCCTGACGGCAGAAAGCCAGGCGATCGTCGAGATCGCGGCGCACGAGATGGGGATGGGAACCAGCACCACGACTGCCCTCGTCGCCGCCGACCGTCTGGGCCTGCCGCTGGAGAAGGTCACGGTGCGCTACGGCGACTCAGGCCTGCCCGGGCTGGTTCTGGCTGGCGGCTCGCAGCAGACCGCCTCCATCGGCGCCTCGGTGATCGCAGCACATCGTGCCCTGGTGACCGAGCTGCTGAAGCTTGCCGGCAACGACTCGCCGCTCGCCGGCCTGGATCCGGACAAGGTCGCCAACCAGGAAGCCGGGCTGTGCAGCGTCGAGGATCCGGCGCGACGCGAGAGCTACGCCTCGATCCTGTCCCGGGCCGGCCGCACCGAGATCTCGGTGCAGGCCAGCGCCTCGAAGCCGATCGAGACGCAACACTGGTCGATGCACTCCTACGGCGCGATGTTCGCCGAGGCGCGCGTGAGCAGCGTCACCGGCGAGGTGCGCATCAGCCGCTTTCTCGGCTCGTTCGACTGCGGCACCATCCTCAATCCCAAGACTGCGGCAAGCCAGTTCCGCGGCGGCATCATCATGGGGCTCGGATTGGCCTTGATGGAGGAGACCCAGTTCGACGAGCGCACGGGCCGGATCATGAATCCGTCGCTCGCCGAATATCATGTTCCGGTGCATCTGGACGTGCCCGAGATCGAGGTGATCTGGACCGATATTCCGGATCCGCATTCGCCGATGGGCGCTCACGGTATCGGCGAGATCGGCATCACCGGCGTTGCCGCCGCGGTGGCGAACGCGATCCACAATGCCACCGGAACACGTATCCGCGAGCTGCCAATCACGCTCGATAAGCTCATGTAGCCACGCCGTCATCCCTGGTCGAGAGGGCCAAACTCAATGGAGCTGAGTCGTGCCGTTCGAGAGCCGCGCGACAGCCTGACCCTTATGGTCAACGGTCACCCGGCGAGCCGCCTCGTTGACCTGCTACCCTGGCAGGTCGGGCGGGCTACAGCTGAAATGTGTGCTAAGCAGCTGTAGAAGACTGCTTCGAAGCGCTGTCTGACGGATCAGGCGCTCAACCGCTGGCGCCGTACATCTTCGACCTTCTGCCGATTGAAACTGCTTCATCCACCGTCTCGCGAACACCAGCGACCAAGCGCTTCTGTTCGCCGAAACGTCGCGGCGCGCGGCTTAGGTGGAACAGGATCAGCGGCTTCGGTTTGCCGCCGATGACGGTCAGCGACATCCAGCTCGCACTCGGATTGGGAACCATTTATTCTTTACACTTACTTTAAGGTAGGTGCTGGGCCAAGGAAATCACCACACTACCTTCTCCCAGAATTGTAATCGCAGTCATTCTCATCGTGAGGATACCGGAATGAGCGAACAGAATTTTGGCTTTGGCGCAGCAGCTTCTGGAGAAGATGGGCAGACAGGCGCCGGTCGAGGAGTTTGAAGACTTCGGGAGCGACGACCTGGTTCTCGATATCGTCGGCGATGCGACGGCTCTACCCTGAATCGGAAACCCAAGGACCAGGCCTCAGGCGTACACGGACTTCATACGGGATCAGCGCGAGTTGGTGAGTGCTGAAGTATTCCATGTGAATCATATTCTACACAATGAAAGAGAGCCGTCATTCTCGGAGAGTTGTGGTCAACCATCAGGAGAACCGCGAAGGTTGTCCAAACTTACTTCGCGCTGATACTGACCATCTCTGATGGAAAATCGCGCGCTTCCAGATGCTGGAAGACCGCCATGCGGTATGCCAGGCAGGCCGCTGACTGAACCCGGGTCTGCTCCGGGTCGATCTCAGCGGGAGAAGGCCAAAAGTGCTGGCACCGACCGCTTACGAAGAAGACTTTGATTGCCCTGATGTCGCGCGTCCCGCTCATCATGGGGGTCGATCAGGTTTCGTCGCGATCGATCGCCAGGGAGAGGTAGCACCACCGATCAGCTGCGACCGTTGATCGGTTTCGCAGCTCAACATGGCCGGCGTCGATCCTGTATAGCGCCACGATCTCGACCAAGTCTCGGCGTATCAGCCGGTGGTGCAGCAGAGAGAACACCCCGAAGGCAATGATCTCGCTTGGCGCGCAGACCTGTTTCAGGTCGCCATTGCCGCGCTCGTTGAACGATTCCGCCTTGGACGTTGCCAAGGGATCAAATGGTCTGTCAGTCGAGACGCAAGTAAAATGTGAGTAGTATGACGTTCTATTAACAGTAGTTGTCATTATCCATCTATGCCACGCCCCTCGTGTCTCTATATTAGGGACAAGTTGCAGTGCACTAGCGTTTGATCGTGGAGCGGGTAATTTTCTCATGTCAGCAACTTCATTAGGTCCCTGGCTGAAGCCGCGCGAAATCCTCAAAGAGGTGAGCACGAACCGATACGGCTACGACGAACGCAGCTTCGAACTGCTGATCCAGGCGGCTCGCTACGTCTCGGAGTTCCTGACGCAGCCTCACCCGGCACTTGGACGGCTGGGCGCCGTCTGCCCGTTCGCCGCTGGCGGGCTGCTGCGCGATACCATCGCCTTGACCGCCTCATCCATGTGCGAGCCTGATCAGGACGCTCTGATCGACGCTGTCACCAGCCTGCTTGCCTTGTTCGGCGACAATGAAACGGCTGCGCAATCGGCCGATGAAGCTTATCGAGCCCTAGTCATCGTGTTCCCGAACGTGTCGGCTGACGATGCCGCCGGCTTGATCGAAGATGTGCAGAAGACGCTCAAACCATCCTTCGTTGCCGCTGGTCTGATGATTGGCGAATTCTTCCCGGGATGTGAGTCACCTGGGCTGCACAGCGTCACGTTCCGGCCGATGGACACGAATTTCTCCAGCCTGGCGATCCGGCGAATGACGGTCAGCGATCTTCCCTTCATGCTGGACGATGACCGCTTCATCTCCAGCTACCTGCGAAATTTCGATCTGGAAGGTCGGAAGCGGCTGCGTCATCTGATGCTGCAGCAGAAGATCGCACCTGGACGACAGAACACCATCCGCGAGTTGCTCGACACGGCCGATCTCTCAGTTCTGGCCGGATAATCCTGCTGAGCCTGCCATAATGTCAGCATCACGCGTTCCGCTCCAAACAGCCCTAAGTCGTATCGGTGATCCCGGCCATTCCTTCACGCCTGACGCTGGAAAGTTCTTCTCGATGTTGGAAGGTTTCGCTACAGACACCGTTGCTGAACCCGATGCAGACTCGGTCCTGCTGGCGCGGCGACCGTCCGATCAGCTTCACGACCGCTTTGTTCGTCAGGCACAGCAGAATCCAGGGCAGATTGCCCTGGTGCATCGCGGGCAGTCCTGGCGTTACTGCGATCTGGATCAACGGTCCAACCAGCTTGGCCGCACGCTCCGTCAACGTGGCGTGGAGGCCGGCTCGCTTGTCGGCATCTGTCTGGAACGATCTGCCGACCTAGTGATCTCTCTGCTCGCGGTCCTGAAGATCGGATGCGCCTATGTTCCGCTTGATCCCGAGTATCCGTCCGAGCGCGTTGCAGTCATGTTGAACGACAGTGCTCCCAGGGTCGTGGTTACGCGGTCGGGGGTGTGGAAAGACATGGACTTCGCGGGCGCCGTGTTCGATCTGGACCTCGAGAAGCCGGCCCTGGATGCCAGCCGATGCGACCCGCTGCCTGCTGCCGGAGATGCGTCCAGCCTGGCCTGCATCTTCTATACGTCAGGTTCGACCGGCCGGCCGAAAGGGGTGATGCTGCGTCATACTGCGACTGCGATGATCGACTGGGCCGCCAACACCTTTCCGTCTGGCGAGATGGACAGGGTCGCGGCAACCACGTCGATCTGCTTCGATCCGTCGGTCTTCGAGATCTTCGGGCCTCTCAGTCTGGGAGGTACGGTCATCCTGAAGAACAATCTGCTCGATCGTTTCGATCCGTCTGAGCGACCAACGATGTTGAATGGCGGAACAACGGCGTTCGGCAAACTCGCCCGGACACGTCAGATCCCGGACAGCGTGCGCGTGATCAATGTCGGCGGCGAAAGAGTATCCGCCAAGCTGGTGCGGGCAATCTATCAGAGTTCCCGCGTTGATCAGGTCTGGAACCATTACGGTCCGACCGAAGCGACCATCTGCGCCAGCGTGGCGCTGGTCTCGCGGGACGTGGACACGGATCCGCCGATCGGGCAAGCGATCGCCGGCGCGCTGCTTTACGTGCTGGACGAAGCGAACCAGCCTGTCGCACCGGACATGACCGGGGAACTGTTTATCGGTGGCCCCTCGCTTGCGGCAGGCTACCTGAACCGGCCGGATCTGACGGAGACGCAGTTTCTGCCGGACCCGTTCAGCGCGGATGGCGGCCGCATGTATCGCACGGGCGACCTGGTCCGGCGGTCGAGCAACGGCGACCTGTTCTTCATCGGGCGCAGGGGACGCCAGGTTAAGTTTCACGGCTTCCGCATCGAACTGGACGACATCGAGTTTGCGCTGCGGCGCGTGCCAGGCGTTGACGATGCCGTGATGCTTGCAGTCGAGCGGAATGATGTCGTCGGTGATCTGGTGGCGGTCCTGTCGTCTGATCAGGCGATGACCCTGGCAACCATACGCAAGACGCTCCGCACCATGTTGCCTGCCCATATGCTGCCAACGAAGCTGCTCGTCCTTCCGTCGCTGCCGCTGACGCCCTCGGGAAAGGTCGATCTGCACGCACTGGCGAGGCTCCAAGCGGACGATCCGGTAGCAGATGTCCTGCCGGATGCGGTCAAGCTGCCATTGCTCGAAGGACTCGTCCTCGACGTGTTTCGTGATGTGCTCAAGCAGCCATCGCTTTCCCAGCACGATGACTTTTTCGACCATGGCGGAGATTCGCTGTCGGCGGCGGATACGGCTGCGCATCTCGAGGAGTTGCTCGGCCATGTCGTGCCGATCTCGCTGCTGCAGCATGGCCGGACTGCGGCGACGCTGGCGCCGCTGCTGCGGCGTGACGAGGCTACGCCGCGCCATCTCACGATCCTGCAGCCGGACGGTGCTGGCGAGCCGTTATTCTGCCTGCCCGACATCTTTGGCAGGCCGTTGAGCGTCATCAGTCTTGCGCGACGTTTTCGCAACGAGCGGCCAGTCTATGGTCTGTCACCAGGGCCGCTGGAGGACGAGATCATTGCCAGGCCGTCATTGTCCAGATTGACCGCCGCCTACATCACGGAGATGAAGAAGGTCAAGAAGGATGGACGTTACCTTCTCGTCGGATACTCAGCGGCTGCGATTGCTGCCATCGATCTCGCCTGTGCGTTGCAGGCCGCTGGCGACGAGGTCGTTCTGATCCTGATCGATCCGAGAGCACAGCGGGTTCCGTTCAACATCAGGAACAGGCTGGGCCGCCACATCCGCATGCAGCGTGCCTTCTGGACAGCGGGACCAAAGGCGGCGGCGAAAGCCTTCAGGCGTGACGAGGTGCCGAGCTGGGTTCCGGACGCGTACCTCGAGCTGACCGATGCGCTGCTGCAGGCGGAAGCGGACTGGCACCCGAGGATATTTCAGGGACAAACGCTGCTGGCACAGTGTCGGCTGTCCGGTCGGCTCGACAGCCTGATCGCCCGTGTTTCGAAGGATTTCTCGTCTGCGGATGCAAAGCTCTGGAAGCCGTATCTGCAGGGTCCCGTGCAGATAGTCACCGCTGATACCACCCACTACGACCTCATGCGTGAGCCTTTTGTCGGTCGGATCGCAAGCTGGATTCGCAATGCGCTCGACCCATCAGATCCGGTTGAGCCATGAAAGGGAGTCGCTTTCGTCCGATCAGGTCGGACCGAAACTCCACCGCCTGCGCGTTCAGGGACTGAACCGCCAGAACGTCGGCGTTCTCTGCCCGTCAATCTCGATAAGCAAATCCGCAGGCGCGTCGGCGATGATCCAGCGCGTGAGCCGCTCGTAATGGGCGATGAACCGGGCGATCGCGTCGCCGTCCATGGGTGGCAGCGCCCGGTCCGGTGTCCGGGCCAATGCCTCCTCCTGCTCAAGACGCCAGGCCTGGACATGGTCGAAATCAGGCGCGCGCAGCAGAATGCGGTAATCGAGCCGGCCGAACAGCCCCGCATAGTCACCACCAAGCACAGAATTGACATGGCGTCGCCAGCGCCCGTCCTGGTCCTCATCGCGCTCCAGCGCATTGATCGGCCGCGCGAGCGCATCCTCCTCGATGGGCCTTGCCCCGACGCACCAGCCCTCGAGGATGACGACCGGCACGGGAGCCGTCGCGCGCGTCCATTCTTTCAGTGATGCGCGGTCGTCGATCGACTTGTCGAAGCGGGGGACGTCGACCGTCCCCTTGCCGGTCCGCAACGCATCGATCGTCCGGCAGGCCAGACCGACATCGTGCGTCCCGGGAACGCCGCGTGTCTCCAGCAGCGGATGCACGTCGCGGCCGAGTGCCTCGCGCTCGGCTCGCGTGAGATAAAAGTCATCGAGCGAGAGCACGACGCTTGCGACACCAAGGTTGTCGAGCCGCTTCGCCAGCCGCGCCGCCGTCGTTGACTTCCCGCTGCCTTGCGCGCCGCACATCCCCACCAGGATCGGGCGGTCGAGCTGCTCATGGCGGTCCAGAAGGACATCGATCGTCAGCGCGTCGGCTGCCGCGAAGGCGGCCTGCACGCTTGTCGGGAACGCGCCGCTTCTTGAGCTCCCGGCTTCCCTGCCGCCCTCAGCCGAGAGCATTCGCCACCGCCTTTCCGCATGCCTGCGTATCGGCCTTCCCGCTCAGATCCCGCGTATGCTGCCCGGGCTCGGCCAGAACCCGCTCGATCGCCTGCACGACTTCCGTGCCTGCCCCGGCTTCGCCGAGATGGTCCAGCATCATCGCCGCCGCCCAGATCTGGCCCACGGGATTGGCGATAGGCTGCCCGGCGATGTCGAAGGCCGATCCGTGCACCGGCTCGAACAGCGACGGAAAACGCCGCTCCGGACGGATGTTCGCCGCGATGCCGATCGTGCCGGTGCCGGCCGGGCCGAGATCGGAAAGGATGTCGCCGAACAGGTTCGCGGCGACCACCACGTCGACATGGCTCGGCTTCTGCACGAAATGCGCCGTGAGGATGTCGATATGGAAGCTGTCGACCTGCATGTCCGGATAGTGCTCGGCCATCGCCTTCACCCGCTCGTCCCAGTAGGGCATCGAGATCGAAATGCCGTTCAATTTCGTCGCCGAGGTCAGGTGCCTCTTCTCGCGGCGATTGGCAAGCTCGAAGGCATAGCGCAGCACGCGGTCGACGCCGGTACATGTCATGATCGTCTCCTGTACGGCAAACTCCCCTTCGGTGCCGGCGACCATCCGCCCGCCCACCGAGGAAATACTCGCCCTCGGTGTTCTCGCGCACGATCATCATGTCGATGTCGCCATGCACGCGATCGGCCAGCGGCGAGCGCACGCCCGGCATCAGCCGCGCGGGGCGAAGGTTCACGTACTGGTCGAACTCGCGCCGCATCGGCACCAGCGACCCCCAGAGCGAGATGTGATCCGGCACCGTCTCGGGCCAGCCCACAGCGCGGAAGAAGATCGCGTCATGGCTGCCGATCTGCTGCTTCCAGTCCTCCGGCATCATCCGACCATGCTTGACCCAGTCCTCGGCGCAGGCGACGTCGAACTGGTCCGTCTCGACCTGGAAGCCATGCCGGCCGGCCAACGCTTCGAGCACGTGCAGGCCTTCGGGGACGACCTCGTGGGAGTCGTTGCACCGCTCGGCCGCAGTACCTCCGATAGGGTTAGGGCCAGGACGGCCAGCGTTACGACAAGCCGCAGCACGAGCCTCATTCTTCGGTCCCATGTTTGTCGGTCAACAGCAGGTCGGCTTCCCGCCGGCGTCTTCTCACGAGGTCTTGCGAAAAATTCTGGGCCGGTTCTGGACGCGGCGCGGCTTGTTCAATTCCGAAGGGGAGGCGGCTGCGGCATTGATCCGGGAGAGGTCGAAAGCGTCAACCTGAAGATCAGGCCTGATGACCCGCAAATCCGCGCGCCACGCCTCGTGAAGACGACGATTGATCTGAGGAAGCCGTTGGCGCCGATACCTGTTGCCTTGGCTTCGCCAGACCAACCTGACCTGCATCAAGCCGGATCCTGCTCCTGCGAACGCGTCTGCCCCGACCTTCTGGCCAGACGAGACGGCCTGCTATCGTCTTGCGGGAATCAGCGGCAACGGCTCGATCCGGCCGACCACGAACAGGTAGGCCCCCGCTCCGACCACGCACAACGCACCCGCGGCCATCAGCGGGATGGCGAACGAGCCGTGCGTAATCGTCAGCATCACGCCCGTGAAGCTCGTCGTCACCACGCCGGCGAGATTGGCGGCGAAGTTCTGGATCCCGCTGATCGAGCCGACTTGCGCCCGTGTCGGCGCAACGTCGCCGGGTAGTGACCAGATGCTGGCGGCGGTAAAGGCGAGCGCCGCGTAGGAGAGTGCGAACACGGCCAGCGCCATCCAGGCGGCCGGCACCACCGCCGCGAGCGTGATGCTGGACGAGATCAGCATGCCGCTGATCAGGCAGGTCTTGCGGGCGGCGGTCAGGCTCCAGCCGCGAGCATACAGCCAGTCCGAGGTGAACCCGCCGAGCCATCCCCCCGGCACGGCGATCAAGCCGGGGATCAGGCCGAAGACGCCGAACTGCTTGAGCGAGAAATGCCGCGCCGAGATCAGGTAGGTCGGAAACCAGGTGATGAAGAAGTAGATCGCGAAATTGAGGCAGAAGAACCCGATCATCATGCCCCAGATGGTGCGATAGCGGAAAAGCGACATCCACCGCATCGGCGCCTCGTCCGCCTGCGATGCCGCGTGGCTCTCCTCCAGTTCACGGAGCGCCGATGGCGTGACATCCGGGTGGCGCTCCGGCTTGCGGTAGATGAGCAGCCAGCCGGCGATCCAGACGAAGCCGAGCAGCCCGGTGACGACGAAGGAGGTGCGCCAGCCGAATGATCCCACCAGCCAGGCGCAGAGCGGGATCGCGATCAGGTTGCCGACGCGCGATCCGGAATCGAAGACCGAGGATGCGAGGCCGCGCTCGTGCGATGGTATCCAGCGCGACACCACGCGCGCGCAGGACGGATAGCCCCCGGCCTCGCCGGCGCCAAGGAGCAGACGAAGCCCGAACATCGTCGAGACTGAGTTCGCGATCGACATCAAGCCGGTGAACAATGACCACCAGCCAACTGCAATCGGGAACACAAGACGAGCGCCGAAGCGGTCCGCGAGCCAGCCTGCCGGAAGCTGCATGAGGGCGTAGGTCCAGAAGAACGAGCCGAGCAGGAAGCCCATCGTCGTGTCGCCGATATGCAGGTCGTGTCGGATGCTGGGAGCGGCAACCGCCAGGTTGGCGCGATCGGTGTAGTTCACGGCGAGTGCTGCAAAGCACAACCAAACCATGAGCCATCGTACGCGCGGCATCTGTGTCCGCGGCGGAGAGGCGGCTGGTACTGTGGCGATGTTCGACATGATTCCCCCCTGTGTCAGGCGCTTGGGCGCCCTTTCGGTAGCAAGCCTTGATGGCGCGCAGATTAAGCCTCCCGGGCGCGACGCTCCAGCGCCCGGATCATGTCCTCTGCCAGAAGGCGTTCCCAGCGGATCTTCACCGAATGCTGCCCTGAGGAGATCCTGCACCCCTGGGGTCGCCGGACGGCGGGCCGATAATCTCGTCGAGCACCTTGGTCTGGCGCCCGGTGGACGACCGGCGGCGAATATCAACAAGCTGATGCTGTTGGTTGGCAACGACACTGCAGTCAAGATCGTGCTGGCGCAGTTGGGGCGATGCGCTGGATGCGCAGCTCGCCACGGTTGATGCGCGCGTGGCGTGGCGTGGCTTGACGCCGAAGGAACGTTCAACCGGCGGCCGACAACGGCTAGGCGGGATTACCTGGCTTGCGACGCGGACCCGGGGCAAGCTGGCACGTCGACGAGACCTGCCTGAAGGTCGCAGCCGCTGGACCTACCTCTACCGGGCGATCGATCGCGACGGCAACCTGATCGGCCCCATGCTGGGCGAGCACCGCGACATGCAGGCGAAGCAGCGCTCATGCTGAACAACCGTCTGGAGCAGGACCGTTGCGGCATTAGGGGCAGGATCCGCTGCCTGCGCGGCTTCAAGAGTCACGATACGGCCTACCGCTTCCGCCGCGAGCAGGGCGGACTTCGCAACCTCCGCCGCCGTCACAACCAGATCGTCTCCGCCTCCCCCGCCGCTTCCGCTTCGCAACAGGCGCCCGCTTTGCGCTCGGGATCATGCAGAACGCCTGACCTGGCAAGCTCCCATGAAGAACATTCGGAAAACCGGCTCGATGGTTTGCAGAACTGGCCGCCCAACCACTGCCAAATCCGTGCTGGCGCGAGCGCTGACGGCTCCATCACTGTTTGCCGCGCGGCTTACCCAAACGATCAGCGTTGGGAATGCTGATTAGATCAGCGCGCGAAATCGCCAGCTCGGGAAGCTCGTGATATAGGCTGTGCCCGGCCCTGAAATGCATCGGGTTCAACGGCGGGACAAGGATGATGGGAGGTGTATCCGTGCCGGATGTCGTGCCCGCGTCCGACGGAACCTGCCCGTCGATCAGGCGAAAGAGCGCAGCGAGCAGGCCGTCCACATCCTGCCTGACCATGGCGACCGTTTCTTCAAGAAGTTCAGCGAAAGGATCGAAGTCAAAGCAACCCAGCCTCACTGCGGGAGCGGCTGCTCGGTGGCCGCGAAGCCAGCGGACCACGCCTTCAAGCGAGATGGTGGAGTTCACAAAGAAGCCAGTCGGAAACGTCGGTTGCCGCGTCACAAGACGTTCGAGAGCGCCTTCAGCCTTTTCCGCCGCATAGCCGCCGATCAGCACGAACTTGGACGGCACGCGCAGGCCCCGCTCGGCGTGGGCGGCCTGGAAACCGCGCAGGCGCTCGCGCGTGTTGTGGTCGGTGGCCCGGCCGCCCACGAACAGCATCGGATCCGTGGTGCCGAACTCGGCCTCGCACGCATCGAGCACCCGTCGTGTCAGCTCCAATGCTCCAATGAAGTTGTCGGAAATAATCGAGGGCGCCTTGTTGCCCGGAAGATCGAGGTTGAACGTCTGCACGCCGGCGGCGGCACACAGATCGGCGATGCCGTCGGGATTGGTGGCGCCGGTCGCAACCAGCCAGTCCACCTGATGCGAGACCATGGTCTTTGCCGCTGTGATCTCCAGTTTCGGGTCTCGCATGGTGCAGGTGATGATCGGGAACAGGTGCCGGGCGCGCGCCATCGCCTCGAAACGCTCCGCGATCTCGCCGAAATAGCGGTTGTCGTATTTGGGCAGGATCATGCCGACGATACCGGAGCGGTCGCGACGCAACCCGGCGGCCTGCAGGTTGACGGCATAGCCGGCGGCCTCGGCGGCAGCCTCTATGCGGTCAGCCAGTGCCTGGCTGATCCGCCGCTTGCGCCACGTGCCGTTGAGCACGGCGCTGACCGCGCTCGGCGAGGTGCCGATCTTGCTGGCAACGTCGTAGATGGTGACGCGTCGTGCGGGTTCTGGTGAAGCCATATTCGGAATTCTTGACACCTCCATTTCCATGCCGCAAGGATGCTCAATCGATTGTGCAGACCTCAGCTCAACCGATGGAGCGTGCGGGAAACGGCCGGACGCGGGAGGAAAACGAGCTCGAACCCTGGGCTGAACCCGGGTGGGCCCGAGAGAATCGGTCGTGCCGTCACGGCACGGACGATGATGTCCCGCGCACAGGTGCAGTCCGCCCTCCCAACCCAGGGAAGGAAGCAAGATCCATGAGACCATTCGCTGTCGTCGCCGGACTCGCCGCCGTTGCTGTTCTTGGTCCCGCCGCCCATGCCGCTCGCTCGGGCACAGTGGCGTTCCTGATGCCCGACCAGGCCTCGACCCGCTACGAGCAGCACGACTTCCCGGGCTTCAAAGCCGCGATGGCGAAGGACTGCCCGTCCTGCAAGGTGATCTATCAGAACGCCAACGCTGATGCCCAGCAGCAGCAGCAGCAGTTCAACTCGGTGATCGCCCAGGGCGCCAAGGTGGTGGTGCTCGACCCGGTGGACTCCTCGGCCGCCGCGGCGCTGGTGCACATCGCCCATACCCGCGGCGTCAAGGTGGTGGCCTATGATCGGCCGATCCCGAAGACCCCCGCCGATTTCTACGTGTCCTTCGACAACAAGGGCATCGGCCACATGATCGCCGCCTCGCTGGTGGATGATCTGAAGGCCCAGAACGTGCAGCCAAGCTCGGGCGGCCTGCTGGAGATCAACGGCTCGCCCACCGACGCCGCCGCCGGCCTGATCCGCGACGGCATCCACGCGGGCTTGGCGAACAGCGGCTACCGCACGTTGGCCGAGTTCGACACTCCGGAATGGGCGCCGCCGAAGGCGCAGGAATGGGCCAGCGGCCAGATCACCCGCTTCCGCGGCAAGATCCTCGGCGTGGTGGCCGCCAACGACGGCACCGGCGGGGGCGCCATCGCCGCGTTCAAGGCGGCGGGCGTGAACCCGGTGCCGCCGGTCACCGGCAACGACGCCACCATCGCCGGGCTGCAGCTCATCATCGCCGGCGACGAGTACAACACCATCTCCAAGCCGTCCGAGGTCGTCGCCGCAGCCGCGGCGGACATCGCAAACAAGCTGCTGTCCGGCAGCAAGCCGAACGGACAAACCATGCTGTTCGATACCCCGACGCAGCTGTTCACGCCCACGATCATCACCGCAAAGAACCTGAAGGCTGAGATCATCGACAAGGGGATCCAGACCCCCGCCCAGCTCTGCACGCCCGCCTATGCGGCCGCCTGCCAGAAGCTCGGCATCACTTCCTGATCCGAACGGGGACGGCGGCCAGATCCTGGCCGCCGTGTCCTGCAACTCGAAGGCCAACCGCTCGTGACCTCTGCCCCTGCCTCTAAACCGCCGCCGCAATCCGGCGAGCCGATCCTCAGCCTGCGCGGCATCACCAAGACGTTTGGCGCGGTGTCGGCGCTGACAGACATCGACCTCGACATTCACGCTGGCGAGGTGGTGGCCCTGGTCGGCGATAACGGCGCCGGCAAGTCCACCTTGGTCAAGGTGCTCGCCGTGCCACGGCCGGCGAGATCCGGTTCAACGGCCAGCTGGTGAGCCTCGACGGACCCGGGCAGGCGCTGCAGCTCGGCATCGCCACAGTGTTCCAGGACCTGGCGCTGTGCGAGAACCTCGACGTCGTCGCCAACCTGTTCCTCGGCCATGAGATGGGGCCGTGGCGACTGGACGAGGTGGCGATGGAGGTGCGCGCCTGGACGCTGCTGCGCGAGTTGGCGGCGCGCATTCCCTCGGTGCGCGAGCCGATCGCCTCCCTGTCCGGCGGTCAGCGCCAGACCGTGGCGATTGCCCGCTCGCTGCTGCTCGACCCCAAGATCATCATGCTCGACGAGCCGACCGCGGCGCTGGGCGTGGCGCAAACCGCCGAGGTGCTCAACCTCATCGAGCGGGTGCGCGACCGCGGCCTCGGCGTGATCGTGATCAGCCACAACATGGACGACGTGCGCGCGGTCGCCGACCGCATCATCGTGCTCCGGCTCGGCCGCAACAACGGGGTGTTCACTGCCGACACCAGCCACCAGGACCTGGTCGCCGCCATCACCGGCGCCACCGAGAACTCGGTGTCGCGCCGCCACGCCGCGCGCGCCGATGCCCTGCCCCAGACTGTCCCGCTCGGGAATGTCCCGCTTCCCGATGCACCCCTTTCAAACGGAGGCGCCGCATGAGCACCGCACCGCTCCCCCGCCCCACGTCCGAGCGGCCTGCCGTTCCGGACGCCGCGCTGGACCGCGCCGACGAGCGGGTCAGCCACCACGAGGGATTCAGCGGCGAGCTTCGCGCCTTCGCCAACCGCGTGCGCTCGGGCGACCTCGGTATGCTGCCGGTGGTGGTGGGCCTTATCGCCATCACCGCGGTGTTCACCGCGCTCAACCCGGTATTCGTAGACGCGGAAAACCTGGTCAACCTGCTGTTCGACTGCGCCACCGTCGGGCTGATCTCGCTTGGCATCGTGTGCGTTCTGCTGCTGGGGGAGATCGACCTGTCGGTCGGCTCAATGAGCGGACTGTCTTCGGCAATCCTTGGCGTGCTCTGGGTCGGGAGCGGCTGGTCATTGGCGGTGGCGATCCCGATCGCACTCGTCGCCGGCGCCGTGGTCGGGCTGATCTACGCCGAACTGTACAGCCGCTTCGGCATGCCGAGCTTCGTTGCCACCCTGGCCGGGCTGCTGGCGCTGCTCGGGCTGCAGCTCTACCTGCTGGGCGATACTGGCTCGATCAACCTGCCCTATGACGGCGCCCTGGTGCAGCTCGGCCAGATCCTGGTGATGCCGGCCTGGCTGTCTTACCTGCTGGCGCTCCTGCCGGGCACGGTGCTGCTCGCCACCGGCCTCGGCGAGCGCCGGCGTCGGCACGCGGCGCGGTTGTCGGCCAAGCCGGTGCGGGTGCTGGCTGTGAAGGCTGGTGTGGTCACTGCGGCCCTGCTTGCCGCCATGTTCTACCTCAACCTTGGCCGCGGCCTGCCGTGGCTGTTCGCGCTGTTCACCGTGCTGGTGGTGGTGATGGAGTACGCCCTGCGGCGCACCCGCTGGGGCCGCTCGATGTTCGCCGTCGGCGGCAACCGCGAGGCCGCGCGCCGCTCAGGCATCAACGTGCGCAGCATCCACCGCAGCGCCTTCGTGTTGTGCAGCACCTTCGCCGCCGCCGGCGGCGTGCTGTCGGCGGCGCGTCTCGCCTCCGCCAGCCGTCAGGCCGGCACCGGTGACGTCAACCTCAATGCCATCGCCGCGGCGGTGATCGGCGGCACCAGCCTGTTCGGCGGTCGCGGCAGCGCCTACTCGGCCTTGCTCGGCGTGATTGTCATCCAGGCGATCTCCAACGGCCTGACCCTGCTCAACCTGTCGTCGAGCCTTCGTTACATGATCACCGGCGGCGTGCTCGCCATCGCCGTGATCGTCGACTCGCTGGCCCGCCGTTCCCGCGCCTCCCACGGCCGCGCCTGAACCCCGGAGGAACCACTCATGGCCGAATCCATCGAAGGCAAGATCGCTGCGATCACCGGAGCCGCATCCGGCATCGGGCTCGAGTGCGCGCGGCATCTGCTCGGTGCCGGTTGCCGCGTCGTGCTGGTGGACCGTGCCGGCGACCGGCTGCGGGAACTCTGTTCGGAACTCGGAGCGAACGCCTTCCCCCTGGCGCTGGATCTGCTCGATCCAGCTGCGGTATCGGGGATGCTGCCGCGCATCCTGGATCTTGCCGGCGGGCTCCATATCTTCCACGCCAATGCCGGCGCCTATGTCGGCGGCCCGGTGGCGGAAGGCGATCCGGATGCCTGGGACCGGATGCTGAACCTCAACGTCAACGCCGCCTTCCGGTCGGTGCGGGCGGTGATCCCGCATTTGATCGCGCAGCAATCCGGGGATGTGCTGTTCACCTCGTCGATCGCCGGCGTGGTGCCGGTGGTGTGGGAGCCAATCTACACGGCGTCCAAGTTCGCCGTGCAGGCTTTCGTGCATACCACCCGTCGGCAGCTGGCACCGCACGGCGTCCGGGTCGGCGCCGTACTGCCCGGGCCCGTCGTGACCTCGCTGCTCGCCGACTGGCCGGAAGCCAAGATGCAGGAGGCGCTGGCCAGCAACAGCCTGATGCAGCCGCGGGAGGTGGCGGAAGCGGTGCTGTTCATGCTGACGCGCCCGCAGGGCGTGACGGTGCGCGACCTCGTCATCCTGCCCAACAGCGTCGATCTCTGAGGCCGTAGCCACCTTGGCCGATGCTGGCGAGCTTCGCTGCCTCGTCGGCATGAGGAACGCACGCGCAGAAGTGGATCCCTATTTCGGACAGGTCGTTAAGCTGGGTTCGCCCTGATGTGGGATTGCCCCAGTTTGGTGGACGGTTGAAGGGCCTGCCAGACCAACGTCGATCACCTTCCGCCCCCCTTGCCGATCGGCCCGGGCAATCCAGTTCCGGATCATCCGGGCAGAGGGTTTGAGTTCGCGTGCCAGATCGGCCGGGTCACGTCCGGCTCTAACCAGCTCGATCATCTGGCGCCGGAACTCCGGCGCATAGGAAGGATGGGTCTGCGGCATCTGGACACCTCATGCGAAAGCATCAGCGGTGTCCACCGAACCAGGGCAATCCCAGCCTTCCGAGTTGGTTGGCGAGAGTTGGCAGAAAGCTGCATTCTCCTTGTCAGACAATGCCGCGTGAATGGCGGGATCTAGCAGGTCAGCAAGGCCAACCTTTCCATCGGTTGAGGGATGCACGCGCCGAGCGGGGTGCACGCCAAGCAACCGGCACGTGCCGCGAACTCACTCCTGCTTTGCTTCCTTCGCTGGATGCCGCAGATCGGCGAAGCCAATCCGGTCGAGGAACTGTTCCCGAACGCGGTCGATCACCGCATAGGACACCGAGGCGCCGTCGCTGGCCGGATCAACGACGATGCGGAAGGGGCGCTGGCCGTACGGCGCGTCGACGATGGCTGCCACGGCGCGCGCGACCTCCGCAGGATCGGCGTCATCCGGCACGGTGCCGGCGAGCGCGTCACGCATGCGATCCGCGAAGCCGCCGGGCCAATGGCGGCCGTAGTCCGCCGCGGTGGATTCGTCCGCTGGTTTGCCGGCATTGGCAAAGTGGTTGGTGCCCGTGGTGAAGGCGCCCGGCACGACGATCGAACTCTCGATGCCGAGCGGCGCCAGCTCGCGCGCATAGGCCACCGCCAGTGCGTCCATTCCCGCCTTGGCGGCAAAGTACGGGCCGAGCAGCGGTGGCACGCCGCCCGCCACGCTGCTGGAGCCGATCCACAACAGCAGGCCGCGTCCGGCGCGGCGCATGTGGGGCAGTACCGCCCGGTTCACGCGCTGACAGCCGAGCACGTTGATGTCGTAGAGGTCGGCAAGCTGCTCAGGCGTGAAAGCCTCGCTTGGCCCAAAGACCATGTGTCCGGCGTTGTGGACCAGTACATCCAGCCGTCCATGCTCAGCGATGATGCTGTTCACCGCAGCACTGGCCGACGCCTCCGACTGCACGTTCAACTCGATCGTGCGCAGGTCGACACCATGCTCCCTTGAATAGGTGCCGACCTCCTCGACCTGATGCGCGTTCTTGCCGGACAGATCGCGCATGGAGGCGTAGGCGGTATGGCCGGCGCCCGCGAGCGTGTTGGCGATCATGCGGCCAAAGCCGCTCGATGCGCCGGTTACCAGGGCAATCTGGTTCATGAACCTGGCTCCCTAGACCACGCCGCCATTGGCACGCAGCACCTGGCCGTTGACCCAGCCGCCATCCGGTCCCACGAGGAATGCCACCACGCGGGCAATATCCTCCGGCTCGCCCAGCCGGCCGAGCGGGATCATCTTCGTGACGGCCGCGACTTGCTCCTCCGACTTGTCGCCCAGGAACAGTTCGGTCGCGACCGGGCCGGGTGCGACGACGTTGACCGTGATACTGCGGGGACCCAGTTCCTTGGCGAGGATGTGGCTCATCGCCTCCACCGCGGCCTTGGTCGCCGCGTAGACCGCATAGGTCGGCTGGTACAGCCCGACGACGCTCGACGAGAAGCTGACAATTCGTCCGCCATTGCGCATCCGACGCGATGCTTCGCGAAGGCCGTTGAACGTGCCCTTGAGGTTGACGGCGATGTGCTGATCGAAAAGCGCATCCTCGGTCTCGGCGACCGGCTTCAGCTTCATGATTCCGGCGTTGTTGACCAGGACGTCGACGCCGCCGAACGCCTCGATGGCGCGGTCGAACAGTGCCGCGACGGCTGCCGGGTCGCTCACGTCGCCTCCCACGGCGATTGCCGTTCCGCCGGCCGCCTTGATCTTGGCAACGAGCGCGTCCGCAACTGGGGCACTCCTGGAATAGTTGACGACGACCATCAATCCGTCCTGCGCCAGCCGTTCCGCGACGGCTGCACCGATGCCCTTGGAAGAGCCGGTAACGATGGCGCAACGCTGTATGTCAGTCATGAAAGCCTCCTTTTTTGCCGTGCCTGCAGATACGGATTGCGACTGATCGCGTTTAGTGGCGTGATCCGATCATCACTGACTGGAAAAATGGAACAATCGGTGGATCGTATCGCCGCAATGCAGGCCTTCACGCGCGTCGTCGAGCGGCGCAGCTTCGCGCAGGCAGCCTCTGACCTCGGTCTGCCGCGCTCGCGTGCGTCAGAGGCGGTCCAGCAGCTTGAGCGCCATCTGGGCGTCCGCTTGCTGGCCCGCACCACCCGCAAGGTGACGCTGACGGCGGAAGGCGAGGACTACTACCGGCGTTGCTTGGCGATCCTGTCGGCGATCGATGACGCCGAGGCGGCCGCCACCCAGACGGTGCCGGTCGGGCCGCTGCGGATCGACGTCCACAGCTGGTTCGCCCAACATTATCTGCTCCCCGGCTTGCCAGGCTTTCTGGAGCGTTATCCCAGCATCCAGCTTCATATCGGCGAGGGCGACCGCCTGATCGACCTCGTTGCCGAGGGTGTGGACTGTGCCATTCGCATCGGCAGGCCGGCTGACAGCGGGCTGGTTGGTCGCAAGCTCGGCGAGCTTGCCGAGGGTACCTTCGCCAGCCCCGCTTATCTCGCACGATATGGCGTGCCGAAATCGGTTGCCGATTTAGAGGGTCATCGCGCGATCGGTTTCGTGTCCTCGGCCAGCCGGGCTGTCATGCCGCTCGAGTTCCAGGTCGATGGCGGGGCACGCATGATCTCACTCCCCGTATCCGTCACGGTGTCGGCAGCGGCGACGAATGCCGCCCTGGCCCGGCTTGGTCTTGGCTTGGTCCAGGTGCCGCGCTACCGCGTCGCACACGACCTGGAAACTGGCGCGTTGGTCGAGGTGCTGGCGGACCATCCACCGACGAGCACTCCGGTCTACCTGCTCTACCTCGAAGGCCGGCAACTCTCGTCCCGCGTGCGTATCTTCATCGAGTGGGCATCGACCACGATCGCCGCCGGACTTGCAATTTCCTGAACGGCCAGCTGATACCGGCATGGGCCTGGACCATGGATACTGGCGCCAGTGCTGTTTCTGATGGCGATGTCAGTTTCCGCTAGAAATCCATCCTGCGTGGCAATTCGGTAATTTATGCACGCTATAATGAAACGGCAGACGGCTCGTTTGGAAAGTGCTGGCGTTGGGCGCGGGTAAAGTGATCGCGGAGAACCACCAGGAGCAGGCGCTGGACTGCTTGCCAAGGCAGCTCGCCCTTGCCTTTCGTGGTGCCTTGTTGTTCCGGACCACCGTCGAACTTCCGGACGAGGCGCTTCGGCCTGATGCACGCGGTCGCGAGCACCCTGCTGCTCGGCTGCACCGACCGGCAGCCATCTTCCGATCGGACCGCCTGACCTGCTCAACGGCGCACGTCCTCCCAGAGGTCTAGCGGTCCAAGACGGTCAACGGCCTGCGCGTCGACCATCCAGCCGGGATATTCAGGCGGCAGCGCGCTTACCCTGTCGAGACGGACGAAATCGTCGTCGTCGAGCTTCAGGTCCGCAGCGGCGATATTGTCGTCAAGCTGATCGAGCCGCTTGGCGCCGACGATGACGGAAGTGACCGCCTCGCGCGAAAGCAGCCAAGCCAGCGCGACCCGCGCCGGGCTGATCTCATGCGCGTCGGCGATTGGACGCAGCACGTCGATGAGATTCCACGCGCGCTCCTTGTCGACGATCGGGAAATCGAAGCCGGAGCGCCGCGCGCCCTCCGGCGACTGATTGTGGCGATCGTACTTGCCGGACAGCGCTCCCCCGACGAGCGGGCTCCAGACGAGCAGGCCGGCGCGGGCATGACCGAGCAAGGGGATCATTTCGCGTTCCAGGTCGCGACCCGCCAGCGAATAACAAGCCTGCACCGTCTCGAAGCGGGCGAGGTTCAGCTGTTCGGAAACGCCGAATGCCGTGGCGATCTTCCATACCGGCCAGTTGGAACAGCCGGCATAGGGTATTTTGCCCTGCCGCACGAGATCGTCGAGCGCGCGCAGCGTCTCTCTAGGGACGGCCGTTCGGCGGCGAGCTGAACGGCATGGCCTCTCCGGTTTCTTGATCTCAGTCGGGACGGTCGGGGTAACGGAATGGTTGCGGCTTAACTTACGTTTCGATGATCCTCCAGCCGGTCCTCATATCGGTGGGATATGGACCAAGAAGCGCCGTGCGCGGCAGCTGGCGTTTGAGCGTGGTCGCCGCTACCCGACCGACGCTACACATGGGGCACTCCGGCGGGGGTTGGCGCATGCTGGCGGTATATTTCGGGCCGTAGCAGACGGTATACTGGTGGTTTCGGCGCCTGGTGCGCCGCTTGGTGTTTCAAACGGTCCACGACGAGGCTCTGATGCTGGACCGCGAGCAGGCGTGCCCAGCGCAGGTGTTGTAAACAGCCAGACCGTCAAGGCGCCGCACGCGCCCTCGGGTGACGGGTATGATGCCGCCCGAGAAACTGAAGGGTCGCAAACGGTACGTGGCCGTGCGCACAGACGGGCGGCGGGTGGTCAACCTGGCCACCGCTGGCCATGGCTGACGCACCTGTTCGCCGACGGCGTCTAAGGGCTTTCAGGTGCTGCCGCGGCGCTGGGTGGGTCGGACGCACCTTTGACTGGATGACGCGATGGCGCAGGCTGGTGCGCGACTACGAAAAGCGCATGAACGTGTCGGACGCGTCGCTCACCCCACTACATGGCCATTCTCCAACGGGATCTCAGGAAAAGGGTGCAGGCTGATGCGCTATTGATAACAGAGCATCAGAGATCGGTTTCTGATCTCTTCAAACAGCGGTTCCCTGCTGTTCAGTGAACAGGTCCTGATACACGTTTCGCGATGATCATCTTTTGGATTACCGCCGCGCTGCCTCAGCGCTGAAGCACGAGTTCGGTCATGCCGCAGTTCGGCAGGAAGACCCCGGTCAGGTGGTAGAAGAACGTCCCGTGCCCGACCACGGCAACGTGCCGCTCGGAGCGACCGGTCAGGAAGGCGCGGAACAGTCTGACCCGCTCCAGCGTCGTCTCCAGCGGCTCGACGTGGAAGCCACGCGGGTCAACGTCGCCTTCGGCATGCCACCAGATGTCGTCCAGATGGCTGAAGTCGAGGGTTGGATACTCCGCCACGAGATAAGCCGGCGCCCGGCCGACATCGCAGCTGCCTTCCAGCCGCTCGCGGTGCAGCGCCTCGACGACGAAGCGCGGCGTCGACGGATGCCCGCCAAAGATGCCGTATGCGGTCTGCAGCGCGCGTGTCAGAGGCGTCACCACGACCAGGTCGACCAGATGATCGCGCAGCAGGTCCCGGGCCTCGGCGACCTGTGCCTCACCCTTCGGGGTCAGCCGGGCATCGGGCACGCCGGGATCGATGCCGGTCTCGTCATAGGCGACGTTGGCCGTGGATTGGCCGTGGCGGATGCAGAGGATCGAGCGTGGCGGCATGCGCCACCCCTAATCGGCCTGCCGTCCTGCGGCAATGCGATCGACTGCGGCCGAGCGATCAGGCTTCCGCAGTTCGCCTGATCCGAACCGTTCCAACAGATCGTCCTGTTCGGCCATGACGTCACCGTGCCGGGCCAGTTGCAGGCAGGCCACGAGGGTCCCCGCCACCCCTTCCATGCTCGCCTGGACTGATTTGACCTCCCTGCCCCATTGTCGACAGAAACAATCCCCGTTTGCCCGCTTGCATCGCCAGCCAACAGCATCCGGATCCGTACTAGCGCTTGGTCGACTTGCCTGCCACGGCTGGGCCAGCGTTGGTCGATAGACTTGGCCGGGAACGGGCGGTTCAGTCGGAGCGGCTGAAGCGTTGCGCTGGACCCGGGCTTGAACACCGGCAGCGCCAGGCTGGCTGGGGCCTAGGCGGCTTCCGCCCGGCGGGCAGAAGGCCGGGCGGGTGCGAACCGCCCCACATCACGGGACGGTGGAGCACTGAACATGCGGGCGTACTCGCGGCTGAACTGGGAGGCACTCTCGTAGCCAACAGCGTAGGCGGCGGCGGCGATTTCGCGGCCGGAGGCGATCAGGCGGCGAGCCTCCTGCAGGCGCAGGGCCTTCTGATACCGCAGCGGGCTCATGGCAGTCGCAGACTTGAAGTGGCGGTGGAGCGAGGCCGGACTTATGCCGGCGTGTTCCGCCAGCGCCTCGATGCGCATGGGCTGATCGTAGCGGGCGCGGATCAGGGCGATGGCGCGGCGCACCTGTGACAGGCGGCTGTCGGCCCGGGTGATCTGGCGCAGCATAGCGCCCTGAGGACCTTGCAGCAGGCGATACAAGATCTCCTGCTCGCAGAGCGGGGCGAGGACGGCGATATCCTGCGGCGTATCGAGGAGGCGGAGCAGGCGCAGCCAGGCGTCAAGCAGCTCGGGCGTGACCGGGTTGACGGCAAAGGCCGCTTCGCCCGCTTGCGGCAGTTGGGTCGCCTCAGGCAGCAGCGGAGCCAGGCGATCGCTGTCCAGGTCCAGGCTGACGGCGAGATAGGACTCGTCGGGCTGGTTCAGCCGCACGCAGCCGGAGGCCGGCAGCTCGACCGTCGCGATGAAGTAGCTGGCCGGATCATAGCGCAGGCGCCGGTCACCGATGGCGATCTCCTTCGCCCCGCGGAGGATCAACGCCATCACCGGCAGGTAGACCCCTGACACCGGCTGGGGCGCGGCTTCATCCTTGTAGAGCGCGACGCGAGGCAGGGCGGTCGGCTGGCGTGGGCAGGCGGCATGCCGGTCAACAATGTCGCGGATCTGGTCCAGCGTGTCTCGCATGGCCCTAAGATCAGGCGCGGCATGCGGTCTGACAAGCGGCCGACTTCGATCATCTCGGGCAATCTGAGAGGATCGGGCAAGCCGAAGAGGCGAACCGACATCCGCCGTCGCCCGGCGCGCGCCACCTCGGGAGCAACACGGAGGCTCCACATGGCGGAACGATCGACAGCGCTGGTCACCGGCGCGAACAAGGGCATCGGGCTGGAGATCGCCCGGGGGCTCGGGCGGCTCGGCTACCGGGTTTGGGTCGGCAGCCGCGACCCCAACCGTGGCGCAGATGCAGTCGCCAAGTTGCGAGGCGAGGGCCTGGAGGCCCATGCGCTCGGGATCGACGTGACCGATGACGCCAGCGTAGCGGCTGCCGCAGACGCCCTTGCCAAGGAGACCGACCGGCTGGACGCCCTGGTGAACAACGCGGGCGTCTCGATGGGCTGGGGTCCGCCAAGCGAGGATACCATCGCGAGCGTCCAGGCCATCTACGAGGTCAACGTGTTCGGCGCCATCCGGGCCACCCACGCCTTCCTGCCGCTGCTCAAGGCATCCAGGTCCCCGCGCATCGTGATGATCAGCAGCAGCCTGGGCTCGCTCGCCTGGGCATCAGACTTCGACGCGCCGATGGCTCACGTGAA
>CAXTZG010000042.1:1538-31564 GCA_964248625.1 uncultured Acetobacteraceae bacterium | reverse complement strand
CGTGCCATGGCTGACGCCCTCTGCCACGCCGCCTGATGGCCAAAGTCGAGCTAAGCCGCCGGCGTTGCTCCGCGTGGTGGATCTGTCAGGCCATGCGACCGGAGTGGGCCTATCAGCGCTCGCGCCAGCGCGCGATCTGCGAGTGTTTGGGCTGAAATCTGGTTCTCCCGCATTTTCGATGCTGTCATTGTGCTGGCATGCCGCAGACAGAACGCGCGCCCGGAGGAGCTGAAGGGCGGCTCGGCCACGCCCGGCGGCGCCAGGGCAGCCACCGCTACTTCCAACAGCTCCTCGGCTTCTTCCTGGTCTGTTGCCATATCCCGTGCGGCTCCGGTCGATCAGGAACCGTTGTCGTCATGCAGTGACAGGACGGCATGGATCAGCGCTAGGTGGTTCTGTCAGCACTCGCGCCAGACTCTTGAAGAACATCTGGGACACTGGCGCGAGCGCTGACAGAACCGCTACGGCGCAAACGCGTGGAGCACGTTCATCGTCCCGGTCAGGTTGATGTCGATCTGGTCGTGCAGACCGAATCGTCTATCTCCAGGATCGGCTTGAACGCCTGCATAGCTGGGCCTCGCATGAGTTTGAAGTAATCCACGCGCGCGGCGACGTCTCAGGATTGGGCCGTGTGGACACTTACCTGAGCCGTAAGATGGTTGCTGCGAGTGTGACGATGGCGAGGTAGTTCCTGGCGGTCTTTTCGTAGCGTGTTGCGACGCGTCTGAACTGCTTGAGTTTGCTGAAGCAGCACTCGATCAGATGGCGCTGAGCATAGAGGTGCTTGTCGAGCCGATACCGGCGTGCGCGCGGTCTTCGTTGCCGTCGACCACCACAGTGCCGAGTGTGTCGGCATCCACGCCGCCCGGCATGGCACCCGCTTCGAGGCGCTCGAACCGCTGCGTCAAGGCGTGCGGCGGCATTTCGGCGCCATCGGCAAGGACGTCGCCCGCGTCCTGGCCGTCCGCCACGACCACGGCAGTCAGTACATGTCCGACGTCTTCCAGACCGAGATGCGCTTCCTTGGCATCCAGAGCCTGCCTTCCTCCCGGCGCCCGAGGGCAACGGATACGCGGAACGCTTCATCCGGACGCTGAAGGAGAACCTGCTGTGGGTCCGCACCCTCGACACCGCCGAGGACCTCAGGCTGGCGCTGCTCGTGTTCCGCGACACCTACAACACCAGCTGGCTCATCCAGCGCCTCGGATACCGCTCACTGGGCTAGGTCAGACAGGATCAGCTTTCAGCCGTCGCGATCGCCGCGTAGGCTGCTCAAAGATGTCTCATCAACCGCGGGCAGTACAGCATCGCTGGCGAGGAGTTTCGTCGACCTCGGCGCTGGCATCTGACGTCTTCCCGCTTGTTTAAGCAGCCGGCACGCGGATCCCGAAAAACGATCCGGCGCCGTGCTTCAGGCCCGCTGCACCTCGACCGTCACGTGCGACAGGCTGGGGAAGTGGGACAGGAGGCGACGATAATGCTCCGGTCCCTGCGAGGCGCGCGTCGTCGCCACCGAGATGATTGCGCCGAGATGCCCTGGTCCCAACCGCCAGAGGTGGAGGTCCGTCAGCCGGTCACCCTCGGCCTCGACCGTTCGCCGCACGGCGTTCTCGATGCGCGGGTCGGGCACCATGTCGAGCAGGATGGCCCCGGTATCGCGGATCAGCCCGTAGGACCATGCGGCGATCACGCCGGCGCCGATCAGGCCGGCGAGCGGATCCATCCAGAGCCAGCCGAACGCGCTCGCGAGCAGCAGGCCTATGATGACCAGCACCGAGACCGCGGCATCCGCCAGGACATGAACGATGGCGGCGCGCAGGTTGTTGTCGTGGTGTGCTCCCCTATGCTCGTGCTCCTCGAACGCAATCGGATAAGCATTCCCATCCAGGCGGATGGAGGCCGTGAACTCGTGAGGCTCCGGGATCGTTTCGGCGCTTTCCAGCCACCCCTCGCGATCCACCATGTGGAACACCTGCCGGGCATCGTTGGACCTGATCGTCTCGATCGCCACACCAGACAATGATTGGCCGGCGGGCGGGCGCAGCCGGAACACCGGCGGCACGCCATCCTCGAAAACGCTGAGCGTCAACCGACCCCGAGGCGTTTCGATCGCATGCTCGTCGTCATGGTCGTGATGGCCATGGTGGTGATGGCCACCGCTCAACAGCCAGACGCTGCCGACATTCACGAAGAGGCCGAGCGTCGCGATCGCGATCGCATCCTTGAAGTGTATTGCTATCGGAGCGAACAGCCGTTCGATGGCTTGGTAGCCAATCAGCAATGCGATCACCGCCAGCACGATCGCGCTGGTAAACCCGGCCAGGTCACCGAGCTTGCCGGTCCCGAAGCTGAAACGTCGATCTCGTGCGTGCCGGCGAGCATATCTGTAGGCAAGGGCCGCCAGAAGGAGGGCGCCGGCATGCGTGCTCATGTGCAGCCCATCCGCCACCAGGGCGATCGAGCCAAAGACCAGACCACCGACGATCTCCAGCACCATCATCGCGCCGCACAAGCCGATGACCCACCACGTCCTCCGCTCGGCGCGCTCATGCTCTGTCCCAAGGAAGACATGGTCGTGCCCGGGATGAGTCGGTGCCTCGATGCGATCCATGACGGTCCTCACTTCAGGTAGGTCCGGACGACCTCGAGCAGCTGCTCAGCCGCCTCGACGTTCAGGGCGCCCGGATGTGCAACAGGGTCGACGAGGTGGGTGCGGACGTGATCCTCGACCACCTCGGCCATCAGCCCGGCCATGGCGCCCCTCACGCCGGCGATGAGGTGCAGGATCTGCTCGCAACCGGCCTCCGCCTCCAGAGCGCGCTCGATCGCCTCGATCTGTCCCTTCATGCGGCGCACCCGCGTCAGGAGCTTCGCCTTCTCTCGCGCCGTGTGCGTCATGCCGCGTTATGGCATAGGGGGGTACCCTATGCCAGCGTAGATCCGCGACGATCTCGATCGGTCAGCCAGCGCATGATCACGGCGGTCGCGGAGGCGAAGTCCTCCATCCGCATGGCCTCCGCAGGGGTCTGGCTGCCGTTCTGGTTCCTGACGAACAGCAGCGCGGAAGGCACGCCGGCCTGGGCGAAAGCCACCGCGTCGTGGCCACCGCCGGACGGCATCCTGCATGCCGCGATCCCGATGTCCTCCGCGGCTCGCGCCAGCTCGTCCCGAAGTCCTTGATGCAGGAGCGATGCCTCGCTTCCGGTCTCGGGTCCGAGCAGGATCCGTACTCCGCGCCGAGCCTGGATCTCGTCCACGAGAACGAGCAGCGTTGCATGAAGCCGGTCCAGGTTGCTGCGGTCCAGGCTGCGCATGTCGAGCTCGAAACGGCCCGATCCGGCGTTCCATCGTAATCGCCGCCCTGTCGTATAGAGTCGAGATGGCTCCCGGGAACCAGCTTCCGGCGGCTCCGGTCTCGACCCGGCAGGGTCAAGGCGAGATTGCCGGCATGATCGACGTGATGCTCGAGACCGAGGCGTCGTCCCTCGGCCGAGATCCGATCATGGGCACGCTGCTCGCCCAGACCATAGGCGTCCCGGGTGACCCCGGCGCCGTCACGGTTGTCGTCGTGCAGCGCGCGGAACAGGCCGGCCGCCAACTCCAGGTCAGGGGTTGGTTCGCTCACTCCAAATACCAGGGAGATCCAGGCCCTGCTCGCGGGCACAATCAATCGCCGTCTCGTAGCCCGCGTCGGCATGACGCATCACGCCGGTGGCAGGGTCGTTCCAGAGCACCCTGCCGATCCGCGCCGCCGCCGCCGCCGTGCCGTCGCAGACGACGACCATGCCGGAGTGCTGCGAGAAGCCCATGCCGACGCCGCCGCCGTGATGGAGCGAGACCCAGGTGGCGCCCGACGCGGTATTGAGCAGGGCGTTCAGTAGCGGCCAGTCCGACACGGCGTCGGAGCCGTCACGCATGGCCTCGGTCTCGCGGTTGGGGCTGGCGACCGAGCCAGAGTCGAGGTGGTCGCGGCCGATCACGATCGGCGCGGTGAGCTCGCCGTGGGCGACCATCTCGTTGAACGCCAGTCCCAGCCGGTGCCGGTCACCGAGCCCGACCCAGCAGATGCGTGCCGGCAGGCCCTGGAAGCTGATCCGCTCGCGCGCCATGTCGAGCCAATGGTGCAGATGTGCGTCGTCGGGCATCAGCTCCTTCACCTTGGCGTCGGTGCGGTGGATGTCCTCCGGATCGCCCGACAGCGCCGCCCATCGGAACGGACCGACGCCGCGGCAGAACAGCGGGCGGATGTAGGCCGGCACGAAGCCCGGGAAGTCGAAGGCGTCGGCGACGCCCATCTCGAGGGCCCGCTGGCGGATGTTGTTGCCGTAGTCGACCGTCGGCACGCCGTCTGCGTGGAAGCGCAGCATCGCCTCCACCTGCACCGCCATCGAGCGCTTGGCGGCGAGTTCCACGCCGGCCGGGTCACGTGCGCGCCGGTCCTCCCACTCGCCGACACTCCAGCCAGCCGGGAGGTAGCCGTTCAGCGGGTCGTGCGCCGAGGTCTGGTCGGTGACGCAGTCGGGGCGCACGCCGCGCCGGACCAACTCGGGGAAGACCTCTGCAGCGTTGCCGAGCAGCCCGATCGAGGTGGGCCGGCCGTTCCGCCGCGCGTCCTCGATCATCGCCAGCGCCTGATCCAGGTCCGCGGCCTGGCGGTCGAGGTAGCGGGTGCGGAGGCGCATCTCGATACGGCCGGGCTGGCATTCAACGGCGAGGCAGGAAAATCCCGCCATGATGGCGGCGAGCGGCTGCGCGCCGCCCATGCCGCCGAGGCCGCCGGTCAGGATCCAGCGGCCACCGTTGGCCCCGCCATAATGGCGGCGGCCCATCTCCACGAACGTCTCGTAGGTGCCCTGCACGATGCCCTGGGTGCCGATATAGATCCAGGAGCCAGCAGTCATCTGGCCGTACATCATCAGGCCTAGGCGATCGAGCGCGTTGAAGTGCTCCCAGGTAGCCCAGTGCGGGACCAGGTTGGAGTTGGCGATCAGCACGCGCGGCGCGTCGGCGTGGGTCCGGAACACGCCCACCGGCTTGCCGGACTGGACCAGCAGGGTCTGGTCCTCCTCCAGCCGGCGCAGCGTGGCGACGATCCGGTCGAAGCTGTCCCAGTCGCGCGCGGCCCGGCCGATCCCGCCATAGACGACGAGCTCCTCCGGGCGTTCGGCGACGTCCGGATCAAGGTTGTTCATCAGCATTCGCAGCGGCGCCTCGGTGAGCCAGGACCGCGCCGAGAGGGTCGCCCCGTGAGGCGCGCGGATGATGCGGGAGTTGTCGAGGCGGCTCATGGACACGCTCCTTCGGTCGTCGCGGGCAGGATACCAGGGTCGGTGTCAGGCGAGCCGGAGGAGCGGCATCGGTCCAGCGGCGGCGAGGACCGCGCCGTCGCGGACGAGCCCAGAGGCGTGCGCCAGGTCGGGCGCCATGTAGCGGTCGTCGTCGAGATGCGGAACGGTCTTCCGCAGCAGTCCCCGCACCCGCTCCAGGATGGTGCTGCTGTGCAGCGGCGCATGGAAGTCGCAGCCCTGGGCGGCCGCGAGCAGCTCGATGCCCAGGATGGCGGTGAGGTTCTCTGCCATCGGCAGCAGGCGCCGGGCGCCATGCGCCGCCATCGAGACGTGGTCCTCCTGGTTAGCGGAAGTGGGGATGCTGTCGACGCTGGCCGGCGTGGCGCGCTGCCTGTTCTCCGAGACCAGCGCCGCGGCGGTGACCTGCGGGATCATGAACCCCGAGTTCAGGCCGGGCCGCGGCGTGAGGAAGGCGGGAAGTCCGGAAAGATTAGGATCGACCAGCATGGCAATCCGGCGCTCGGCGATGGAGCCGATCTCGCACAACGCCAGGGCGATCATGTCGGCCGCGAAAGCGACTGGTTCGGCGTGGAAGTTGCCACCCGATAGCGCCTCCTCAGTATCGATCATGATCAGCGGGTTGTCGGTGACGCCGTTGGCCTCGATTGCCAGCGTCGCCGCCGCCTGGCGCAGCAGGTCGAGCACCGCGCCCATCACCTGCGGCTGGCAGCGCACGCAGTACGGGTCCTGGACGCGCTCGTCGCCCTGCAGATGCGAGGCGCGGATGGTGCTGCCCCGCATCAGCTCGGCCAGGGTCGCCGCTACGTCGATCTGCCCGCGATGCCCGCGCAGGGCGTGGATCCGCGGATCGAACGGCGCGTCGGAGCCTCGTGCGGCGTCGGTGGCCAGCGCCCCGGTGACCAGCGCGGTGCTGAGCAGCCGCTCTGCCTCAAACAGTCCGGCCAGCGCGTTTGCCGACGAGAACTGGGTGCCGTTCAGCAGCGCCAGCCCTTCCTTGGGCTCCAGCGACAGCGGCGTCAGGCCGCAGGCTGCCAGGGCCACCTCCGCAGGCTCGGCACATCCCTCGCGCATGATCGTACCCACCCCGATCATGGCCGCCGCCATGTGCGCCAGTGGCGCCAGGTCGCCCGAGGCGCCGACCGAGCCTTGGGACGGAATCACCGGCACCAGCCCGTGCGCCAGCATCGCCTTGAGCAAGGCGATCGTGCGCATCCGCACGCCGGAGGCACCCTGAGAGAGCGAGGCCAGCTTCAGGGCGAGCATCAGCCGGCAGATCGCCGCCGGCATTGGCTCGCCGACCCCGGCGGCGTGCGACAGCACGATGTTGCGCTGCAGGACCGCTAGGTCGTCTTCGCCGATCCGGATCGACGCCAGCCGCCCGAACCCGGTGTTAATGCCGTAGACGGGCTCGCCGCGGCCGAGCAGCGTTCTGACGGTAGCGGCCCCCGCCTCGATCAAGGGATGACAGCGCGGATCGAGCCCGACCTCGGCACCGCGGTAGATCGAGCGCCACCCGTCGAGCGTGGTGGCTCCGGGAACAATTTCTACCATCATTGCCCACCACACACGCGTTGATGAAGACGGTTGAGGCCCATCCAGTAGACCAGCTCGGCAGGCTGCTCGATCGACCAGATCGCCAGGTCGCAGTCCTTGTCCTCCTCCAGGGTGCCGGTCCGCTCCCCGCGTCCGAGCGCGTGGGCGGCCTGCCTGGTCATACCGAGCAAGCATTCCTCCACCGTCAGCCCGAACAGGCTGGCGGCGAGGGCCATCGCCAGCAGAGGCGATGCCAGCGGCGACGAGCCGGGATTAAGGTCGGTCGCGACCGCGATGCGCACGCCGTGCCGGCGCATCGCATCGACCGGAGGCCGTTGCGTCTCGCGCAGCCTGAGAAAGGCACCGGGCAGCAACACGGCGACGCTGTCGCTCGTCGCCATCGCGGCGATGCCCATCTCCGACGCGTGCTCCAGATGGTCCGCCGACAGCGCCGCATGGCGGGCCGCCAGGGCGGCTCCCCCGGTATCGGAGAGCTGGTCGGCATGGAGCCTGACCGGCAGGCCGTGCCGGCGGGCGGCGGCGAAGACCCGGTCCACCTGCGCCGGCGTGAAGGCGATGCCCTCGCAGAACGCATCCACGGACTCGGCCAGATCCTCGGCGGCGATACGGGGGATCACGATGGAGGCCACCAGGTCGACATAGGCGTTTGCGTCGCCTTGGAACTCCGGCGGGACTGCATGCAGGCCGAGATAGGTTGGGCTGACGTTGATCCGACGATGCCGGGACAGCGACCGGGCGACGGCGAGTTGGCGCAGTTCTGTTTCCTCGTCGAGGCCGTAGCCGGACTTCGCCTCCACGGTCGTGACCCCCTCGGCGATCAGCGCGTCGAGACGGATCAGCGCGTCCGCGACGAGTTGCTTCGGAGTGGCGCAGCGGGTCGCGCTCATGGTCGTCCGGATGCCGCCGACCTCGGCCAAATCCGCATAGCGGGCCCCGGCCAGCTTCATGCGGAACTCGTCGACCCGGTCGCCGCCGAAAACCAGATGGGTGTGGCAATCGATCAGGCCGGGCGTGATCCAGCGCCCCTCGCAGTCGATGACCTCCCGCGCCTGTAGCGCAGGGCAATCAACTTCGCCGCCGCAATAAACGATTCGTCCGTCCCGCGCGGCGATCGTTCCATCCTCGACGATCCCAAGCCCGTGCCGGTTCTCGGCCATGGTCGCCAGCCGTGCGTTGCGCCATATCGTATCGACCTGCACCGGCGCCTCCGCGTCATGTCTATACGTTGTCGTCGAAACAGCTTTATGTCTAGACTCAAATCGACCGGGAACGTCCATTGGAGGGTGCCGTGCCGTCGCTGCTGTTCAAGCACGCGCTGCTTCCCGAAGGGTGGGCCGACAGCGTCCGCGTCGTCATGGACGGCGACGGGATCGCCTCCGTGGAGGCCGGAGCGACCCTCCGGCCCGGCGATGCCCTTGGCGGCATCGCCCTTCCCGGCATGGCGAACGTGCACAGCCACGCCTTCCAACGCGGGATGGCCGGTCTCGCCGAGCGGCGGCTGAGCGCCGACGACAGCTTCTGGAGCTGGCGGGAGATCATGTACCGGTTCCTGGACCGCATGACGCCCGAAGACGTCGAGGCGATCGCGGCGCAGGCGTTCATGGAGATGCTACAGGGCGGTTTCACCCGCGTCGGCGAGTTCCACTACCTGCATCATGCCCCGGATGGTACGGCCTACGACGATCCGGCGGAGCTGGCGTCGCGGATCGCCAGCGCCGCGGACGCGGTCGGGATCCGGCTGACGCTGCTGCCCTGCTTCTACGCGCATGGGGACTTCGGACCCAAACCTCCGCTCGTCGGGCAGCGGCGGTTCCTGCACGGGCTCGATGCCTATGCGCGGCTGGTCGATCGGTGCGGGGAGCTGATCCGGCGGCTGGACGGCGCCACGCTCGGCATCGCGCCGCACAGCCTGCGCGCGGTCTCGCTGCCCGAGCTAGACGCGCTGGTGGTCTTGGCGGACGGGCGCCCGATCCACATCCATGTCGCCGAGCAGACCCGCGAGGTCGAGGCCTGCCTCGGCTGGAGCGGACGGCAGCCGGTCGACTGGCTGCTGGATCATGCCCCGGTCGACGATCGCTGGTGCCTGATCCATGCCACGCACATGGGCGGGGGCGAGGTCGGCCGCCTGGCCGCCAGCGGCGCCACGGTGGGGCTCTGCCCCATCACCGAGGCCTCGCTCGGCGACGGCATCTTTCCGGCAACAGCTTGGCGGGACGCCGGCGGAAGGATCGCCATCGGAACGGACTCCAATGTCGCGATCGGGGTTGCCGAGGAGCTGCGGCAGCTTGAATATGCGCAAAGGCTTGTGACGAGGCGACGGAACGTGATGGCGAGCGGGTTGGGTGCGTCGACCGGAGAGGCGCTCTTCGCCGCCGCGGCGGATGGCGGCGCCCTCGTCCTGGATGCGCCGGCGGCGGCAATCCGTGTCGGCTCGCCCGCCGACATCGTCGGCCTGGACCCGGACGCCGCGTGCCTCGCCGCGGCCGACCCCGCCCGCCTCCTCGACGGCTGGCTGTTCGCCGGCGACCGATCGGCGGTGCGCGACGTCTGGGTCGGCGGACGGCAGGTCGTCGTCGAGGGGAAGCATCCCCAGGCCGCCGCGATCAAGGCCGGCTATATCGAGCGAGTCAGGCGACTGGCCGCTCATTGATGCAGCCCTCAATCGGGGCACGGATCGAGCAGGATCTGGAAAGCAAGATCCTGTCGGGCGCCTGGCCCCCCGGAAGCCGCATCCCTTATGAGCACCAGCTCATGGAGCAGTTCAACTGCTCCAGAATGACCGTGAGCAAGGTCCTGAACGACCTAAGCAACCGCGGCCTGATTGTCAGACGTCACCGGGCTGGATCGTTCGTCGCCAGCCCGTCGGTCGAGCACTCGATCCTGCGGATCGAGGACCTAGCCGAGGTCGCGGCGCGCACCAAGCAGAGCTACCGGCACCAGATCCTGAAGCGGCAGGAGCGGGCGGCGACGATCCGCGAGCGCGCCGACCTTCACCTGTCCCCGAAGACCCGCCTGCTGGAGGTTCGCTGCAGACACGAGCTGGATGCGATGCCGGTGGCGTGGGAGGAACGGCTGATCGTGCTCAGCACCGTCTCGAATGCTGCTTCCGAGGGCTTTGAGACCGTCGCTCCGGGAACTTGGCTCCTGCAGCATGTCCCGTGGACCGAGGCGGAACACGTGATCTCCGGCCTGAACGCCAGCTCGGAGTTGGCCGCCCAGCTGAAGATCGCGCCCGGAGACGCCTGCTTGGAGCTGCATCGCCGTACCTGGCTTCAGGGCGTCCTGGTCACCGATGTTCGGCTGATCTACGCGGCGTCGCGCTACCGGTTCTCCGGTCGCTTCTCGCCCATCTCGTCCAGTTAGGTCGTCGCTGGTCTAGGTCCGTTTCTCGAAGCGTGAACGATACTCCGAGGGTGTGGTGTTCAGCCTCTGCTTGAAGTGATAGCGGAAATTCACCACCGATCCGAGGCCACAGAGGAAGGCGATCTGCTCCATGCTGAGCACGGTCGTCTCCAGCAGTTCGCGTGCACGCGACATCCGCTCCGCCAGAAGCCAATCTGCCGGCGAGCTTCCGGTCAGGGTCTTGAACCGGCGGATGAAGGTCCGCTGGCTCATGCCGACCGCCTGCGCCATGCTGGTGACGCTATGCTCGCCATCAAGGCGCCTCCTGAGCTGGTCGAGCAGCGGGCTGAGCCGCGCTCCCTCCTGAAGGTCCAGGATCGGCCGGCCGATCACCTGCGCCTGTCCGCCCTCCCGGTGCGGGGGCACAACGAGCCGGCGTGCAACGTGACTAGCGTGATCCGAGCCGAAGTCGGACCGAATCATGTGCAGGCAGAGGTCGATCCCCGCCGCGCTGCCTGCTGAGGTCAGGATCGAACCCTCGTCCACATAGAGAACGTCGGACAGGATCCGGATGCTCTTGTCGGCGGCGGCCAGCGCCGCTGTGTGCTGCCAGTGCGTGGTTGCCTGCCGCCCGGCCAGTAGGCCTGCGGCCGCCAGCACGAAGGCTCCGGTGCAGATCGACACGATGCGCGTACCGGCAGCGTGCGCCTCCTGAAGTGCCCGGATTAGATCAGCTGGCACCGCGTCATGCGGTGAACTCCAGCCCGGGACGATGACCGTGTGCGCCTGCTTGAGAAGCGTCAGCGAGCCGTCGATCCTGATCTCGAAGCCGCTGGAGGTCCGCATCGACCCAGGTTCGATCGCGCACAGCGCGAAGCGGTACCAGTTGGGCATCAGCTCTGGACGGCTGATACCGAAGATTTCGGTGACGATTGCGAACTCGAAGGTCGCCAAGCCCTCATAGCCGACCACCACGACGAGCGGCTGCATGATTATCGTATAGACCTTATTGGCACGATCCTTACCTTACTTGGCGCTGTTGCCCCTTACAAGGGCATGACCTGGCGGTAACAATCCTGAGATCGGACAGGGAGACGCGGTTTGCCTGTCCTGGAGGCAGAGACACCCGCCGAGGCGTCACGAAGGAGGTCAGGATGCTTCTGCGACATATGCTCGGCGGCTCGGTATCCATCGTGGCGACCCTGATCGCCCTCAACGCCTGGAGCCAGACGACGCCGGACGTCGCCGCGCCTGAGACGCTGAGGACGCCGGCCCAGAACAAGGCGGTCGCCGCGACGCAAAAGGCGGCGACACAGAAAGGCATCGTGGCAGCCCCGACGACCGGCGCCGTCGAGGCCGTCACGGTCACGGGAACGCGTCCGGTGAGCCACCTGAACGAGACCAATTCAACGGGGAGCAAGCTCGGCCTGACCGTCAAGGAGACGCCGGCGACGGTGAACATCGTCGACGCGCTGACCATCCGGCAGCAGGGCTACCAGACGGTCCAGGAGGCGGTGCAGCGGGCACCCGGCATCACGGTCGGCGGCTCGCCCGCGGATCCGTCATCGTTCTCGATGCGCGGCTTCACCGGCGACCAGATCAACCTGCTGCGCGACGACGTCTACTACGGCCCGTCCGACATCGTGAACCGGCCGGAGAACAGCTTCAACCTGAAGGACATCGAGGTCCTGCAGGGACCGGCGTCGGTACTCTACGGGCAGGGGGCGATCGGCGGCGTGATCAACGTCGTCACCCGGCAGCCCACCTTCGAGCCGACCAAATGGGACGCGCTGTTCACCTACGGCAGCTTCAACACGATCCAGGGCGGCCTGGCCGTCGACTCCGCGATCAGCGATACCGTCGCCGTCAACCTCGCCTTCAGCCGCACGTCGTCATCGGGCTACGTCGACCACGACGATCCGGACTCGCTCAACGTCACCGGCTCGGTGTTGTGGAACATCCGGTCGAACCTGCATCTGCAGGCTGGCATCGACTTCGTGACTGACCACCTGCCTTCGTACTACGGCACCCCCCTGATACCGAGCGCAGACGTGGCAAACCCGCAGGGCGGGATCCTCAAGTCCAGCAACGGGCTCGTGGTCAACGAGCCAACGGAGTACACGAACTACAACACGTCCGACGCCGTCCATAAGAACACGAGCTACTCGCCCAGTGTTCTGCTGACGTGGGAGGCCAACAGCCACGTCACCTTTACCAATCAGGCTTACCTATACTATGCCGAGCGTCGCTGGCAGAACGCGGAGACCTACACCTATATTCCGCCCGGCTCGACCGCGACCGACGCTGCCGGCGACGTCATCCCCGGCAATTCAATCGCCCGCGACCGGTTCTACGTCTATCACCAGCAGCACATCTACGGTGACCAGGCGCACGTCGTCATCGACCAGCCGCTCTTCGGTTTCAAGAACCGCGTGACGTTCGGCATCGACGCCAGTTACCTGCAGTTCCTCCGCTCGCGCGGCTTCCCCAGCGCCGAGTTCGCCGATCACGTAAGCCTTGCGAACCCGATGCAGGGATCGTTCGGCAGCTTCCCGGGCGAGTTCCCGCAAGAGCAGAGCCCGACCCAGATCGGCGACGTCGCTGGGTTGTTCGAGGACGCCCTCGACCTGACGCCGCGCCTGCACCTCATCACCGGGCTGCGCGACGAGTGGCTGCGGCTCGACCGCGAGAACTACAACCAGGCCGGCGTCGAGAGCCCGACCACGGGGTTCAGCAAGAGCTTCAATCCGACCAACTTCCGTGTCGGTCTCGTCTACGACATCGTGCCGGACGTCACGACCTACGTTTCCTACACCACCGCACAGGACCCTCCAGGCGGCAACATCTTCCTGGCCAACAGGGGTCAGTTCAATACGCTGACCAGCTCCAGCCAGGAGGAGGTCGGCGTCAAGGCGGAGTTCCTGAACAAGAAAGCGACCGCGACGCTCGCCCTTTACAACATCGACCGCAGCAACATCCTGATCGCGATTTCCAACAACACGGTCGGCACAGTCGGCAGCCAGAACTCCCGCGGGGCCGAGTTTGAGGCGGACTTCCGGCCGCTGAAGAACTGGACCATCAGCGCCAACGCGACCTACACCCATTCGAGCTACGGCCAGTTCACGGACCCGTTCTCCGGGCTGAGCGACGCCGGCAACCGGCCGCCCGACGTGCCCACCTGGACCGCGGCGATCTTCTCGACCTACAGCCATGTCGCCAACCTGCCGCTGGATCTCGGCGGCGACGTCCGCTACGTCGGCAGTCGTGCCGGTAGCTTCGACAACAGCCTGCAGTTGAGCGACTACGAGCTGGTGGACATCTACGCCACCTACCACCTCAACAAGACGCTGGATGTCACGGGCCGCATCAACAACCTGCTGGACAAGACCTACGTCAGCTGGGCGGATACGAACTACCCGACCGAGGTCATCCTCGGCCGTCCCCGCTACTTCGAGGTAGATCTCCATGCTGGCTTCTGACGGTTGCTGACGCCACCGTCGCCCCAGGTGGTGACAGCAAGGACCGCCGCACGCGGGGAAGCAGGCAGGAGACCTTCGGCGGGCCTGTCGCTGGCCTCGGTGAGCAAGGCCCTGTCGAAGGTCCACCGGTGGCTCGGCATCGTCATGTGCCTGTTCTTCGGCATGTGGTTCGCCTCCGGCGCCCTGATGCTGTTCGTCCCGTTTCCCGCCCTGGACGACCAGCGGCGGCTCGCCGCGATGCCACTCATCGACGTCATGGGGATCAGGCTGTCACCGGCTGAAGCCGTGGCTAGGCTTCCTCCAGGATTAGGAAGACTGGAAGCGTTGCGCTTGGTCGAGGGGCCGCAAGGACCGAGCTACCTCCTTCAGCCTGCAGGGCATCCGTTCATGGCGATGAGCGCCGTCACGGGCAGCCTCCTTCCAGGCGTCAGCCGGCAGGAAGCAGGCGAGGAGGCCCGGCGCCTTGTCCACGCCGACGTCAGGACCGTCGTCGGTCCCTATTATGACGATCAATGGATTGTCGCCCAGAAGTTCGACCCCTACCGGCCGTTCTTCCGCGTCGACCTCAAGGATGCCGCGGCGAGCCATGTCTACGTCTCCGGGCGGACCGGCGAGGCGCTCCAGGTCACCACGCGCGTGCAGCGGATTGCAAACTATGCCGGCTCGATCCTCCACTGGATCTACCCGACGATCCTGAGGCGCTACCCGGCCGTCTGGTCCTATACGGTGTGGGCCATCTCGCTGGTCGGCATCGCCATGACGATCGCCGGCATCGTGTTGGGCTGCTACCGGAGCTGGTCATCGCTCCGCAACGCTCGCAAGCCCGGGATCTCGCCGTTCCGCCGCCTGTTCAGGCTCCACCATGTGCTCGGCCTCGGGGCCGGATTCTTCCTGCTGACGTGGATCTTCAGCGGCTGGCTGTCGGTCGATCACGGCATCCTGTTCCCCACCGGCAAGCCGACCACCGTCGAGGTGGCCGCCTTTCGTGGCGAAACGCTGGAGGATGCGGCTTGGCAAGTCAGCCTGGCGGACCTCGCAGTCGCCAGGGGGCAGTCATCGATCGAGTTGAACGCCGTGCACGGGCGGCCAGTGTTGACCGGTTATGGCATGGGGACCGGCATCGCCACGACACGCCTGCTCCAGGAGAGTGGCTGGACGGGCTTGGGCATGGACACCCTGCTGCGGGCTGCGCGCGCGACGTGGCCATCGACCCGGCCGGCCGCCGCAGCGATCACCGCGCAGGACGACTACGCTCACCTGCTCTACGACGGTCTACCGGCTGATGCCCGGCGGCTGAAGCTGCGGGATGCCGCGGGCACCTGGGTGCACGTGAGCGCGTCCACGGGGCAGATCATCGACGTCCAGGACTGGCGCCGCCGCCTCTACCGCTGGCTCTTCAACGGCCTGCACACGTTCGATGTCCCAGGCCTCAGCACGCATGACCTGCTCCGCAAATTGGTCATGCTGCCGCTGCTGACGGCCGGCTTCCTGCTCAGCGTCACCGGCATCATCCTCGCCAAGCGGCGCCTGTCTCGCTGACCGGGATGATCCCGCCCGATAATCATCCGAACGTAATACCGAAGTCCGGCGACCGGTCATTCACCGATGGAGAGCAGCGTACTTCGCCGCTTGCTTTCGGCCACGCTCATCCTGTCCGATCCAGTGTCGGTCCTGGCTGAGCCCGCTTCGACAACGCCGATCACGATCGGACAGCCGGCTGGCCGCCGCATTTCGACCCTGACGGCGCAAGACGGCAACGGCATGACGCGCGACCTCGCCAGCTTGACTGGGTTGGAACGGCGTCGTGCTGGCCTTCTTCCGTTCAGCACGCGAGCTGAGGCTGACCTGCCAGCCACGCCTCGATTGTGCCGGCCTCTCGATCCGGCAACAGACACTGCGGATAGGCGTTGAACACTTGGGCGCCGTTTGACAGGCAAGACGGTCCGGCACCGAACGAGTCCCTACCTGAACAACCGTCTTGAACAGGACCATCGCGGCAAGGCAGGATCCGACGTATGCGCGGCCTCAAGAGTCACGAGGCAGCCCACCGCTTCTGCAGGAAGCACGGTGAACTCCGAGATCTCCTCCGTCCTCGCCGCCGTTACAACCAGACCGTCTCCGCCTCCCTCCGACGCTCCCGCTTCGCCAAGGCCACGCGCATCGCGCTCGGCATCATGACCGTTGCCCGAACGTTCCTGATCCTGTCACGCAGCACCAGCCTACTGGCGCCAGACCTGACAGAACCCTCAGGCACCAGCTGCCGCGCGACAGGCCTTTGGGGGTGAGTTTCTGGCACCCAGATCCCAAACCGTCACCCGCCCGATCTCAGACCTGCGCAGGTCCGTGCGGCGAGGTCGCGGATCGCGTCCCAACGTCTGGCAGCGACGTCTGCCTGAGGGGTGAGCCAGGACCCGCCGACAGCGATCACGTTCGGCTGCGCCAGCCACTCCCGGGCATTGTCCTCAGTGATTCCCCCAGTCGGGCAGAAACGAGCCTCGGGAAAAGGGCCGGCGAAGGATCTCAGACCAGCGAGGCCGCCGGACGTGCTGGCAGGAAAGAACTTGGTCGTGACAAAGCCGCGGCTGGCGGCCTCCATCAACTCGGATGCCGTGGCGATGCCGGGCAGAAACGGGATCGGCGACGCCGTTGCTGCGTCGAGCAGGGCCGGCGTGGCACCCGGACTCAGCGCGAACCGGGCACCGCTCTCGACTGCACGACGCATGTCGTCAGGCGTCAGCACGGTGCCGATCCCGACCACCGCTTCCGGCACCGCACGCATGATCGCTTCGGCACCGGCAAGTCCCGCCGCCGTCCGCAAGGTGATTTCCAGCAGGCGCACGCCGCCCGCCACCAGCGCGCGCGCCAGCGGCACCGCATCCTCCAGGCGGTGGATGGTGATGACAGGGATGACGCGCCCAACCGCGAGCAGGGCCTTGAGCTGGTCGGATCGGGACAGGCTGGTGGTCATCGAACATCTCCCGCTGAGGCCGTCCGGCGCATGGCGCTCGAAGGAACGATGGCACCCGGGTGTCCCACCACGAGGCCTGCCAAGTCATGGCCGGAGCGTGCGGCGGCCTCGGGCGAGGCGCCGGCCAAGCGTGCGGCGAGATAAGCGGCCGCGAAGCTGTCGCCGGCCGCCGTGGTATCGACAACCCGTCGGACCGCCGCAGCGTGGACCAGCACGTCCACGTCGCCCTGCAGCACGCGCGATGCGGGATGGTCGAGCTTCAGCACCAGCTCAGTGTCGGCGGCATGACGCAGCAGCTCCGCCTCGCCTTCTTCCCCGTAGAGAAGGCGAAGGTCCTCGGCGGAAGCGAACACGATGTCGGCGATGGCGAACATTCGGGCATAGATGTCGCGCGCCAGCGCGTGGTCAGGCCAACCGCGCGGCCGGAAGTTGGTGTCGAACACCACCCGTCCGCCTCTCATGCGCGTTTCGGCCAGCAGCCGGAAAAGAGTCGAGCGTGCTGTCTCGGCATAGATCGAAAGCGTGATGCCAGACAGGTACAGCACATCAAACCCTTGGAGGTCTCGGACATCCAGATGGTCGAAAAGGTGCCGCGCGGCCGAACTGTCGCGCCAGTACAGGAAGCGTCGCTCGCCAGCGGGGTCGGTCTGGACGATGTAGAGGCCGGGCAGGTGTCCCGGCAGGCGCCGCACCAGAGCGGTACCGATGCCTTCCGCCTGCCACTGGGCGAGCATCTCGTCGCTCCAGGGATCGTCACCAAGCGCTGTTACGTAATCTACCGCAGCACCGAGGCGGGAAAGATACACTGCGGTGTTCAACGTGTCGCCGCCATAACCGCGGCTCAGAAGCTCGTCCGGACGCTCCCGAAGCTCGACCATGCATTCTCCAAGGCAGGCGATCCGCACCACCTTGCGATCGTTCCCCTTCACCGTCGGAGTCCCCGTGGCCAGCCGGTCAATCCTGCTCATAGCCATAGACTTCCGGCAGGATGAAGAGCGCGGAAAGCAGCCCGATCAGGGGGAAAATGGCGACGAGCAGCGTGGCGGCTGCCTGACCGATTGCGTGGAACAGAGACGGGAACAGGAAGATGGCCAGGAACGACGGCAGCTTGACGAACATGTAGGCGAATCCACTGGCTGTGCCGCGATACTCGGGCTTGGCGACCAGCGACGGGATTGTCATGCCGTTCGACGCGTCCCAATAGTGGCCCCACAACATCACAGCCGCCACGAACGGCAGCACCAGGGGATGTCCGGTATAGATTGCCGCTGCCGCCGCCAGCAGCGAGACCAGCACGATGCCGAATCCGGCTATGCCGATGCCGCGATGGCCGATCCGGGGGGTGATGAGCGGGCCGACCCAGCCGGAGATCGCGGCGATCACGTAGAGCCCCATCGTCACCAAGTCGGTGCCGAGCACGGATGAGACGTGCAGGGACAGGAACAGCACGGGGATGTAGAAGGCGAACGTCGAAAACTCCGCTGCCTGGCAGAAGCAGGAGATCCAGCCGTACAGCGTGGCGCGCCACCGGGTTCGGTCCTTCACCAGGTCTGTCAGAAACGCCGCCGGCGCTGGCCGGCTGACCACCACATCTTCGTCCGGCAGCATGTCGAGCGGGTCGCCATACAGGCCCTGGCTGACCTGCTTGGCTTCCCGGTACCGGCCGCGCCGGACCAGCCAGACCGCGGTTTCCGGCAGGTCGTGGCGCATCCACAAGATGATCAGCGCCGGCACCGCGCCCAGGCCCAGCGTCACCCGCCAGATCAGGTGCGGCGGCATCTGGGCGACCAGGAACAGCGCCACCACGGCCAGCGTCAGCACCTCGCCCATGGCGAACATGAACTGCCAGCGGTTACCCATCACCTCCCGCTCGCCCTTGGGCATCGACTCCATGATGTAGGCGTAGCCGTTGGAGATGTCGCTCCCGAGTGGGATGCCGAGCAACAGCCGCACCAGCACCAGCCAGCCTACGGTGGGCACGAAGGCCTGCGCCAGGGCCAGCACCACGAACAGGATCATGGTCGCCAGGAACATCACCCGGCGGCCGATCCGATCGCACAGCCATCCGCCCAGCAGCGCCCCGATCAGTGCCCCACCCTGGGTTCCTGCGGCCGCCAAACCAAGCAGCAGCGGGTTCGGGTGAAACTGCTGGCGAATGAACACCAGCACGAAGGCGATGGAGTACAGGTCCCAGGCCTCGAGCAGGATCGAGGCCAGCATCAGCCAACCGATTCGCTGACCCTTGGGGTTATAGCGGCTTACCAGATGGCGCACAGCGCCGTTCATGACCGTCTGCTGCGTCATCGACAGTGACATGACCGCTTCCGCTCCCTGAGGCCGCTCTGCGGCAGGATCTGGTTGTCGAGGTGTTGCCTGCCTCTTCAGATGATCAGGCAACGTAGGGCTTGGCCGGCCAAGGCACAGCCCGCCTCCTCGGCAGCCATGCGCTGCAGCGTGTCCAGGCTCTCATTCGAGTAGAACGCCGCGTGCGGGGTGAGGATGACCCGGTCGATCCGCCGCAGCGGCGCGTCCGGCGCCAGCGGCTCGGGGTCGAACACGTCGAGCGCCGCGCCGCCCGTAACGACGACGCGTGGCCTCATCGACCGGTCGCTGTCGCTGCGTCAACCGCGTCGAAAACGGCGGACAACGTATCGTCAAGGCAGTTGCGACGGCCGTTGAACCTGGACAGGGAACCGATTTCTGCCATCGCTTTACCGCCTCCCACACGTCAGCTGGATGAACCTATAATACCTGTAATACAGAAACCGCAAGCCAGGATCAGGATCCCACATGCCCTCGGTGTTTAGAATTTCGCTGCCATGGGCGAGACGTGACGGGACCCTCCCGCATGATGCCTCACTTGTGGATCGGGTCGCCGATCACGTTCGTCACCACATCGCCAGTAACCGCCTCGTCCCCGGCGACATGCTACCGGGGGAGGGCGAGGTCAGCCAGAAGCTCAAGGTGAGCCGTCCGGTGGTTCGCGAGGCCTGGAACGGGTTGGCGGCGCTCGGGCTGCTGGAGGCCGCACCGGGTCGAAGGCCCAGGGTTGCACGGTTGATTGGCCTGCCGATGCGCAGCGTGATCGAACAGGCGCTCGTCACGGGCCAGGCAAGCCCGCTCCAGGTCCTGGAGCTTCGCCGGGGCATCGAGGTGCAGATGGCAGGACTGGCTGCCGAGCGCTGCGACGGCCCGACTCTCGTCGCCATCGAGAAGATCGTCGACACGATGGCAGCGTTCCTGCACGACTACGGACACTACGCCGAACTCGATATCGGCTTCCACCGCCTCATCGCCAAAGCTGCAGGCAATCCCTTTCATCTTCTGCTGGTGGAGGCGTGCAGCGACGTGTTCGAGCACTCAATGCGTGCCGGCCTGGATAGTCGCGTCGACACCGCGGAGCTGCAACAGGTGCAAGCCAGTCACGGTGACATCTTGGAGGCGATACGGGATCGCAGTCCCGCCATGGCGACGTCGGCGATGTCACGGCATTTCGATGCCGCCATGCATGCATTGATGAGGAACAGCGAAACCGAAAGAGGAACTTGAGCAAAGACGCGTTGTCTCCACTCGCGCCAGAAGTGGTTCGCTGGATCAGGATTGACGGTGTAAGGAGCGGTTTCTCCATCATTGTCTGGATTCGGTGCCGTGCCGTTCAAGGCCAATGCCGAGCGTCGTCACCACAGCCCGAAGCAGCGACTTCGTCCCATAAACTTGGCAGCCTATGACACCGTGCTACGCCAACGCGGCAGCTTGACAATATAGTTTACCGACGCTGCAATCGCCTCGTGGACGGCTGAGTCGCGGACCACGCGGAGCGGTGGGCCGGGCGTTGTTGCACGGACCGGCCCGAGGTTGGGCTGACGGTTAATTGGACGATGGCATCCTTCTGGCCCGCGATCAGGTTCTGTCAGCTCCCGCGCCAGAGTTCTGATCGTTCGTGAAGGAGGCTGTCCGATCACGCGTTCTGCATGATCCCGAGTGCAACTCGGGCGCCTCTTGCGAAGCGGAAGCGGCGGAGGGAGGCGGAGACGGGATGGATGTGACGGCGACGGGGCGGAGGAGACCTCGGAGTTCACCGTGCTCGTGGCAGAAGCGCTGGGCCGTGACCTGGCTCTTGAGGCCGCGTATACATCGGATCCTGCCCTTGCCGCGACGGTCCTGCTCGAGCCGGTTGTTCAGGTAGGCGCTGGTGCGGTGGCGGACCCTACGGCCCAGCACGGTGCGGATCGCCCTCGGGTATAAGTCGTGGCCGTCCGTCGTCACCCGATCCGGCCCGAAGCCCACAGTAGCCTGCGCCAAACGGAAGAATGCCTTGGCTGCCCGCATGTCCCGGTGATCGCTGAGCATGGCGTCGACCAGGTTTCCGTCCCGGCCGATCGCCCGATACAGGTAGCACCAGCGGCCACGGACCTTTAGGTGGGTCTCGTCCACTAGCCAGCTGCTCCCGCAGCCGCCGCGTGCCGTGCCGGCGCTTGCGCAGCTCGTGGCCCATGATCGGCAGCAGCTTCGCCTCCCAATCTCGAACGGCTTCATGGCTCACCTCGATCCCGCGCAGCGCCATGATCTCGCTCAGATCCCGCAGCGTCAGCCGGTAGCGGAGCCGGCAGAACACCACGAAGGCGATGATGTCGCTGGGCAGGCAGGTCCGGTTCAGCACGCCGCCGCTGCGCTCGTTTGAGGGTCGGCTGAACCAGTGACCGGTAGAACAGCCGCTCGTTCTGCTAGAGTCGGGCCGAAATGCTGAAGAATACACCGCGACCTGGGTTCACCCAATAAAGCGGCTCTCCGTTACCCGCTGCGGCGCCGGCGTAGCCGATCAAGCTGGTGTTGTTGAACAGGTTCGTGACCTGCACCCCAAGATCCAGATGCCGGTTGTGCTGCAACGGTAGCAGGTAGTGCATTGCCACGTCCGTGGTGTCGTAGGACTTGATCGGAAACCTGTTCACGAAGCCTGTGTCGACACCATACTGCGGTCCGACATCCTTGATCAGGAACGAGGCGTCGAGCCGGTCATCGGCGAGTGCCACGTTCCTGCGGTCGAACAGCACGCCTGCCACCGCGGTACGGCGTGGCGCCTGCGCCACCGAGGCGCCGTTATGATAGGTGGCGTGGTTCAAGGAGCCATTGCCATAGAGCGCGAAACCCGCGCCGACCTGCGCCGTCGCTTCCACCTCGACCCCCTCAAAGGTGGCGTTCCCTTGGTTGGTGTACAGCGTGTTGGTGCCGATGACGGTGCTGGCGATATAGTTCTGATACTGCAGGTCATAGAGATCGATGTCGGCGCTCAGCCAACCATGTTGGTAGACGGTGCCGATCTGGTAGTTGTCGGTGGTGGATGGCTGAACCGTGTTGATAATCTGCGCATAGAACACGTTGAGCGGCGGCGTGAGGTAGCCCTTTGCGGCCTGCGCGAAGACTGACAGATGGGAGTTGATCTTGTAGTTGGCATCCACCGAGGGCAGTGCCTTGTTGTAGGTCGCGTGATCGTCCGCGGGATGCTTCACGGTGCGCACGAGCGGGCCGTCAAGAAAGCGCGTGACCGAACTATACTTGACGCCAGCCGTGATGGTTAGGCGGGGCAGGGGATGCCAAGCGAATTCGATATAGGGTTGTGCCGTGGTCAGTCTATCGAAGTAGAGATACTGGTAGATCGAGGCGCCAGGCTTGGTGGTATAGCCTTGTTGATCCCGAGTAAGGACGATGTTGGTCTTGTATAGCGTGTTGTCTTCGCTTTCAAACCAGAAGCCGGCACGACCTTGTCCGTATGGCGTATCCTGCGTCAGGCGCAGAATGTTGCCCCAGGCACGATAGTCATTCTGGTAGGCGGCTCCGGGCACATCATTGTCCAGCACCGTCGGCACACCTTTAATGTAGTAGGTCTTGGCCGCCGTGGTGGTCAGGTTAGGCGTGCTCAGCGAGGTATCGCTAGTCTGCACGCCGCGATGGTAGAACGCAGTGGTATAGGGCTGGTCGGACACCGTGAGGCCTTTGCCAAAGCGATGTTCGATCTTCAGGTATTCAAAATCGGTTGTGTAGTTGTCGCGGTTGTATGGGCCATAGGCTTGGCTGCGCGGATCATCGTTCAGCGAGAAGTTGCGACCGTACTTGTTGATCAGGGCGAGGGGTGTGCCGTACGGCGTATCGGTCACCGCATTGTCCAGATTGACGGCGGCGGTAAGAATCGTGCGGTCGCCGATCGGCTGGATGTATTTGAGGAACAGGTTGCGCCGCTCGTCCGAGGTGCCGGTTAGTGCCCCACGGCTCTCGTTGCGCTGTAGGTCCACAACGATGCGGCCGCCTGACAGCCAGCCGCCGAATGAGTTGCCCAGCGTGCCGCTCTCCGCTTCAAGGCCATACAGTTTAGTACCAAAGGTTCCGAACGTGGCATATGGATTCAGGTCGGCCACGGATGATGGGTCGTATGAATGGATCTCGACGTCGCCACCAAAGGTGGCCGAGCCGATCGTGGAGGCAGGGCCGGGGCCGCGATTAACGGTGATCGTGTCGAGGTCGTGCGCCACGAAGTAGGCCGCCGGCTGCGGCGAAAGGTTGCCTGGCGAGCCGGGGACCTGCACGCCGTCGAACAACACGCTGAACTGAGTATATTGTAGGCCGCGTATGCTCTGGCCGAAGTCCTGCTGCAAGCCCGGCCCGTTCGGATCGATGTCCATCGCGCTCGGCGTCAAGCGGATGATGTCGTCGTAGTTCGAAGTTTCCGGCACGTTCTCTGCGATGAAGTGGGAGTTGATCGTCGATGTCGGTTCCGTTTCATCCAGCGATGCCGCTTGCGGCGCCTGCTGCGTGGCGGTCCCCGGGAATGACTGGCCCGTCACCTGAACCGACTCCGCTGGGGCGGCCCCCGGGGCGGACGAAGTGGTTTGCGCCAGTGCGGGAAACGGGATGACGATCGGGAGAAGGATTAATGCCGTTCCGTGAATCAAGATCGAGCGATAGTCGCGCGTCCGCATGGGCAATCCTGACAAGAAGCTGACGGACGCGTTGTAACGTTTGTGTGTGGCGAGTCTCGTGACGTTCCGATGAACCCGATATTGAGATGCCCATGCTCAGCTGTGGATCGGCTCTGAATATTTGGCTCTGGCGCAGTTTCGCTGATGCTGGGGGTCATGCGGCACCGAGAAGCCTTGCCTCGAGCAGATCGAGCTTGGCGTGGCCATACATCTGATGCTTGACCAGCTTGAGTCTGATGATCTGCCCTCGGTCTGGCCGTTGGATCAGGGCTCGGTGATGGCAGCCCGCACGGCTCCTATGTCCTTGATGATACCGACAGCAAGCGGCACGATCAGGCTGGCCTTGGCTTGCTTGAGCCAGCCGTCCAGGTCCGCCGCAGCCTTGCTTCGGGTCATGGTCTGGAATCGCGCACCAGCATCCGGGCGTTCGCCAGGTGCGGCACGCCGGCCTCGACGGCAGCAACGATTACGGTATCAGCCTTGGTGAGATGATTGCGTTTCGTGGTCATCAGCCGCGCCAAGGTGCGGGCCGAGGACGACTTCTGCAGGGCCTTTGCCTGCATCTTGTCTGTCCGCTGGCGCCGTGTTGCCCATTCGGCGACAACGCGCAGGGAGTCACTGAAGCCCTGCTCCCGGAGCCGCCGCCAAAGTTCGCCACCGTTGTGGCAGCCTGCATTGCATCCGGCATCCAGCGCCGGCAGGTAGGCTTTCAAGGAGCTTTGACGGACACGGAACACGCCTTCCCGGGCACCCTGCATGGCTTGGCGCACCAGCTTGCGGCTGTGCCGGGTCCGGCGCACGATCTCGCAAATCGAGTGTCCAGCTTCCTTGAGGGCCAGGATGTGCCGCGTGATCTCCTCGCGCCGCAGGAAGCCGTCATGTTACAGCCGCTCCGCTGCGATCGGAAGCGCCCGATCAATGGTAGCCGTGCCCAAGGGGTTGCGGACCCCGCGCAGCGACCTGCGCACGGCTTCGAGGAACGCAGCACTCGCGTTCTTCATCAGGTGCCATCGGTCGGCGACCTGTAGGGCATCCCGCAGCCTCTTGGCCGCGGCCTCGCCATAGCCGCCGCGGTCGCGTGACACGAGGCTGATCCCGGGGTGCTGGCGCAGCCAGGCCTCGGCAGTGGCCATCTCGCGGTCTGGCAACAGCGCCACCATGCGCCGACGCTCAAGGTCGCAGATGATGCTGTCGTAGCGGTGGTTTGCGGCGAAACGCTCGGTCGTCGATGCCGATCACGGTAAGAGGCTCGGTGCGGGGCTGAACATGCCGGCGCACAACACGGGGCAGCGTGTCGCGGCTCGCTGGCAGCATGAGCCACTCCGCGAACCCGGCATCTAGCCTGCCGCCAGGGGCCAGGCCAAGATGATGGACGACCTGCTCGATCCGTCTCGTGCACCGGGCCCGCTCGGCCAGCACCGTGGTGTCGAAGCGCTCGGCGACGACCTGGCGCAAGCAGTTCGGCGCACTGCAAAGGAACCGTCGCACGACGAGCTGCCATTGGACGTGGTGGCCTGCGCAGGGCAGCTCCGATGGCCGGCGACATACTGGCTTTGGGTACGGCGCGACAAGGTCCCGCAGAAGGGGCAGTTGGCGAGGTGCTTCCGATAGGTCTTGGCTGCGTATTGGCTGCCGCAGTCGGAGTGACAGATAAGACCGGCGGCCGGCCGTTGCCGCTGCCTGGCCATCATCAGCGCAGCGACAATCAGTTCGCTCCGCATGTGATTGCGCATCGGTCGGCGATATCCGCCAGCCAGACCGTGTCGGGTCGCGAGGCTGAGACGTCCTGCTTCAGGAGGTTCGGCGCGACCGGCAGGTCGAGACGGCTGTCGGCCGTGCAGGACCGGAAGCGCCGCCTAGTCAGGGCCTGGATGTCATGGCGGCGCATAAGACGCTCCACCCGTTCGCGGCGAGCCGACCCGGCCTTCTGCCCACAGGGCGGCCTGCACGCGCGGCGCGCCGTAGCGCTTGTGATGCTCGGCATGAATACGTCGGACACCATCCAGGAGCTGACGGTTGGACGCCGATCGGGCGCTTTCGGGTCGTGATCGCCAGCTGTCATAGCCACTGGGCGATACGGCGAGCACGCGGCACATAAGACGCACCGGCCAGGTGCGCGCATGTTGCTCGATGAAGGCGGACGTCGTTTGGGCATCTCCGCGAAGATGCCGATCGCTCTTCTAGTACGTCCAGCTCCATGCGCGCCCGGTCGAGCTCACGCCGCAGGCAGACGACCTCGGCCGCCTGATCGGAAGGGGACGCAACCGGGATGGCGGGCGCGCTTCCGCCGATCCTGCCGGCCGCGGCCGGGGGCGAGGCCTCGTTCAGCGTCGTGCGCCACTGCCGCAACATCGAGGGTTGGATTCCAGGCTCGGCCGCGATGTGCATCTGCGGCCGGCCGCTGCCAGCCAGCAGCGCCACCGCCTCACGCTTGAACTCGGGGATGAGCTCCCGTCTCGTCCTCGCCATCAAACATCTTCCCGCTCGCACAGAGCATATCAAAGGTCCGCAACCTCGGGGGAGAATCACCCGAGGGCACGGTCATCGAGCGGACGGACGAGGTGGTGCTGGGGGTGATGATCGGTTTGGACGCGAGTGAGCAGCTGGTCGGCGTGGAGATGCTGAGGGTCAGCATGCGCTCCAGCGCCTGACGTGAGCGTGCAGCAGGAGACCATCACCCATAGTATCAGCCTTTGCCGGTTTCACCTGTGGCAAGGTCGTAAATCAACTCCGCTTCGTAGGCGCGATAGGGCGTTCCATCTGCCTGTAGGACCTCATGCTGCCAGACTGGCGGCGTCTCGCCTGTATAAGGCGCTACCGGCGTTGCACCGTTTGGCTGCACCACCGCCTGCCAGGTTGTTCCGCCGTAAGCGGAGGCATCGACATACGGATGCTGCGCCGAGTCCCATGGCAGGTTCGTTTGTGTCTTGCCGACGACGAAGCCCCAATTGACGGCTCCGACATTCTTGCGCTTGGCCAGAGGCAGGCACGTGTCGAACAGGCAGCCAATGTTGCGCGCCAAGTATTCTGTACAGATAACCGGACGATCATATTGCTTCATCTGCATGATTGCCTGATTGAACACTTCGACAAAGTCGTATTTATGGAACGTGTTGATGTCGTTGTTTGCCATGATGACGGCCTGCACGGCGTTGAAGTTACTGGGGCTCGACCAGTCGCCATTCCAGAGACAGCTTGTCAGCGGCTGTGATGGCTGCGCGCTGCGGGCCCATGCATACACCTGAGGCAACAGGGCGGCTACAAGCGCCTGCTTGTTCGACGGATCGTCGCTGCCGCTGTTGTCGGCTTCGTTCCAGAGATCCCAGAACAAGACGCGTGGATCCTGTGCGAATGCACTAACCACACCCTGCACATATTGCTGCAGACGCGGATATTGAGTTGTATCCGCAAGAGCCACCGCGCCCGGCGATTGGATCCACTGCGAGTTATGAATTCCAGGAAGCGGTGCCGGTTGCTTGCCTGTATGATAGAGCCCGCGCCAGCAGCTATCGAAAAGAACAAAGAAGGTGCTGATGTTATGACTGCTGGCGATCGTCAGGAACTGGTTCATGCGGGCGACGAGGCCCGTGGAGTCTTGCGCCCACAAAGCGTCATGAAGGAACACGCGCACGGTGTTCATTCCCAAGGCCCGTGCCCAACCGAGTTCCCGATTGATCGTTACCGGATCAAACGTGTCGGCTTGCCACATCTCGAGCTGGTTGACGGCAGTCGACGTGACATAGACGGAACCGATCAGCCATGGAAGCTGCTTATACCAGTTACGCGCACGCACCGCCGTCCAGCGGCCACTCACGCTGCCACTGTCCGGATCGATCTCCAGGCTTCGGGCGGCGCTCTCGCTGATTCGACTTGCTGCGATTGCCCCAGCCGTCAAGGCCAACAGCGATCGCCTGTTTACGAGCGTCATGACTTCCCCCTGTCAAGCTCCAGCCTCGATGGCGTTCTGCCACCGGGCATGGGACGCGTCTCTGCGCGCCTGCCAAGGTAGTCAAACATTTAATCATAAATCAATACATGCTGGTAAGATTTTAAGGCTCATGCCAGGGCTCAGTAACCGGAACCTGTCTACCGTCTTGATGGCCCTACGCCTTCTTGGCGCCGATCAGATCGACAGGTTCTGCTCATAGAACCCTGATATTAGGGGACTAACAACCTGCGAGACCAGCGCCTGCTTCAGCGGCTGGAGGTCAAAGCCGAGCTGCGCGTGCAAATAAACCTTGCTGCGGCGATAGAAAAAACCGGTAGTGCCTCAACCGCGTTTGGCGCATCAACGGTTGGAGACAAGCCATGTCGGATCTTTTGAACGGATCGTTAGGTCATGCCGAACCGAACGAGAGCGTGCCCGTGGTGGATCTTGGGCCAAGCGAGCCGCCATCTACGGTTTCCCCAAACACGGCGCGGGACGGTTCTCCAGCCAGGAGGCCCGGCGATGTGGATCCCGCACCAACAGACGATGGCGCGCCACTGTTTTCGACCGATCCGCTTGGATAAATTAATGTGAAGCTAAAGTCTTTGCCAATTGGCTTGAATATTAACCCGTTAGGGGCTGTTGCACCACCTCTGTCGTACTCTGACGAAACATCTCCCGCCAGGAGATGGCGATCAGGAAGAGGGCCGCCGGGAGGTACCAGAGAGCAAGTCCTTGGGCTCCAGTTAGAACCAGTAATGTCGTCATGGCGGGCGCGCCAAGCAACACGGCGACAATGGTAAACCCATAGCGCTTCGCCGGGCTGCCTTGCCGGCATTTCCATCCTACGATCCACACCACGAGCCGATCAGGAAGATAAGCGCGAGTTGTATCTACTCCGTCCGGTTCTGCAGTTCGGTCAGCTTGGCAGATCCGCTCCGTCTGACGTGCTGTCCGGCCGTATATCTCGCGACCATCGCAGGTGATTATCGGCCATGTCAGAGAGTCCGCTTAATAGGTGGCCTCTTTCTCGTTCCTCAGGCTGCGTCGGTAGCCAGCTATCGCGGCACCTCCAGGAACCTTCACCTTCGGGAACTTCGACGACAACCTCAAGAATTACATGGCAGCCACCCATATCTCTGTCCCGCATTTGAAGTCAGGGTCATAGTTGGTAGAACGCTCTGTTCAGGCAGGCGTCGGTGATGACCGAGCTCGCGGCGCTTGAGAAGGCAGGTCTGGCAAGGCCCTTACGATTACAGAATCTCTGAACAAGGATGCAGCCATGACGTTCAATTCGAATAGCGGCCGTTACAAACCATGCCGTATCGGCGTTGCGGCCGAAGTGGGCTGAATCTGCCGGTGGTCGCACTCGGGCTGTGGCAGAATTTTGGTGGTTCAGACGTGTTCGAGACCGGCCGTTTGGTGATCCGCCACGCCTTTGACCAGGGGGTGACGCACTTTGATCTCGCAAACAACTACGGACCGCCATACGGCTCGGCCGAGGAGAACTTCGGCCGCGTGCTGGCGGCCGATCTTCGACCGTTCCGTGATGAACTCATCATATCAAGCAAGGCCGGTTATGATATGTGGCCTGGACCCTACGGAAACTGGGGTTCGCGAAAGTACTTGATAGCCTCGCTCGACCAGAGCCTGCGTCGCCTAGGACTGGATTACGTCGATATCTTCTATCATCACCGGCCTGATCCGAAAACGCCGATCGCTGAAAGCATGGGTGCACTTGCTGACATTGTGCGGCAGGGCAAGGCGCTCTATATCGGCATCTCGTCCTATGATGCGCCGGAGACTGAAACGGCGTTGGCAGAGCTCGCCCGTCTCGGTGTGCCTTGTCTGGTGCATCAGCCGCGCTACTCGCTGCTTGATCGCGCTATCGAGCCTGCCTTGCTGCCGCTTCTGACGGCGCACGGAGTTGGCTGCGCGGTGTTCTCGCCGCTTGCCCAAGGGCTCCTGACCAGTAAGTATCTCGGCGGCATCCCAGAAGGATCGAGAGCCAGCAGAGGAGCATCGCTTCATCCATCGGTGCTGTCGGAAGCTATCCTGGAGCGGATCGGGCGGCTCGATACGCTAGCAGGCGCGCGTGGCCAGAGCTTGCCGCAAATGGCGATTGCTTGGGTGCTTCGCGATCCGGCGGTCACCACCGCACTGGTTGGCACTCGCTCGATCTCACAACTCGACGATACGCTGATGGCACTGCGGCATCCATCTTTCTCCGAGGAAGAGTTGGTGGCGATCAACAGCATCGCGCCGGCATAGGCTTAGCCGAATGGTTTTCGACGAATGTTGTCGTATAGCCGATGGCGGACCTCAGAGAACGAACGAGCCATTTTGAAATATATGAATTCTACAAGAAGGTCAGCACAATGGAGGTGGAGTTCTGGTTGGGAGCAGCCAAACGTCACGTCGACGTAGGCTAAAAAGCAATGCTATGTGATCAGCCAGAAAACCCTCCTGTTACCC
>CAXTZG010000042.1:0-1438 GCA_964248625.1 uncultured Acetobacteraceae bacterium | reverse complement strand
CAGTCGAAGCCGACACTGTTGAAGCGCCGAGCGAAGGAGTTGAGCAATGGACCGCGTGGTCGTCACTGGAGGCAGCGGCAAGCTTGGACGGGCCGTCTTGCGTGACTTGGTCGAGCATGGTTATGCCGTTATCAATCTCGACATCGTTCCATCCCGAGATCCCATATGCCCGTTCATTCAGACAGATGTGGAAGATATGGGACAGGTCATCGAGACGATGTCCCAGGTCGATGATTTTTACAAAGGGGTGGACGCTGTCGTCCATCTTGCCGCCATTCCGGCGCCTGGCCGACTACCGAATGGACGCCTGTTCCGGCTGAACATGATCAGCACATTCAACGTCTTCGAGTCGGCTCGTCGCCTAGGCATCCACAATGTCGTCTGGGCATCGAGCGAGACGGTCTTAGGTCTGCCATTCGACAAGCCGCCGCCATACATCCCCGTTGATGAGGAATATCGCGGGCGCCCGGAGACTGTCTACTCGTTGTCGAAGCATCTCGGCGAGGAGATGGCCCGCGAATATTGTCGCTGGGACCCGGACATGAAGATCATCGGCCTGCGCTTCTCCAATGTGATGGAACCGGCGGATTACGAGCAGTTCCCGACCTTCGAGGCCGACAAGGGTAGCCGTAAGTGGAACCTCTGGGCCTATATCGACGCACGTGACGGTGCGCAGGCAGTCCGAAAGGCGCTTGGGTTCAAGTGTCCCGGCGCCGAAACCTTCATCATTGCCAACGCCGACGGCGTGATGACGACACCGAACGATGAATTGGTGGCTGCCTATTATCCCGGCGTGCCCTACAAGTCGGGGCAGCATCCGAACGAGACGTTGCTTTCAATCGAGAAGGCCCGGACCGTGTTGGGATATGAGCCCCAATTTGGTTGGCGTCAGCCGTAAGCCGCGCAGCCGCGGCGTAGCCTTCTGGCGGCGGCACATCGCTGGGACCCGGTCGGATCGGCTGTTGCCGAAAACGACTCTCGGTTCCGTCGTTTGCCTGCGGCACCAGGACGATTCTGTCAGCTCTTGCGCCAGTGGCGGATCTGGTGGCGGCTGGGGAGTTGACGCCGCGTCAGCCGTCATGACGGGAAACGGGTGATCGGGATGAAGCTTGAGCTGGGAAGCAGATCGACAGACGGGACCGGGAAACGAAGCTGCTGCCGCTCATGGGCGACGCGCTGCGCAAGCGCCGGCATGGCAGACAGCGCAGATCTGGAGCGAGATGGTTATGTCGGCGAAACTTACCTGAAGGTCCGAGGCTGCTGGTGCCACCCCTACCGGGCGATCTACCAGAACGGTAACCTGATCGACGTGATACTGAGCGAGCACCGCTACATGAAAGCCGCGAAAATCAAGGCTTGATGGCCGGAACCCATCCGTCTCCAAGGTGGCCTGCGCCTCTTCGGCACTGGAAAGATCGATAGGTTCTGCTCGGAGAGC
>CAXTZG010000041.1:0-31671 GCA_964248625.1 uncultured Acetobacteraceae bacterium | reverse complement strand
GCCCGCGGCACACGAGGCGGCTCGTCCGCCACAGCCTCAGCCCCGTGCGGCGCCGCGCGAGGCGCCGCGACCGCAGCCGGTGCGTCCTGCCCCGCCTCCGCATGCAGCGCCACCGCCGCCCCGTCCGGCGCCTCGTCCGGCACCGCCACCGCCTCGTCCGGCACCGCCCCATCCGGCGCCACCGGGACACAGGGACGAGCATCCGCGGTGACCGGACAGCCAGATGGCCCGATCAACATGAGGAGGCTCCGGACCCGAAGCCCGGCCTGGAGCTGATGCCGCTGCACGGGCAGCCGGTTCAGGCGGACGCGGCGCGCAGCACCTCGAGACCGCCTTCGAGATCGGCGATCAGCTCCTCCGGCGACTCCAAACCAACATGCAGCCGCAACGCCGCCCCTGCGGGTGGCGCCTCATGCGGCCGCAGGCGGGCCGCGGTGCGGCTGACGATCCCGGTGGTGGGCAGCGCCAGGCTCTCATAGCCGCCCCACGACGCGCCGAGCCCGAACACCGCCAGCGCGCCCACCATGTCCTCGACCGCGGCGGCCGAGTACTGCGCGCGGAACACCACGCCGAACAGGCTGGCGGCGCCGCTGAAGTCGCGCACCCAGAACTCGTGTCCGGGGCTGCCCGGCAGCGCCGGATGCAGCACGCGCGCCACCTCCGGGCGATCCTGCAGCCAGCGCGCGACGATCAGCGCCGAGCGCGACTGCCGTTCCAGCCGCACCCCCATGGTGCGCAGGCCGCGCAGCGTCAGCCAGCAATCGTCCGGACTGGCGAACTGGCCCAGCTGCACCACCGCGTCGCGCACCACCACCCAGTCCGCCTGATCCACCACGGTGATGGCCCCCACCACCGCATCAGCATGTCCGACGGGATACTTGGTCAGCGCCTGGATCGACACGTCGACGCCGTGCCGGAACGGCTGGAACACGTGGATGCCCCAGGTGTTGTCGAGCATCAGCTTGGCGCCGTGCTCGTGCGCGACCCGGGCCAGCATCGCCACGTCCTGGACCTCGAAGCTGTGGCTGCCGGGGCTTTCGGTGAACAGCACCTGGGTGGTCGGGCGCATCAGCGCATGCAGCGCCGGCTCCGGGATCAGCGGATCGTAGTAGGTCGTCTCGACGCCCAGCCGGCGCAGCATGCTGTCGCAGAACCGGCGGGTCGGACCATAGACGCTGTCCGGCATCAGGCAGTGGCCGCCGGCACCCAGAAAGGCCAGCAGCGGCGTGGTGCAGGCGGCGAGCCCGGACGAGACGACCTGGGTATGCCGTCCGCCCTCGATCGCGGCGACCGCCTCCTCGAGCAGCGCCTGGGTCGGTCCGCCCATGGCCCCGTAGATGAGCTCGTGGTCGTAGCGCCGGGCCGACCTCGCCCGCATCGCGTCCATGCTCTCGTAGAGCACCGTCGAGCCGCGCGCGACCGGCGGATTGACGAAGCCGGGCTCGGTGCCGGTCGGCCTGCCGAGCCGGACCAGCTTGGCGGTCAGGCCGGACCAGCCCGCATCGGCGGCGGGAACCTCGTCGCCGCTCATCGGCCGGCTCCCGTCGCGCGTGGCACCGGCGCCTGCGCCCATTCGGTCCAGGAGCCGTCATAGAGCGAGCCGGGGCCGAGGCCGCAGACCGCCAGACCGAGCGACAGCACCGACGCGGTGAGGCCGGAGCCGCAGCTCGTCACCACCGGATCGCCCTCGGCGACGCCGGCGGCGGCGAAGCGCGTCCGCAGCTCGGCGGCCGGCCGGAAGCAGCGTCCGTCGACCAGCAGCTCGCCGAACGGCAGGCTGGTCGCACCGGGGATATGACCGCCCGGCAGACCGGCGCGCGGCTCCGGCGCGGTGCCCTCGAAGCGCCCCCGGCTGCGAGCGTCCAGCAGCCGCGCGGTGCCGGATGCCGGTGCGGCCGAATCGGCCTGGCGCGACAGCTCCATCATGTCGCCGAGCCCGGCCAGGCGCCGCGCCCGCAGCGCCGAAACGAACCGCCCGGGGGCTGTCGGCGGCGGTTCGCCTGCCTCCACCGCGCCACCCTCCGCACGCCATGCCGGCAGACCGCCATCGAGCACCTGGACCCGGTCATGGCCGAACAGCTGCAGCAGCCACCAGCCGCGGGCCGCGGAGACGACCCCGGTCTGGTCATAGAACACCACGTCGCTGTCGTTGGAGACACCGAGCGCTCGGATCAGGCGCGTGAACCGGCCCTGACCCGGAACCGTATGCGGCAGCCCGGCATCGGGATCGGAGAAGGCCTCGATGTCGAACCGGCGCGCGCCGGGAACATGGGCGTCGAGGAAGGCGGCCTCGGGATCGAAACGTTCGCCCGGAAGCGGCGTCGTCGCATCCAGGATCACCAGGCCGTCGCGGTCCGCCGCCGCCCGCCCGAGGCGCGCGGCGAGTTCGGCGGTGGAGATGAGCGGACCCATGCGGCAATCCTCCTGAGCCGGCACCCGGACGGCCGGGGCCAGCCGATGGTGACGGCCGGCCGCCGGATGTCCGCCGACGTGAGGCGCCGAGTCTAGATCACTGGATGCGGTGCGCTGCAAGCAGCGCCCGCACGCGCCTTGCCGCCGTGGTGCCCTTGATCGAATCGCGCCACATCCCCTCGGCCACGCGCTGATGTGTCGCGACCGCCTCCGGCGCGCCGGTGATCAGGGCGACACCGGTCGACAGGCTGCAGCCGGAGTCGCTGCGGAACGGATTGATCGCCAGCGTCGCCCGGTCGCGCTGCCTGAGCAGCACGCAGTTGGTCGAGGGCTCGATGCTGGGCAGCAGGCTGAACTGCAGCCCCATCGGCTCGGTCTCCAGCAGCGAAGCGATCGCCTCGACCTCGGCGGCGGCGACCTCGCGGCAGCGCTGGCGCAGCGACTCGCTGACGGCCAGGCCGCCGCAGATGCCCTCATGCAGGAGGTTCTGCAGCGCCTGCTCGGACAGGATGGCGATGATGCCCGGCCGGCGCGTCTGGTAGACGCGCTTGCGGCTCGACAGGATGCCGAGCACCTGCTCGGCCAGCGCCCGCGCGGTCGCCGCCTCGTCGCCGGCCTCGTCGGCCAGCTCGAAAAGGCTCTGGGTCAGGACCGTGTCGTAGGCGTCCGACGTCGTCAGGTAGCAGAGCGGCGCGCCGACCTGCAGCACCTGGTCGGTCGTTTCCTCGATCTGCCGCAGCCGCTCGAAGAAGCCCACGGTGCGGCTGTAGTACTCGACACCGATGCCCAGCAGGGACAGCGGCGAGATCTTCAGCAGCTCGGCCAGCCGCTGGACCGTGTCCAGCTTGATGACCTCGCCCTTCTCGTAGCGGTAGAGTGCGGCGCGCGACACGCCGAGGCGCGCTGCGATCTCCTCCGCGCGCATGCCGGACTCAAGGCGGTAGGCACGCAGTTGCTGGCCGATTTCATTGAGACGCATAGCAGATCCTGGTTGCCGCTAACAAAGTGACGTCGATCTCGCTCGACATCGATTAACACAAAACTAACGGTAATCCGATCGCGTGCGATTTGCCATCACGAAATGATCGGCTGACGATACGACGTGCAAAGTTTGTGGCAGGGGCTTCACGATCGGGGCACGCCCGCCCGGATGACCCGCGGGATGCCGGCCGCCCTCGCTGTACAACCTCTAACAAACTCCTCCGGACGCCGCCCGGACGGGAGGACCTGCGGCCTATACGAGGTGCGGCCGCCTTGCGGCGCAGGGACTTCATACGGCCGCTTTGCGGCGCAGGGGCTTCATGACAGGCTGGCCGCCTGCGGCAGCACTGGCTGCGTTCGGGACGAGGTACGCGATGATAGCCGAGCGCATCATGATGGGGCTGCTCCTCGGCGGCGTCGCCACCGGCTGCATGTTCGTGCTTTACCCGTTCTTCTCGGCGATCCTGTGGGCGGGCATCCTCGTCTTCACCACCTGGCCGGTTTATGCGCGGCTGCGCGCCCGCACCGGTCGCTTCACCGCCGCGGTGCTGATGATGATCCTCACGGCACTTCTGGTGGTGCTGCCGATCGCGCTGGTCGCCTCGGCCGGGGTCGCGGACGCACCGGGGCTGCTGCATGCCGCCACCAACCTGGCCTCGATCGTGCTGCCGGAGCCGCCGCGCTGGGTGGCGCGGGTGCCTCTCGTCGGCCGGCAGTTGACCGAGACGCTGCAGCGCTGGTCGGCGGACCTGAACCAGATCGGCGCCACGGTGCAGCCCTATCTCGGCATCATCGCCGGCAGGGTGCTGGCGGTGCTGGTGCAGATCGCAGGCGGGCTGCTGCAGCTGGTGCTGGCCCTGTTCATCGGCTTCTTCTTCTGGGTCAGCGGCGACACGCTGGGCGGCACGCTGACCGCGATCATCCGGCGCATCGCCGGCCCCTACGCCGACCGGCTGCTCGGCGTCGCCGGCAGCACCGTGCGCGGCACCGTCTACGGCATCCTCGGCACCGCGATCGTGCAGGGCATCCTGACCGGGATCGGCTTCTACATCGCCGGCGTGCCGAGCCCGGTGCTGTTCGGCGGCATCGCCGCCTTCGTGGCGGTGCTGCCGATCGGCGCGCCGCTGGTCTGGGTGCCGGCGGCGATCTGGCTGGCGCTGTCGCATCATCTCGGCTGGGGCATCTTTCTCGGCATCTACGGCGTGCTGGCGATCTCCGGCGCCGATCACGTGATCCGTCCGGTGTTCATCGCCCGCGGCGCCCAGCTTCCTTATCTGCTGACGGCCCTGGGGGTGCTGGGCGGGGTGCTGAGCTTCGGGCCGCTCGGCATCTTCCTGGGGCCGGTGCTGCTGGGGCTCGGCTACACCCTCGCGGTCGAGTTCGCCGCAGCCGGTCAGCCGCTGCCGCATCCGATCGCCGGCATCAGGCCAGGCGCCTGATGCCGGCCGAAGGTGGAACGATCCGGATCGCGGGGCGCTAGAGCACCGATGCATGACGTCCCCTCGCACGGCCGCCGACCGGCCGCCGCCACGCCCGGCGGGACAGTCATCGTCAGCTGGAACCTGCTGCGCACCGTCGGCGCCTCGCTCGACGACGTCGTGCGCCTGATCCGCGACGAACGGCCGGACCTGCTGCTGATGCAGGAGGCGACGATCGAGATCGACCGGCTCGCGGAGCGGATCGGCGGGCATTATGCCCGCTCGCCGCTGCCGGGCCGCATCCACGGCGTCGCCTGCTGGAGCCCGCTGCCGTTCCGCAGCACGCCCGCGGTGCATGCGCTGCAGCCGGGCACGCTGATCCGGCGGGTCTGCCAGGTGATCGACATGGGCGAGTTCTCGATCGCCAACGTGCACCTGTCGCACGGCCAGGTGCTGAACCGGCGCCAGCTCCGCCGCATCGCCACCTTTCTGCCGGCGCGCGGCGCGGTGCTGGGCGACTTCAACCTGCTGGGGCCGGCGCTGCTGCCGGGCTTCCGCGACGTGGGCCCGCGGGAGGCGACGCACCGCATGGTCGACGTGCTGCCGATCCGTCTCGACCGGTGCCTGGCGCGCGGCCTCGACTGCATCGAGCGGCGCGTGCTGCCGCACCGGCCGTCGGATCACCATCCGATCCGCGTCGTGCTGCGCACGAGGGCGGGCATCCACCAGGACGGGCCGGCGGCAGGCGCCGGCGCCCCGACCGGCTAGAGATAGGGCAGCATCAGCCGCGCGCTGGCATCGCGCAGCCGGCGCAGGAAGCCGCGCTTGTCGAGATCGTGGTGGGTCAGGCGCACATGCCGGTGCTCGCAGATGAAGCCGTCGATGTCGGCGGCGACCGCATCGTCATAGACCTCGACATTGAGCTCGAAGTTCAGCCGCAGGCTGCGCACGTCGAGGTTCGAGCTGCCGATCAGCGCCCACTGCCCGTCCATCGTCATCAGCTTGGAATGGTTGAAGGGCGGCCGGGCCAGCCACAGCCTGACGCCGGCATCGAGCAGCGGCCCGTTATTGGCGTCGCGCGCCCAGTCCACCGGCTTCTGGTTGCTTTCCAGCGGCATCACGACGTCGATCTCGATGCCGCGCATCGCCGCCATCGCCAGCACCGTCAGCAGCCGCTCGTCGGGCAGGAAGTAGGGCGTCATGATCCGCACCGAGCGGCGCGCCACGGCGACGGCCTGCATCATCGAGAACTCGATCTTCTCCAGGTCGCTGTCGGGACCCGACGTGATCACCCGCATCAGCGCGCCCTGGCCGTCCGGACGCACCTCCTCTTGCCTCGGGAAGAAGTCCGGATGATCGATCTCGTGGCCGGTGCTGAACGACCAGTCCTTGACGAACGCCTCGGTCAGCTGGTGCACGATCGGGCCGCGCAGCTGGAAATGGGTGTCCGAGACCGGATGCTTGGGCCGGAACCGCAGCATGTTCTCGACCGCGATGTTCATGCCGCCGGTGAAGCCGACGATGCCGTCCACCACCAGGATCTTCTTGTGGGTGCGCAGGTTGATGAACGGCATCCGCCAGGGCAGCAGCGAGTGCATGAAGCGGGCCGTCGGCACGCCGGCCGCCCGCAGCCGGTTCGCCGCCCGGCAGCGCACATAGCCGCTGCCCACCCCGTCGACGATCACCCGAGCCTGCACCCCGCGCCCATGGGCTGCGATCAGCGCATCGACGAAGCGGCTGCCGACCGCATCGTCGTGGAACAGGTAGGAGCAGAGCAGGACGGTGGTCTTCGCCGTGTCGATCGCCTCCAGCATGGCCGGATAGGCGCCGTCGCCGTCATGGAACCGGCGCAGCGCATTGCCGCCCAGCAGCGGCCGCCCGGTGAGGCGGCCGACCGCCTCGGACAGCAGCGCATATTCGCCCTCGAGCACCCGCTTGCCGGTGGACACGCCATGCCGGCTGAACCATTGCCGCCTGCGGCTGAGCCGCCTGGCGAGCCGCCTGACCCGGTTGATGCCGAACATCGCATAAAGAGCGCTGCCGCTCAGCGGCGCCAGCCAGCAGAGCCCGATCCAGCCGATCGAGGAGCCGATGTCGCGCTTGGTGCGCAGCACATGCAGCGTCACGAGGGCCGACAGCACCAGCCGAAGCGGCCACATCAGCAGGTACAGCAGCCAGACCGGATGGATCATGCCGCGGTAACGAAATCATAAGGCTTGCCGCGCAAGGTTCGATCCCGGTTCTGGAAGGGGAGTGGCACGGCGATGACAGGAGCGCCCGGACCCGGACGCACGAACGCCCCAACACGATGCGGTCCCGGACCGTCTTTGACCAGTCCCCCCGCCGGCCCTGTCGGCACCATTCGCGCACGCCGCGGCGCCGCCGCCTGGCAGGCCGGCCTGGAAGCCGAGGAGGCCGCGTGCCTGGCGCTGCGGCGCGACGGCTGGACCATCCTGATGCGACGCGCCCGCACGCCGGCGGGCGAGATCGACATCGTCGCCGAGCGCCGTCCGCCGGACGGCGGGTCGCTGCTCGCCTTTATCGAGGTGAAGGCGCGGCCCGCCCTGCGTCAGGCGGCGGCCGCGCTGTCGCCCCGTCAGCAGGCGCGGCTGCTGGACGCGGCCGAGATCCTGCTCGGCCGCCACCCCGGCTGGATGGCGGACGGCATCCGCTTCGATCTGCTGCTGGTGGATCCCGCCGGCACCGTGCGGCGCATCGCCGACGCGTTCCGGCAGGAGCAGGCCGGCTGAGATCGTTCGTCACGCGATGCCACCCGGCCGTTGCGCGGCAGGTGGCAGGCTGCCGCCATGGAGATCGACGCCGCCCAGGCCATGATCCGGTTCGGCCTCGGCATCCGGCCGGGCACGCCGCCGCCTGCCGATCCACGCCACTGGCTCGCCGCCCAGCTGCAGGGTCCCGATCCGGCGCGGTTTCCGGGCACGCTGCCGAGCACCGCCGACGGGCTGATCATGCTGCGCGAGCAGCGCAGGCTGAAGCCGCCGCCGGGCCAGTCCCTGGTCGAGCCGCTTTACCGGGCCGACGCGCAGGCGCAGCTCGCCGTGCTGCTCGACACGCAGGCGCCGTTCCGGGAACGGCTGGTCTGGTTCTGGGCCAACCACTTCACCATCAGCACGCGCAAGGGGGCGACGCGGCCGATCGCCGGCGCCTTTGTCCGCGAGGCGATCCGGCCGCACGTCACCGGCCGCTTCGGCGACATGCTGCTGGCCGTCATGCGGCATCCGGCGATGCTGATCTATCTCGACAACCAGGAGTCCGTCGGCCCTGACAGCCCGGCCGGACGCAAGCACGGGCGCGGCCTCAACGAGAACCTCGCCCGGGAGTGCCTGGAGCTGCACACGGTCGGCGCGGCCGCAGGCTACCACCAGGCCGACGTCACCGCGTTTGCCGCGATCCTGACCGGCTGGTCGGTCGATCACCAGGCGGCCCGGCCAGGCTTTGCGTTCCGCGAGCATGCCCATCAGCCGGGACCCAAGCTGTTGATGGGACAGTCCTTTCCCGAAGGCGAGGCCGGCGGGGTGCAGGCGCTGGACATGCTCGGCATCCACCCGGCCACCTGCCGGCAGCTGGCTCAGAGCCTGGCGGTGCACTTCGTTTCCGACACGCCGTCGCCGCAGGAGGTGGCGGCCCTGACGCGCGTGCTGCAGCAGACAGGCGGCGATCTGCGGGCCGTGTCGGAGGCGCTGCTCGGCCTGCGCCGGGCCTGGATGCCGGGCACCAAGTTCCGCACGCCGCTGGAGTTCGTGGTGGCGGCACTCCGGGCGCTCGATCTGCCGCCCGATGCAGGCCCGCAGGAAAGCGGGCATTCGCTGCCGGCCACGATGGCGGCCCTCGGCCAGCCGGTCTGGGGCGCCCCGCTGCCGAATGGCTGGCCAGATCGCGCCGCCGACTGGGTGGCACCCGAGGCGATGCTGGCCCGGATCGACTGGAGCTACCGCATCGCCGGACATCAGGACACGGCCGACCCGGCCGAGCTCGCCCGGGCCAGTCTCGGCCCGATGCTGCGCGATGACACGCTGGCGCAGATCCGGGGCGCCGGCGACCGGCGCGACGCGGTGACGCTGCTGCTCTGCTCCCCCGAGTTCCAGAGGCGATGACGCCATGCCGCTGACCCGACGCAACGCCCTGCTCGGCCTGACCGCGGCCTGGAGCCTCGGCCCGGCCTCCGTGGCGTTGGCCGCTCCCCCGGGCCGGACCGCGCCCGGACGCACCCTCCGGGACAAGCGCTTCGTCGTGGTGATCCTGCGCGGCGCCCTGGACGGGATGGCGGCGGTGGTGCCCTACGGCGATCCGGCGCTCGCCGCACTGCGCGCGCCGCTGCTGCCCGCCTCGCCGGGCCAGCCCGGCGGGCTGCTCGATCTCGGCGGCTTCTTCGGGCTGCATCCGGCGCTGGGCGGGCTGCACGGGCTTTATGCGGCGGGCGAGCTGCTGCCCGTGCATGCGGTCGCCGGCAGCTACCGCAGCCGCAGCCATTTCGAGGCGCAGGACTGCCTGGAAAGCGGCGCCGACCATCGGCTCACCAGCGGCTGGCTGAACCGGGTGGTCGGCGCGCTGCCGCGCGACCCGGCGGCGCCGGACGGCGAGGGGCTGGCGGTCGGGCTGTCGATGCCGCTGCTGCTGCGCGGGTCCGCCCGGATCGGCGCCTACGCGCCCGAGGCGACGCAGGAACCGTCGTCGGAGCTGTATGCGCGAATCGCCGCGCTGAACGCGCCCGACCGGCTGACCGGGCCCGCGATCGCGCAGGCCCTGCGCGCGCGCCGCTTCTCGATGCAGACGCTCGGCCCGCAGGCCCCACCAGGCGGCGCTGCCGGACGCGACGGCGCCTTCCCCGTCCTGGCCGGCGCCGCCGGCCATCTGCTGGCGGCCGCCGACGGCCCGCGCATCGCGGCACTCGAGCTCGGCGGCTGGGACACCCACGCGGGGCAGGCGAGGCGGCTCGCGGCACCCTTGTCGCAGCTCGATGCCGGGCTGCTGGCCTTGCGGGACGGGCTGGGCGCGGCCTGGCGCGACACCGCGATCCTGGTGATGACGGAGTTCGGGCGCACCGCCCGGATCAACGGAACCGGCGGCACCGACCATGGCACCGGCACGGTGGCCCTGCTCGCCGGCGGCGCGGTGGCAGGCGGCCGCGTCGGCGGCACCTGGCCCGGCCTGGCCGCGTCGCAGCTGTTCGAGGGTCGCGACCTGGCGCCGACCACCGACCTGCGCGGCCTCGCCAAGGGGCTGCTGTCGGCGCATCTCGGTCTCGGTGCCGACAGGCTGGAGCTGGTGTTCCCGGGCAGTCGCCGGATCTCGCCGGCATCCGGGCTGATCCGGGCCTAGCAGTCCCGGACAGGTGAGCCGTGACCGGACGGCTCAGTCAGCGCGACGGCGGCTCCCGGCCAGGCCGGCGTCCGAAGGACGCTCAGCTGCGGCGACGGCGGCGGCTGATGCCGTAATGGCTCATGGTGCTGGCTTCGCGGACGCTGTGATGGAAGCTCGCCAGATGGACGATCGACATCGAGCGGGTCCGGCTCTGCATCCAGCTGCTGCGCGCCGGGCGATAGACCACGCGGTGGAAGATCGGCCGTGGAGTCGCGGTCAGCGCGTCGAGGGTCAGCTTGCCGGCCTCGTTGTCGGTCACGACATGCTGCGCAAAGGCCGGGGCCGCCACGGATCCGGCCGCCGCTGTCAGGAAACAGGCAAAGATGCGTCTTGCGACAGCGGCGCGTAATGCCATGGAGCTTCCCCAAACCCGTTGATCACGAGAAATCGATACGACATCCCGAGGCCCGCGGTAAAGCACGAAGGCGCGATGCGCCCTCGCGGGGGAAGCAGCCGGTCAGGCGGCGATGAACGCCACGCCCTTCTCGGTGAGCAGGCTCTCAAGCTCGCCGGACTGGTACATCTCGGTGACGATGTCGCAGCCGCCGACCAGCTCGCCTTTCACGTAGAGCTGCGGAATCGTCGGCCAGTTCGAGAACGCCTTCACGCCCTCGCGCAGCTCGGGATCCTCGAGCACGTTGGCGGTCTGGAACGGCACCTGCATGTGCGACAGGATCTGCACCACGCGCGCGGAGAAGCCGCACTGCGGGAACATCGCGTTGCCCTTCATGTAGAGCATGACCGGATTGGCCTGGATCTCGCTCTGGATACGCTGGAACACGGTGTCGGCCATGGGAACAGGCTCCTTGAGGAAGGCGGTTGTCAGGGGGCGTTGGTCTGGATCGCCAGCGCGTGCAACGCGCCGCCCATGTGGCCGGCAAGTGCAGCATAGACGAGCTGGTGCTGCTGCACGCGCGAGCGGCCGCGGAACGCCTCGCTCACCACGGTGCAGGCATAATGGTCGCCGTCGCCGGCCAGGTCCTCGATCGTCACCTGGGCGTCCGGCAGCGACGCCCGGATCAGTGTCTCGATCTCCAAGGCGGCCATCGGCATGGGGAGCGGTCTCCGTCTGGTCGGCCTAGCTGCCCATCAGCCTGGGGAAGAAGTCCTGGTGGGCGACGCGCAGGCGAGCCAGCGATATTGTGGCGCCGGTCGGCAAAGTCAAACCGTCGCCGCCGGTGCGGCCGAGCACCCTGCCCTCGATGTTGGCGCGACGCGCGATCGCGACCAGCGCCGCCCCGTCGACGACCCCGAGCAGGTAGCGGCCCTGGTCCTCGCCGAACCAGTACGCATAGGGGGGCATGCCCGATTGCGGCGTGTCGAGCCTGACCCCGACATCGCCCGCCATCGCCATCTCGGCGACCGCGACCAGCAGGCCGCCGTCGGACAGATCGTGGCAGCAGGCGACGTGGCCCGCCAGGATGCGGTCGCGCACGAAGTCGCCGGTGCGGCGCTCGACGACGAGGTCGAGCGGCGGCGGCAGGCCGGCCTCGATCCCATGGATCTCGCGCAGCCAGAGCGACTGGCCGAGCGCGCCGCGGGTGCGGCCGAGCAGCACCAGGTCGAGATCGGGCACGAGGCCGATGCCGATCGCCTGGGCCGCGTCTTCCAACACGCCGAGGCCGCCGATCGCCGGCGTCGGCAGGATCGACACGGTGCTGCCGTCCGGCGCCCTGGTCTCGTTGTAGAGCGAGACGTTGCCGCTCACGACGGGGAAGTCGAGCGCGCGGCAGGCCTCGCCCATGCCGGCGATGGCGTCGGCGAACTGGCCCATCACCTCGGGCTTCTCGGGTGAGCCGAAATTGAGGTTGTCGGTGACGGCGAGCGGACGCGCGCCCACCGCGGTCAGGTTGCGCCAGGCCTCCGCCACCGCCTGCGCGCCGCCGAGACGGGCATCGGCGGCAACGTAGCGCGGCGTGCAGTCGGTAGTGAGCGCCAGCCCGATGCTGGTGCCCTCGACCCGCACCACGGCGGCATCGGCCGCACCCGGACGGCGCACGGTCTGGCCGCCGACGGTGCTGTCGTACTGGTCCCAGACCCAGGCGCGCGACGCGATGTCGGGGCTGCCGATCAGGTGCACCAGCGCCGCCTCGATGCCGACCGGGTCGGTGAGCGGGCCGAGCGGCGGCGGCGGGGCCTTGGGCGCGGTCGGACGGTGATAAAGCGGCGCCTGCTCGGCGAGAGGGTCGAGCGGGATGTCGGCCTCGACCCGGCCCTGATGGCGCACGACGATGCGGCCGGTGCCGGTCAGGTGGCCGATGACGGCGAAGTCGAGCTCCCACTTGTCGAAGATGGCGCGGGCGATATCGGTCCGGTCCGGCCGGATCACGATCAGCATGCGCTCCTGGCTTTCGGACAGCATCATCTCGTACGCCGACATGCCGGTCTCGCGCTGCGGCACGTCGTCGAGATCGAGATCGATGCCGACGCCGCCCTTGCCGGCCATCTCCACCGACGACGAGGTGAGGCCCGCCGCCCCCATGTCCTGGATCGCGACGATGGCGTCGGTTTCCATCAGCTCCAGACAGGCCTCGATCAGCAGCTTCTCGACGAACGGGTCGCCGACCTGCACCGTCGGGCGCTTGGCCTGCGCGTCCTCGTCGAACTCGGCCGAGGCCATGGTGGCGCCGTGGATGCCGTCGCGGCCGGTCTTCGAGCCGACATAGACTACCGGATTGCCGACGCCGGCGGCGGCAGACAGGAAGATCCGGTCCTGGCGCGCCACGCCCACCGTCATCGCATTGACCAGCGGGTTGCCGTCATAGGCCGAATGGAAGTTGATCTCGCCGCCCACCGTCGGCACGCCGACGCAGTTGCCGTAGCCGCCGACGCCGCGCACCACGCCATCGACGATGCGCCTGGTGGCGGGATGATCGGGATCGCCGAAGCGCAGCGCGTTCAGGTTGGCGATCGGGCGCGCACCCATGGTGAACACGTCGCGCAGGATGCCGCCGACGCCGGTCGCAGCACCCTGATACGGCTCGATGAAGCTCGGGTGGTTGTGGCTCTCCATCTTGAAGATGGCGGCCAGCCCCTGGCCGATATCGACCACGCCGGCATTCTCGCCGGGGCCGTGGATCACCCAGGGGGCAGCGGTCGGCAGCGTCTTCAGCCAGACCCGCGACGACTTGTAGGAGCAGTGCTCGGACCACATTACCGAGAAGATGCCGAGCTCGGTCAGGCTTGGCGTGCGGCCCATGATGGCCAGGACGTTGGCGTATTCGTCGGCGGTCAGGCCGAACTCGCGCGCCAGGTCGGCATCGACAATGCGGGACGCGCTCACTGCAGGAAGGCCTGCACCAGCCCGTCGAACAGCGGGCGGCCGTCGATGCCGCCCATCAGCGGGTCGACCAGATCCTCGGGATGCGGCATCAGGCCGCAAACGCGCAGGTTGTCGCTGAACACGCCGGCAATGGCGCGCGCACTGCCGTTCGGGCCGCGTCCCTCGTCGTCGACCGCGGCATAGCGGAACGCCACCCTGCCCTCGCCTTCGAGCCGGTCCAGCGTGCCCTGGTCGGCGACGTAGTTGCCGTCGCCATGCGCCATCGGCGCGCGGAACCGGTCGCCCGCCTGCCAGCCGCGGGTGAAGGCGGTGTCGTTGCGCTCCACCGTCAGGTGGCAGTCACGGCTCAGGAAGCGCATGCCGGCGTTGCGCAGCAGCGCCCCCGGCAGCAACTGCGCCTCGGTCAGGATCTGGAAGCCGTTGCACACGCCGAGCACATGACCACCGGCGGCCGCGAACGCCCGCACCGCCGTCATGATCGGCGCGTGCGCCGCCATGGCGCCGGAGCGCAGGTAGTCGCCGTGGCTGAAGCCGCCGGGCAGCACCACCAGGTCGAGCGGCGGCAGCGCGGTCTCGCGATGCCAGAGCATCGCCGGCGCCTGTCCGGTGGCGCCTTTCAGCGCGATCGCCATGTCGCGCTCCCGGTTGGTCCCCGGAAAGACGACGATTCCAGCTCTCACCGCGTGCCGCTCGCTCCGGCGCCGCACGGATAGGCCTCGGCCAGCGCGTCATAAACGACCGGCCCCACATCGGCCGACAGGCGGTCATTATGCTTGGACAGCCACCCGACCGTCATGCTGCGCAGCTGGGCGCCGCTCGCGGCCGGAATACAGACCTTGCGCGGGGCGCCCGGTCCCGACGCGCTCTCGACCAGCGTGATCCCGTCGGCGATGCCGCTGACATAGGCGTCGCAGACCTTCACCGTCTGCGGCGACTGGCACAGCCGCAGCAGCGTGCCGGCCGGGAGGTGCGTCAGCCTGCCGACCGGCGGGCCGGAGGGGTCGGCGCCGTAAGCGCCGCCTGCGGCCGCGAGACCGGCCGCGAGGGCGCCGGCTGCCAGAAGCGCGTGTCTCATGATGCCACCACCTCGGTCGTGAAGCTCTCGATCACCAGGTTGGCCAGCAGCTGCCGGCCCATCTCGTCCGCCTGGAGCCTGGCCGTCGCGGCATCGGTCTCGTCGAGCTCGAGCTCGATCAGGCGGCCGGCGCGGACCTCGCCGACATTGGCAAAGCCCAGCGTGTGCAGCGCATGCCCGATCGCCTTGCCCTGGGGGTCGAGCACCCCCTGCTTGAGCATGACGGTGACCAGCACCTTCACTGCATCACCTCCGGGCCCTTCATGTCGTTGTTGCCGGCCTCAGGCAGGATGCCGAGACGCTTGGCGACCTCCTGGTAGGCCTCCTCGACCCGGCCCATATCGCGGCGGAAGCGGTCCTTGTCGAGCTTCTCGCTGGTCTTGACGTCCCACAGCCGGCAGTTGTCCGGGCTGATCTCGTCGGCGAGCACGAGGCGCATGTCCTCGTTCTCCCACAGCCGGCCGAACTCCAGCTTGAAGTCCACCAGCGTGATGCCGACGCCCAGGAACAGCCCGGTGAGGAAGTCGTTGATGCGCAGCGCCAGCGCCACGATGTCGTCCATGTCCGCGGTGGACGCCCATCCGAAGGCAGTGATGTGCTCCTCGGCGACCATCGGGTCGTTCAGGCTGTCGTTCTTGTAGTAGTATTCGAGGATCGAGCGCGGCAGCCGGGTGCCCTCGGGAATGCCAAGACGCTTGCTCAGGCTGCCGGCGGCGACGTTGCGCACCACCACCTCGAGCGGGATGATCTCGACCTCGCGGATCAGCTGCTCGCGCATGTTCAGCCGGCGCACGAAATGCGTCGGCACGCCGATATCGTGCAGCCTGAGCATCAGGTGCTCGCTGATGCGGTTGTTGAGCACGCCCTTGCCGGTGATGATGCCCTTCTTGGCGCCGTTGCCGGCGGTCGCGTCGTCCTTGAAGTACTGGACGAGCGTGCCGGGCTCCGGACCCTCGAAGAGGATCTTGGCTTTTCCTTCGTAGAGCTGTCGGCGGCGGGCCATGACGGTCCTTACTTCACGCGGGTGGCGCACGGGCTGAAACGGGCTGTTGCCCGGGCCCGGAGCCAGGTGCTGTCGGCTCTGGCAGCGCGGCCGCGGTATAGCAGCGTCCGCCTCGGGAGGATACAGCCGGCCGCCCTGCCCGGCCGCCATGCGGCATCGGACGGCCTGGCGTCAGGCGGCGGGGGCGAAGGGCACGGCTGCGAACGGCACCCGGTCCGGGGGTCCTGCGGCGAAGATCCAGTTGGCGGCCGCGTCCGGATCGGCGGGAACGCCGAGCAACGAGGAGTTGGTGGTGCCAAAGCCCGAGCGCGGCGGGATGTTGAGTTCGCTGCCTGCGGGCAGCGAACGGTCGGACAGCAGCGCCGTCCAGCTGCCCCAGTCAGGCGGCGCTGGGGGGATCGCCGCCTGGAAGCGCGGCAGGTGGCGGGCGATGCGCGGGATGGTCATGTCGTCCGGTCCGCCGGTGGCGATCATGTGCAGCCCGGGCTCCAGCGCCGTGACCTCGGGATGGCCGTAGCCGAGACCGCACAAATAGAAGGCCTGGTGCCGGTCGCCGATGATCATGTTGTAGGAGCGGTAGCGACCGGCGTCGGTGGCGGCCAGCGCCTGCACCGCGGCCTCGGCCGTCGGCTGGGCGGCGGCGATCAGCGGCAGCTCGCCGCGCGAGCGCTTGCCGGGCGCCGGACCCAGGCTGCCGACGCGGTTCAGCACCGCTGCCACCACCCCCAGATCGTTCAGCGCAAGCCAGGTGCCGCCGCCCGGCATGTCGCGCGGCCCGGTGACGTTGGGATAGTCCGGCCAGTAACGGCCGGGAGCCTCCCAGGGACGGTCGATCCGCTCGTCGCGATTGGCGGCAAGCAGAAGCGGCCAGGCGTCGCCGGGGGTCGTGGAAACGATGACGGTGCACACGATATACGATTCCCGCAGCCGCTGGGCCGCCAACTCAACAGAATATGCCGCAATGCGACATGCGCGCGATCCCTGTCAATGGCAGGCGGCCGCAAAGCTGACCTTCAGCCTGCTGCGGCAGGACCGGTTTCGCCGAAGATACGGCTGAAGCTCACGTCGAGTGCGGCCAGGTGGCGGGCCGGGTCGGTGGCGCGATCCAGCAGCTCCGGCGATACGCGACCGGCGACCTCGGGGTCGCGATCGAGGTTCTCGCGGAAGCTGCGGGCATCGCCCCCGCCGAGTGCGGTCCAGGTCGCCATCGCGTTGCGCTGCACGATCCGGTAGGCGTCCTCGCGCAGGATGCCGGCGCGCGCCAGCACCAGCAGCACCTCGCCCGAATGCACCACCCCGCCGAGACTCTCCAGGTTGGCCAGCATCTGCTCGGGGTAGACCACCAGCTTCTCCATCATGCCCGCCAGGCGCGACAGGGCGAAGTCCAGCCCGATGGTGGCGTCGGGGCCGATGTTGCGCTCCACCGAGGAATGGCTGATGTCGCGCTCGTGCCAGAGGGCCACGTTCTCCAGCGCCGGGATCGCATGGGAGCGCACCAGGCGCGCAAGCCCGGTCAGGTTCTCCGACAGCACCGGGTTGCGCTTGTGCGGCATCGCCGAGCTGCCCTTCTGGCCGGGATGGAAGAACTCCTCCACCTCGCGCACCTCCGAGCGCTGCAGGTGGCGCACCTCGACCGCGAGCCGCTCGATGCCGCTGGCGATCACCGCCAGGGTGCAGAAGAAGGCCGCGTGCCGGTCGCGCGGGATCACCTGGGTGGAAACCGCCTCGGGCTGCAGGCCGAGCTTCAGGGCCACGTACTCCTCCACCCGCGGATCGACATGGGCGTAGGTGCCGACCGCGCCCGAGATCGCGCAGGTGGCGATCTCGGCGCGCGCCTGCAGCAGGCGGACCCGGTTGCGGGCGAACTCGGCGTAGTGGCCGGCGAGCTTGAGGCCGAAGCTGGTCGGCTCGGCATGGATCGCGTGGCTGCGGCCGATGGTGAGCGTGTGCTTGTGCTCGAAGGCGCGGCGCCGGCAGGCCGCCAGCACGGCGTCGATGTCGGCCAGCAGCAGGTCGGAGGCCTGGGTGAGCTGCACCGCGAAACAGGTGTCCAGCACGTCGGACGAGGTCATGCCCAGATGCACGAAGCGGCTTTCCGGACCGATCTTCTCGGCAAGCCAGGTCAGGAAGGCGATCACGTCGTGGCGGGTCTCTGCCTCGATCGCATCGATGCGCGCCAGATCCTCGGCCGAGAAGGCGGCCATGGCCGCGTCGCCGCGCACGCGGATCTCGCAGGCGGCCTCCCCGGGGATGTCGCCAAGCTGCGCCATCGCCTCGACCGCAAGCGCTTCGATCTCGAACCAGATCCGGTAGCGGTTCTCCGGCGCCCAGATGGCTGCCATCGCCGGGCGTGTGTAGCGTGGGACCATCGGGGGGGACTCTCCTGGGTGCGGCGGTGCCGCCGGCGGGGTTATGCGACGCTTGAGGATGGCTTTAAGCACGTCCGGGACCGCGCCGCAGGTCCGATCCGAGGAGTGACCATGCCGATGCCGCATCACCTGCTGCCGCAACTGTTCGATCTGCTGCAGGTGCTGGTGATCGACGTGACGCTGGCGGGCGACAATGCGGTGGTGGTCGGGCTGGCGGTGCTGGGCCTGCCGGCGCGCGAGCGGCGGATCGCGATCCTGTTCGGCATCGCCGCCGCGACGGTGATCCGCATCGTGCTGGCCACGGTGGCGCTGCAGCTGCTGGCCATCGTCGGGCTGATGCTGGCGGGCGGGCTGCTGCTGCTCTGGGTGGGCTGGCGGATGTATCGCGAGCTGCGCCAGCAGGATCGTGCGGCGGCCGAGGGGGGTTCCGGCGCCGTGCGCCAGCCGCCGGGAGCGCTGCGGCGGGCGATCCTGCGGATCGTGCTCGCCGACCTGTCGATGAGCCTGGACAACGTGCTCGCCGTCGCCGGCGCTGCGGGCCAGCATCTGTGGGTGCTGATCACCGGCCTCACGGTATCCGTGGCCCTGATGGGGGCAGCCGCCTCGCTGATGGCGCGGCTGCTTGAGCGCTATCGCTGGATCGCCTGGATCGGCCTGCTGGTCGTGCTGGGCGTGTCGGTCGAGCTGATCGTGAAGGGCAGCCACGACGTGCTCGGCCACTACCACATTCCGCTGGGTTGAGCGGCCGGCGGCTACTCGCCCACCGCGCCGCCGCCGGGGTGGCGCAGGTCCAGGCCGCCGAAATAGCCGGGACTCCTGGCAGCGAGGGACGGCCCCCCGACCAGGATGCCCTCGGCAGCACCCCAGTTCTCGTGCGGCTTGATCTGGTAGCCCATCGCCTGCAGCGCGGAGGCCACGTCCGGCGCGATCGCGCCGCGCTCGGCCTCGATCGGATCGGGCGTCCACTGCTCGTGGAAGCGGGGCTGGTTGACCGCGGCCGCGATGTCGAGCCCGCCATCCACGACGGCCAGGATGGCTTCCAGCGTGATGGTCGGGATGCGCGAGCCGCCCGGGCTGCCGATCACCATCACCACCTTGTTGTTGCGCGACAGGATGGTCGGCGACATCGAGGAAAGCGGGGTCTTGCCCGGCGCCACGGCGTTCGCGGCCGAGCCGACGATCCCGTACATGTTGGGAGCGCCCGGCTTGGTGGCGAAATCGTCCATCTCGTCATTCATCACGATGCCGGTGCGCCCGGCGACGACCTTGGCGCCGAACCAGCCGTTCAGCGTGTAGGTCATGGAGACCGCCCTGCCCTCCCGGTCGATGATGGAGAAATGGGTGGTCTCGTTCTTCTCGTGCGCGGCGCCCGGATCGAGCGGGGTCAGGGCGGTGGAGGCGAGCGCGTGGTCGGCGGGCGTGTCGTGACGGATCTCGGCCGCATAGGCCGGATCGATGAGCTTGGCCACCGGGTCGTTGACGAAAGCCGGATCGCCCAGGTTCTGGCGGTCCGAATAGGCATGCCGCATCGCCTCGACCTGGCGCTGCAGGCCGGCCGCGCTGCGCAGGCCGAGCCCGTGCAGGTCGTCGCCGTCGAGGATGTTGAGGATCTCGCACAGCGCAACCCCGCCGGCGCTCGGCGGCGGGGCAGTGTCCACCGTGAAGCCGCGATAATGGCAGGTGACCGGGCGCAGCAGCCGGGTGCGGTAGCCGGTGAAGTCGGCAGCCGCCAGGATGCCGCCGTCCCGGCCGCTCGCCCCGACGATCCCGGCGGCGATCGGCCCGCGATAGAACGCCGCGGCGCCCCCTTGCGCGATGCGCTGCAGCGTGTCGGCCAGATCGGACTGCACCAGGCGCTCGCCGACCGCGTAGGGCGTGCCGTCAGGATGCAGGAAGATGCGGGCGGCATCCGGATCCTTGGCGAACCCTGCGGTGGCGGTTCGCAGCAGCATCACGTCGCCGGCCGTCAGCACGTAGCCGTCGCGGGCCAGCCGGATCGCCGGCGCCATCACCACGTCGCGCTTGAGGCGGCCCCAGCGGACCAGCGCCTCGTCCATGCCGGCGACGGTGCCTGGCACGCCGACCGCCTTCCAGCCGAGCTCCGACAGGCCGGGCACGACATTGCCCTGGCCGTCCTGGAACATGGTCCGGGTTGCCGCCAGCGGCGCATGCTCGCGAAAGTCGAGGAACAGCGCGGTCCCGTCGGGCTGGCGCAGCGTCAGAAAGCCGCCGCCGCCGAGATTGCCGGCGGCGGGATAGACCACGGCGAGCGCGTAGGCCACCGCGACCGTGGCATCGACCGCGTTGCCGCCCTGCGCCAGGATCTGCGCCCCGATACGCGACGCCAGCATCTGCGCGCTCACCACCATGCCGTGGCGGCCGAAGGCCGGCATCGGCCGGCCCGCGACCTGAGCGGCCGGGCCGAACGAGAGCGGATCGCCAGCGCCTTCCCAGCCGCCGGTCGCCGCCGGCGCCCGGGCCGGGCCGGGCGGCGTCTGCGCACGCGCCAGGTTCATCGGCGCCAACGGCAGCACGGCCGACAGCAGGATGCCGAGCGAGGCGGCGGCGCGGCGCGAGGCGAGGCTCATGCCGCGATCGCGTAGGGCGGCTTGGTCAGCCCGGCCGGCGACAGGGTGAAGATCTCGCAGCCATCCTCGGTCACGCCGAGCATGTGCTCGAACTGCGCCGACAGGCTGCGGTCGCGGGTGACGGCGGTCCAGCCGTCATCGAGGATCTTCACGTCCGGACGCCCGGCATTGACCATCGGCTCCACGGTGAAGAACATCCCCGGACGCAGCACGGTGCCCTCGCCCGGACGGCCGAAATGCAGGATGTTCGGCGAGCCGTGGAAGTGCCGGCCGATGCCGTGGCCGCAGAAATCGCGCACCACCGAGAAGCGCTGCGGCTCGACGAAGCTCTGAATGGCGTGGCCGATATCGCCCACCGTGTTGCCCGGGCGGATCGCCGACAGCCCGCGCATCAGCGCGTCGTAGGTCACGTCGATCAGCATGGCGGCGCGGCGCGACACCGTGCCCACCGTGTACATCCGGCTGGTGTCGCCGAACCAGCCATCGACGATCGCGGTGACGTCGATGTTCAGCACGTCGCCGTCCTGCAGCCGGCGCTCGCCCGGAATGCCGTGACAGACCACGTGGTTGATCGAGATGCAGGAGGATTTCGGATAGCCGCGATAGTTCAGCGTGGCCGGGATCGCGCCGCGCTCGAGCGTGTAGTCATGGATGATGCGGTCGAGCTCTCCGGTGGTGACGCCGACGCGGACATGCGGGGTGATCATGTCGAGCGTCTCGGCGGCCAGCCGTCCGGCGACGCGCATGCCGGCAAAATCCGCGTCCGAATGGATGATGATCCGACGCCCGTCCGCTTCGCCGTCCATGGTGCCGTCTTTCCTTGGCGCCCGGTCACATCATGAGCGGGCTGTGCTGGTCCGTATGCGGAACTGCCCGATGCCATATCGGTCGTCCGACGGAAGCCGCCGGCGCCCCGTCCCGACAACGATACGAGGCATCGCAGGCCTATACCGTTCAAGATGCGTGGCCGTTACCGGTCATGCAAGGCGGTTCGGGACGAACGCCCGCGGTTGATCGGCGGTCGCGGCCGGATCAGCTTTTCTGGAAACGTCCCCTGCCATGGGAATGGCGGTGCGGCGCCAGCACCTCGGCACCGGCAAGATGGACATGGGCGCCGGTCAGGCGGACCCGCGGCCCATGCGCGCGCACCGCCCGCCACTCCGACGACCCGCCGGCGGCCGGGGCCTGCGCCGACACGAAGCGGATGACGGTGCGCCCGTGCAGGCGGATCACCCGGCGGCGGACCGCAGGCGCCGGCTGCTCGTCGCCCACGGTGTCGGCAGCGAGCAGCAACGCCGGCCGGCGGCGGAAGCCCGGACGCGCCATCACCGGCACGCCCTCCTGCTGGAAGCCCTGGTCGAGCAGCTCGGCCATCACCGCACTGCGCTGCGGGTTGCTGCGGGCGCCGAGCACCACGCCGATCAGCCGCACGTTGCCGCGCACCGCAGACGTCACCAGGTTGCGCCCGGCATCGACGGTGTAGCCGGTCTTCAGCCCGTCCGCGCCCGGATAGATCTGCAGCATGGGATCGTGGTTCATGACCTCGCGGCCGTGGAACATGAAGGCCGGCACCGAGAAGTAGTGATACTGCTCGGGGAAGTCCTGGATCAGGTGACGCGTCAGGGTGGCGAAGTCGCGCGCGGTGGAGACCTGCTCGGCGTCCGGCAGGCCGGAAGCGTTGCGGAAGGTGGTGTTGCTCATGCCGAGCGAGCGCGCCTTCTGGGTCATCATCTGGGCGAACTGCTGCTCGTCGCCCTGGGCCAGCAGCTCGCCGAGCGCGCAAGCGGCATCATTGGCGGACTTGGTGACCAGCCCCAGCACCGCCTGTTCGACGGTCAGGTAGCTGCCCGGCACCAGATCGAGCTTGGACGGCTCCATCGAGGCGGCGTGGCTGGAAACCGGTACCGCCTGGTCAAGCGAGATGTGGTTCTGGCGCAGCGCATCGAATGCCAGATAAAGCGTCATCAGCTTGGTCAGGCTGGCAGGGTAGCGCTGCAGATCCGGGTTGCCCTGCTCCAGCACCGCGCCGGTGTTGGCGTCCATGACGAAGGTGCTGAGCTGGCCGACATACTGGGCATGCGCGACGGAGGGGGCGAGCAGGACACCAATCGCGCCGGCCAGCAGCGCCGAGCGAAAGCGGCCATGCCGACCGGCGCAACGATCCTTCGAATCCTGCGCCATGCGCATCCCCCGGTTCCCAGCACCGATCTTATGGACGGTCAAATCTTTCGTCCAGATTAATTCCGGGATTGCCAACGGGTTGGTCGGGCTCGCAGGCTGGAGGGGGTCGTGATCGATGCCTTTGCGGCAGGTCCCGCCGCCGTTGATCGGCGTCACATCCGTATTCCTGCGCGATTCCTGCGCGGCAGGGGGCTTTCACCGCCGCTTCGAGTTCCAATATGGTGCCCCGATGCGCCCTGACCCTCTCTTCTCCGGTTCCCGCGATGCGGTTCCGTCGACCCGCCCGTTGCCGGCGCGTCGCGCGCAGCGGCCGGGCGCTGCGACATCGCCTCAGTTGAGCGACAACGACAAGACCAACACGCCAGACTCACCCAACATCGGGGTGGTCGTGAAGGCGCGTCCCAAGACGCGCAAGCCGGCCATGTACAAGGTCTTGATGCTGAACGACGATTACACGCCGATGGAGTTCGTCGTGCATGTGCTGGAGCGCTTCTTCCAGAAGTCGCGCGACGAGGCGACCCGGATCATGCTGCACGTCCACAAGCGCGGCGTGGGCGTCTGCGGCGTCTATACCTACGAGGTCGCGGAGACCAAGGTGACGCAGGTCATGGATCTCGCCCGGCAGAACCAGCATCCACTGCAGTGCACGATCGAGAAGGACTGAGCGCGCCGCCCGGCGAAGGGATGTAATCGCGGCCGTTCGCTCCTATCTGGGACATCGCGCGGTGCCGGGCCTCCGAGCCGGGCAAGCGCGTTCCATACCAGTTTTTTACTGGCCTTCTGCCGGAAACCCCCCAAAGATGACCGTGCTGCGACTGGAGTTCGCGGCCTCGGTTGCTCCAGGGGCGGCCGGGAGCGGCCTGGCCCTAAGCGGCGAAGGAGCGTCAAACCATGCTGTCACGCAATCTCGAACAGACGCTGCATCGCGCCCTGTCGCTCGCTGGCGACCGGCGGCACGAATATGCGACGCTCGAACATCTCCTGCTGGGGTTGGTCGATGACGGGGATGCCGCCACCGTGCTGCGCGCCTGCGGCGTCGATCTGGACAAGCTGCGCGCCGACCTGACCGAGTTCCTCGACAAGGATCTGGCCGGCCTGGCGTCGGACCGCTCCAGCGAGCCGAAGCCGACCGCCGCCTTCCAGCGCGTGGTGCAGCGGGCGGCGATCCATGTGCAGTCGTCGGGACGCGACGAGGTCACCGGCGCCAACGTGCTGGTCGCCCTGTTCTCCGAGCGCGAAAGCCACGCGGTGTATTTCCTGCAGCTGCAGGACATGACCCGGCTCGATGCGGTCAACTTCATCAGCCACGGCATTGCCAAGGCGCCGGGTCGTACGGCGCAGCGTCCTGCCACCGGCCAGGCGGGCGGCGGCGGCGGTGGCGACGGTCCGGAGGGCGAGCGCGAGGAGCGCGGCCGTGGCGGCTCCAAGCAGCAGGACGGGCTGGCGGCCTACTGCGTCAACCTCAACAAGAAGGCGTTGGCCGGCAAGATCGATCCGCTGATCGGGCGCGACGGGGAGATCGAGCGCACGATCCAGATCCTGTGCCGCCGCACCAAGAACAACCCGCTTTATGTCGGCGATCCGGGCGTCGGCAAGACCGCGATCGCCGAGGGGCTCGCCAAGCGCATCGTCGAGAACGACGTGCCCGAGGTGCTGGCGAAGTCCACCATCTACGCGCTCGACATGGGCGCGCTGCTGGCCGGCACCCGCTACCGGGGCGATTTCGAGGAGCGGCTGAAAGCGGTGGTGACCGAGCTCGAGGCCAATCCGGGCGGCATCCTGTTTATCGACGAGATCCACACCGTGATCGGCGCCGGCGCCACCTCGGGGGGAGCCATGGATGCGTCGAACCTGCTGAAGCCGGCCCTGGCTCAGGGCACGCTGCGCTGCATCGGCTCGACCACCTACAAGGAGTTCCGCCAGCACTTCGAGAAGGATCGCGCGCTGGTGCGACGGTTCCAGAAGATCGACGTCAACGAGCCGTCGGTCGAGGATGCGGTCAAGATCCTGCGCGGCCTGAAGACCAACTACGAGACCCACCACAAGGTCCGCTACACCGACGACGCCATCCGGGCGGCCGTGGAGCTCGCGGTGAAGTACATCCACGACCGCAAGCTGCCCGACAAGGCGATCGACGTGATCGACGAGGCCGGCGCGTCGCGCATGCTCCAGCCGGAAGAGAAGCGCCGCAAGGTGGTGACGCTGCGCGATGTCGAGGAGATCGTCGCCAAGATCGCCCGCATCCCGCCCAAGAGCGTGTCCGCGGACGACAAGGAGACGCTGCGTTCGCTGGAGCGGGACCTGAAGTCGATGGTGTTCGGCCAGGACAAGGCGATCGAGGCACTGGCAGCCGCGATCAAGCTGAGCCGTGCCGGCCTGCGCGATGCCGAGAAGCCGATCGGCAACTACCTGTTCTCCGGTCCGACCGGCGTCGGCAAGACCGAGGTGGCCAAGCAGCTGGCCTCCACGCTCGGCATCGAGCTGATCCGCTTCGACATGTCGGAATACATGGAGCGGCACTCGATCTCGCGGCTGATCGGCGCACCGCCAGGCTATGTCGGCTTCGACCAGGGCGGCCTGCTCACCGACAGCATCGACCAGCATCCGCACGCCGTGCTGCTGCTCGACGAGATCGAGAAGGCGCATGTCGACCTCTACAACATCCTGCTGCAGGTGATGGATCACGGGAAGCTCACCGACCATAACGGCAAGACGGTCGACTTCCGCAACGTCATCCTGATCATGACCACGAACGCGGGTGCGGCCGACCTGACTCGCGAGGCGATCGGCTTCGGCCGCGACAACCGCGCGGGCGAGGACGAGGAGGCGATCAAGCGGATCTTCACGCCCGAGTTCCGCAACCGCCTCGACGCGATCATTCCGTTCGCGGGCCTCACGCCCGAGATCGTCGGCCGGGTGGTCGAGAAGTTCGTGCTGCAGCTCGAGGCGCAGCTCGCCGACCGCAACGTCACCATCGAGGTGTCGTCGTCTGCCAAGGAATGGCTGGCCGAGCGCGGTTACGACAGGCTGTATGGCGCCCGTCCGCTGGCTCGCGTGATTCAGGAGCACATCAAGAAGCCGCTCGCCGAGGAGCTGCTGTTCGGCAAGCTCGTGCATGGCGGCGCGGTCAAGGTCGGCTTCAAGGACGGCAAGCTGACGTTCGACTTCATCGAGAACCCGGCCCCGGCCCCGCGGTCGGAGGAAGAGGATGGCGACGAGGGCGGCTCGGAGCGCGAGGCCGAGATCGCCGACTGAGGCACAACACCCGCAACGGCGGCACGGACGGCGGGACCTTCGGGTTCCGCCGTTTCGCGTTCAGCCCTCGGCTTCGAGCCGCTGTCTCGCCGTGTCCAGCTCGGCCCGGGTGGCCGGCGCGAGCTTCGGCATCGACAGGTCGCACCGCTCGAGCGCCCCAATCATCGCCTCGACCACGACCAGATGCGCGAACCATTTGTGGTTGCCCGGCACGACGAACCAGGGCGCTTCCGGCGTCGCGGTGGCGGCGATCGCCTGCTCGTAGGCGGTCTGGTACTCGTCCCAGTGGTTGCGCTCGCTCAGGTCGCCGACGCTGAACTTCCACTGCTTCTCCGGGTCGTCGAGACGCGACAGGAAGCGCTGCCGCTGCTCCTCCTTGGAGATGTTGAGAAAGAACTTCACCACCACGATGCCCTGACGGTCGAGGTAGCGTTCGAAGTGGCGGATGTCCTTGAGGCGGTTGTCCCAGAATTTCGGGTGGCGGCGCTGCCGCGGCAGGTCCTGCGTCTCCAGCACCTGCGGATGCACGCGGGCGACCAGCACCTCCTCGTAATGGCTGCGGTTGAAGATGCCGATCCGGCCGCGCGCCGGCACCGCCGCATGGATGCGCCACAGGAAATCATGCCCGAGCTCCACCGGGCCTGGCTGCTTGAACGAGGTCACGCTGACGCCCTGCGGGTTCACGCCCGACATCACGTGCCGGATGGTGCCGTCCTTGCCGGCCGCATCCATCGCCTGGAACACCGCCAGCACCGCCCAGCGCCCGTTCGCATACAGCGACTGCTGCAGCGTCGAAAGGCGCTCCACCCCCTCTCGCAGCAGCAGCCTGCCCTGCTCCTCCTCGATGCCCAGGCCGCCCTTGTCGTCCGGATCGTGGTCGGCGAGGCAGAACCCCTTCGCCGACGTCACGCGGCAGCGCTTCAGCAGCCGCTTGCGCGTCTCGCCGTCCATCGCGGGCTCAGCCTTCGCGCCGCTTGATGGTGAGCGGCCCAGGCGCCTGGGTCGTCGGCATCATCTCGATCCGGTTGATGTTCACGCGCGCGGGCAGCCCGACCACCCAGGCGACGGTCTCGGCGATGTCCTCGGGCAGCAGCGGATCGGCATTGCGATACATCGCGGCGGCCTTCTCCTTGTCGCCGAAGCGGACCTGGCTGAATTCGCTGCCGCCCACCAGGCCGGGCTCGATGTTGGTGACCCGCACCGCCGTGCCCACCAGGTCCGCCTTCAGGTTCAGCGCGAACTGCGCCACGAATGCCTTGGTCGCGCCATACACGTTGCCGCCCGGATACGGGTAGGAGCCGGCCGCGCTGCCGATCGTGATCACGTGGCCGCGGTTGCGCGCCACCATGCCCGGCAGCAGGGCGCGCGTGGTGCCGATGACGCCGCCGACATTGGTCGCCACCATCTGCTCCCAGTCGCCGATCTCGCACTGCCAGGCCGGCGCCAGCCCGAGCGCCAGCCCGGCATTGGCCACCAGCACGTCGACCGCGCGCCAGTCCTCTGGCAGGCTCCCCGGCAGGGCGGCGACCGCGGCGGCGTCGCTGACGTCCAGCGCCACGGGGAGCAGGCGCTCGCCGAGCTGCTGGTGCAGCGCATCCAGACGCTCCCGGCGGCGGCCGGTGGCGACGACGCGATGCCCGTCCGCGATCAGGCGCTCGGCGATCGTCCTGCCGAACCCGGCGGTGGCGCCGGTGATGAAGACAGTCAGGCTCATGAAACCTCCAGGATGGACAGGGCGGTGATGCGGCAGGGTCAGCTCGGCTCGAGACCGAGATGGGCCGCGAGCTCGGCCTGATCGGCCAGACGGCGGCCGTCCGGGCCATACAGGCGCAGGTCGAGCCAGTCCGGTCCCGGCAGCAGATGCGCCGCACGCTTCAGGGCTGCCTCCTCGGTGCCGAAATGCTCCTGCCGGTCCGCCGGACGCGCCTGTCCTCTTGCATCAGGGCCGGGCCGGGCCGGGATCGTCGGCACCGGACTGTCGAGATAGGCGAGGGTGAACGGCATGCTGCACCTTGCAGGCGGGGGACAGGCGAGGCGGACGGGCCACGGCCTGCGGATAAAAGTCTCACCGTTCGAGACGGTTGCGCAACCGGCGTGGCGGCCGCGCGGCGACGGCATGGATTTGTCCGCAGCCGATGCCGATCGTCTTGCGTCCGTCGTGGCCTTCGCCACATCTGGATGGATGCTTTCCCTCCTCGACAACGCCGACGTGAGCCTGACCGGGCACCTGCTGATCGCGATGCCGTCGCTGCTCGACAAGAATTTCAGCCAGACCGTGATCTTCCTGTGCGCGCACTCGGCCGAGGATGGCGCCATGGGGCTGGTGGTCAATCGCCGCCTGTCCGAGCCGGGCTTCGACGACCTGCTGGCCCAGCTCGAGATCACGCCGACGCCGCCGCGTCGCCGGATCGCGCTCTGCGCCGGCGGTCCGATGGAAGGCTCGCGCGGCTTCGTGCTGCACAGCAGCGACTGGAGCGGGGACGGCAGCCTGACCGTCGATGCCGGCATCGTCCTGACCGCCAGTCTCGACGTGCTGCGCGAGATCGCCGATGGCCAGGGGCCGAGGCAGGCGCTGCTGGCGCTGGGCCACGCGGCCTGGGGCCCGGGACAGCTGGAGGCCGAGATCCGGCAGAACGCTTGGCTCTCGGCGCCGGCGGACGAGGCCCTGGTGTTCGGCACCGAGCATGACCGCAAGTGGCGCCGTGCGTTCGCGGCCCTTGGCGTCGACCCGCTGCGGCTGGTCGGCGAGGTCGGCAACGCCTGAGCGGCGAGCGTCGCTGCGGTCGGACGGCTACCAGACGAAGCGCGGAATCGTCGCCACCGGCGCAAGACCGGCGGCCGCGGCCTGCGCCTCCGCCAGCGCGTGGTCGTCGCCGATCATCTCGCGATGGATGCCGCCCAGCACCCAGCAGGACGCGATCCCGGCTGCCCTGGCGCCGGCGATGTCGGTGGCAAGCGAATCGCCCACGGCGAGGATGCGCGCGTCCGGCAGGTCCAGCGCTTCGCGCACCGGCCGGTAGATGTCGCGATACGGCTTGCCGATCTGCCTGACCTCGCCGCCGTACTGCGCGTAGTAGCGCGCCAGCAGGCCGGCGCAGATCAGGCGCTGGCCGCCGCTGCGCACCACTTCCAGATCGGGATTGGCGCAGACCATCCTCAAGCCCCGCGCCGCGCATTCCCTGAGCACCGGCAGATACGGCTCGACGTCGGTCTCGCCCAGCTCGTCGTCCGGACCGGTATTGAGCACGAAGTCGGCCTCGGCCGGACTCGCCGCGAGCTGCAGGGGCACGTCCTCGAGCAGGTTGCGGTCCTTGTCCGGCCCGAGGTGCCAGACGCGGTGGCCGAGGGCGGCGAACCAGGGGTCGCTGCGCGCGATCAGCGCCGTGCGGGTCGCCTCGCCGCTGGTCAGGATGGCGTCGTAGGCGTCGTCGGGGATGCCCATGCGACGCAGCGTCGCCTGCGCCAGCCGCGTCCGGCGCGGCGCGTTGGACAGCAGCACCACCCGCCTGCCCGCCTGGCGCAGCCGCAGAAGACAGTCGACGGCACCGGGATAGGCGACGACGCCGTCATGGATCACGCCCCAGAGATCGACGATGAAGCCGTCATAGCGCGACGCCAGGGTCTCGAACCCGTCCAGATGCTGCATCAGCGTCCCTCTGCGGGCAGCGCCCCGTCCCGGCAGGCCGCGTCCAGCGATGGCCAGCCCCCGTCCCGCACCGCCTGCCTGAGCTCGGTCTTCAGCCGGCGCAGCAGCGCCGGCCCCTCATAGGCGAAGCGGGTATAGAGCTGCACCAGATGAGCGCCCGCGCGCATCTTCTCCAAGATGTCGGCGCCGCACTCGATGCCGCCGCAGCCGATCAGGGTCAGCCGGCCCTTGGACAGGCGCGACACCTCGGCTAGCATCGCGGTGCTGTGGGCCCGCAGCGGCCGTCCGGACAGGCCGCCGGCCTCGCCCGCATGCCGTCCGGAAAGCCCGGGCGGACGCGCCAGCAGCGTGTTCGACACGATCAGCCCATCGATCCCGGCGGCGATCGCGGTCTCCACGATGGCGGGCAGCGCGTCGGAGGCGAGGTCCGGGGCCAGCTTGACCAGCAGCGGCGGCCGGGTGGGCACCGCCTGGGTTACCGCCTGCAGCAGCTCGCGCAGCCGCTCCACCCGCTGCAGCTCGCGCAGGCCGGGCGTGTTCGGCGAGGACAGGTTGATCACCAGATAGTCCGATAGCGGCGCCAGGGCCTGGGCCAGCCGCGCGTAGTCGCGTGGCGGATCGGCGCCCTCCTTGTTGATGCCGAGATTGGCGCCGAACGGCACCGCCAGGGGCCGGTGGTCGCGCAGCCGACGCAGCCGGCTGTGAAAGCGGTCGAGGCCGTGATTGTTGAAGCCCAGGCGGTTGATCACCGCGCCGTTCTCCGGGAGCCGGAACACACGCGGCCGCGGGTTGCCGTCCTGCGGCAGCGGCGTCACCGTGCCGGCCTCGACGAAGCCGAAGCCCAGCCGGGCGAGCGGCCGGACGACGCGCGCGTTCTTGTCGAAGCCGGCGGCGATGCCGATCGGATTGGGGAACCGCAGACCCATGGCCGTGACCGCGAGGCCGGCATCGTCCTGCGGCCGGCTGCCGCCGCCGAGACCGAGCGCCAGGGCGCCGAGCGCCAGGCCATGCGCGCGCTCCGGATCGAGCCGGCGCAGCAGCGGGAGGGAAAGCGATTGCGGCATCATGTGGTTCGTTCCTGCCGCATACGACGCCCCGTGGGAAGGGGACCGCTTGCCAGCGGCACCGCATGCGGCAATCCTGGTCGGCATGTGGAACGAGCCCTATCTCGAGACCTGCTGCCGTTCGGCGCTGCACCGCCTCAAGCTCTGCGGCGAGGCCGGGCGACCCGACGCCAGCCGCGCCGAACTGAAGGATGCACGCTGCCTTGATCGCCTGGAGCAGGTCGGCCTCGCCGCCTGCACCGGTCATCGCTACCGCATCACGCCCGCGGGTTGCCTGCGGCACGACCAGGAGATCATGAAGGTCGCCTGAGGAACCGCACGCATGAAGCACGAGGATCTTTGGCGCGCGATCGATACGCTGGCGGCCGAGAAGGGATTGTCGCCCTCGGGGCTGGCGCGCGCCGCCGGGCTCGATCCCACCGCATTCAATCGCTCCAAGCGCACCACCCGGCGTGGCCTGCGCTGGCCCAGCACCGAGAGCCTGTCGCGCGTGCTGTCGGCGACCGGCGCCAGCCTGGAAACCTTCACCACCCTGGTCGGCGGCGCCCGCGCGCTGACCATCGGCCGCACCCATCGCGCCCGGCATCTGCCGCTGCTGCCGCTGTCGCGGCTGGATGTCGACGGCCTGTTCGACGAGGCGGGCCATCCGTCCGGGCAGAGCTGGGAGCAGACCGAGGTGCCGCAGCCCGGCGATCCGCACGGCTACGCGGTGCAGGTGGACAGCGACCGGCTCGAGCCGGTGTTCCGTCAGGGCGGCACGGTGATCGTCTCGCCGGAAGCGCCGGTCCGGCCTGGCGACCGCGTGCTGCTGCGTCGCGCGGAGGGACCGGTCGAGGCCGGCATCGTCACCGGCCGCGCTTCGGAGCGCATGGAGTTCGACATGCTGGGCACCGACGGTGCCGGCGTATCGTGCGGCGGCAGCGAGCTCGCCTGGCTGCACCGCATCGTCTGGGCAAGCCTCTAGGCTGCCGACTCAATCAGGTGAGCCAGAAACAGACGGTTGCGACGAGTGCT
>CAXTZG010000040.1:21148-31982 GCA_964248625.1 uncultured Acetobacteraceae bacterium | reverse complement strand
GCCTCGGTCTGCTTGCCGCGCAGCACCGAAACGATGTGCAGGGCGCCGAACATCTGGCCGGTGCGGTAGATCGCCGACAGCACCTTCTGCGAGGCCACGGTGCCGTCGAACATCGCGAGCGGCGAGCGGCAGTTGTCGCAATGCCCGCAGTCCGCCGGCAGCTCCTCGCCGAAGCAGGACAGCAGCGCGCGGGTGCGGCAGCCGGTGCACTCGGCCAGCCCGATCATCGCCTCCAGCCGCTGGCTCATCACCCGCTTCTGCGCCGGCGGCGCCTGGCTCTGGTCCAGCCAGTGCCGGGCGCGCGCCATGTCCTCGCCGCCGAACAGCAGCAGCGTGTCGGAGCGCGCGCCGTCGCGGCCGGCACGCCCGATCTGCTGATAGTATCCTTCCGGGCTGTCGGGCATGTCCAGATGCACCACCGATCGCACGTCCGGACGGTCGATGCCCATGCCGAACGCGATGGTCGCGCAGACCACGATCGGCTCGCCGGAGCGGAAGCGCAGCAGCCCCGCCCGCTTCTCGAGCGGCGACAGGCCGGCATGGAACGGGATTGCCGGGATGTCGCGTTCGCGCAGCGAGCGCGCGATGCGCTCGGTCTTGTTGCGGCTGCCGCAATACACGATCGAGGCCTCGTTCTTGTGGCGGCCGAGCAGCTCCAGCAGCTGGGTCAGCTCCGAACCCTTCGGTCGGGCGGCGATGTGCAGGTTGGGCCGGTGGAAGCTGGCGATCAGGATCTCGGCGTCGGGCATCGCCAGCGCCTCGATGATGTCGGCGCGCGTGCGCGGATCGGCGGTCGCGGTCAGCGCGATGCGCGGCACGTCGGGCAGGCGCTGCGGCAGCTGCGCCAGGGCGCGGTATTCCGGCCGGAACTCGTGGCCCCAGGCGGACACGCAGTGCGCCTCGTCGATGGCGATCACCGAGATCTCGAGCCGGGACAGCCGGTCCAGCATGCCGGGCGAGAGCAGCCGCTCCGGCGAGACATAGAGCAGGTCGAGCCGGCCGGCGGCGAGATCGGACCGGATCCGCGCCGCCTCCTCCGTTTCCAGGTCGGAATGCAGGGCGGCGGCATTCACCCCGACCTGGCGCAGGGCGGCGACCTGGTCGTCCATCAGGGCGATCAGCGGGGACACCACCAGCCCCATGCCGGGCCGGCACAGGGCCGGCACCTGGTAGCAGATGCTCTTGCCGCCGCCGGTCGGCATCAGCACGAGCGCGTCGCCGCCCGCCATCACCCGGTCCACGGCCTGCTGCTGCAGGCCGCGAAAGCCGGGGAAGCCGAACACGCGGGCCAGCACCGACACGGGATCGTCGACCCCGCTGCCCGGAAGCGACGTCGCCTCGCGGGTCAGCAAGACGGCACGGCGGGCTGGCGGATCAGGGCGACGACACGAATCCGATCTCGACGCGACGCGCGGCGACACTCGGATCCTCGTTGGCCGGCGGACGCGCATGCTCGCTGATGCGCGAGGCCGCGACGCCGTCGGCCTGCAGCGATGCCGACACCCGATCGGCCCGCGCCGCCGACAGCGCCTGATCGGCGTCGAGGTCGCCGTGCGCGGCCGCGTAACCGGCGACCACCAGGGACAGGTCGTGGTGATGGCTGGCGATCATCGCCACGTGCGCAACCACGTCGCGCCCCGGCTGATCGACGGCCGACGAGCCCTTGGTGAAGAACACCACGTACTTGCGGCCAGCGTCGTCATCGCCGCTCCCGCCCAGGGTGGCACAGCCGGAAACCACGCCCGACAGCAGGCAGACGGCGGCGAAGGATGACAGGCGACGCATGAATCGGGATCCCGGATGTTGCCGCTACAGGTGCCGCCCAAGGGCTGTCCGCGTCAATCCGCCGCAATCCTGACAGGCCGATGCCGGGCCGGCCTCATGCCGCCGCCGCCGTCGCGACGCCGCCGGACAGGCGCCAGATCCGGTCCAGCCGCTCGACCCCGGTGAGGCGATGGGCGATCAGGATGACCGTCCGGCCCGGCGCCGCCTCGTTCAGCGTGGACAGAAAGGACTGCTCGGTCTCGGCATCGAGCCCGGCCGCGGGCTCGTCGAGGATCAGGATCGGCGCGGGCGACAGCAGCGTGCGCGCCAGCGCCAGACGCCGCGCCTGCCCGCCCGACAGGCCGAGGCCGCCCTCGCCGAGCCAGGTCTCCAGCCGGTCCGGCAGGGTGCGGATCAGCTCTCCGACCGCCGCCTGGTCGAGCGCCTGCCAGAGCTGCGCGTCGGTCGCATCAGGCCGGCCGAGCAGCAGGTTGGCGCGGATGCTGTCCTCGAACAGGTGCGTCGACTGGCTGAGCCAGGCGATGCGGGTACGCAGCGCCGCCTCGTCGAGATCGGCGAGATCGACGCCGCCAAGGCTGATACGGCCGGTCTGCGGCCGCGCCACCCGCAGCAGCAGCGCGGCCAGGCTGGACTTGCCCGAGCCGGACGGGCCCAGGATCGCCACGCGCGCGCCCTGCGGAATCTCGAGCGTCAGGTACTCGAACACCGGCGGCCGGTCCGGCTGCCACCGATAGCCGACGTCGCGAAACAGCAGCCCGTGGCCCTGCGGCGCAGGATCGGCCGGACGTGCCGCATGCCCGACCGGACCCGGCTCTCCCGCTCCCACCACCCGGGCGGCGGCACGCGTGACATGGCCGGCCAGCGCCCCTGCCCGGGTCAGGCCGCCTGCCACCTCGAACGCCGCGATCAGCGCGAACAGCAGCACCGTCGCCTCGATCGGGGCGATGCGGCCGAAGGCGAGGCCCGCGACCGAGGCCAGCAGCGCCAGCACCGCCAGCTGCTGGCACAGGAACGACAGCGCGCCGGCCACCGCGACACGACGCGCCAGCGTCTGCTGCAGCGACAGCAGCGACGACTCCCGCGCCTGCACCGCAGCCAGCATGCGACCCTCGGCATTGAAGGCCCGGATCTCGCGCAGGCCGCTCGTCAGGTCGAGCACCGTCACCCGCAGCTGCGAGGCGCGGGCGGACAGGCCGGCGGCCTCCCGGCTTACCAGCACTGCCGCCAGGAAGGGCAGCAGGAAGACAGCACACGCGAACGGCACCGACACGGCAAGCGTCAGCCCCAGCCCATGCCGGAGCGCCAGCAGGACCAGGATCGGCAGCGCCACGACAGCGCCGGCGAGCGGCACCAGGATGCGCAGATAAAGCCCGTCCAGCGCCTCGACGTCGCCGACCAGCCGCGACAGCAGGTCGCCGGAGCGCCGGAAGCCGAGACCGCCGGCAGCGCTGCGGGCGACGCGGCGGAAGAACCAGACGCGCAGATCGGCCAGGGCGCGGAACATCGCATCATGCGTCGTCAGCCGCTCGGCATAGCGCAGCACGACCCGCCCGACACCCAGCAGGCGAAGCAGCAGCGCCGAGGCCAGCACCAGCCCGGCGCCGGTGCCGGCGAGCCGCAGGCCCGACGCGCCGAGCAGCGACAGCCCGAACAGAAAGGACGCCAGCGAGACGACGATGCCGGCCAGCAGGCCCGGGCTGCGCCGGCGCCACACCGCCACGACCTGCAGCAGCGGGCCGATGCCGCTGGTCGGCCTGGGGGCGGTCATGCCGAGGCCGCACCCTGGAGCGGCACCACCCGCCCGCGGGCGAGGTCGATCCGCCGCCCGGAAAAGGCGTGCGCCGCGGCGGAATGGCTGGCCAGCAGCACGGTGCGGCCGATCGCCAGGCGGCGCAGGCTGTCCAGGATCTCGCGTTCGGTGCCCGGATCGAGATGCGCGGTCGGCTCGTCGAGCAGCAGCAGCGGAGCGTTGCGCAGAAAGGCGCGCGCGATCGCCACACGCTGCGCCTGGCCGCCTGACAGGCCGTAGCCGCCTTCGCCGATCCGCGTGTCGATGCCCTCGGGAAGCCCGGCCGCGAAGCCCTGGACGGCAGCCGCCCGCAGCGCCGACGCGAGCTCCGTCTCCGAGGCCTCGGGGCGCGCGAACAGCACGTTCTCGCGGATGGTGCCGGCAAACAGAAGCGGACGCTGGCCGATCCAGGAGGTCATCTGCGCCAGCGCCTCGGGCACGATGGTGGCGATGTCGGCCCCGTTCAGGGTGATGCGTCCGCTGTCCGGCGCGATGAAGCCCAGCAGCATCTCGATGATGGTGGACTTGCCGCTGCCCGACGGTCCGACCAGCACCACGGTTTCCTGGGCCGGGATCCGGAAGCTGACGGCATCCAGGGCCGGCGCGCGAGTCGCGTCCCAGGCGAAGCCCACGGCCTCGAAGGCGACGGCGACGCCATGGGCCGCCACGGTCCTGACCGGCTGCGGCCGCGCGACCGGTGGCGGCGAGCCCGCACCGCCATCGCGCACCAGCGCGTCGAGCGCCTCGGCGGCGCCCGAAGCCTGCATGCGGTCCTGGTAGGCGAGCGCGAAGCTGCGCAGCGGGCTGAAGAACTCGGGCACCAGGATCAGCGCGAACAGCGAGCGCGGCAGCAGCAGCGCCCCCACCCAGGACCGCGCGGCACCACCGGCAAGCAGCGCCCGGCCATCGAGCAGGGCGATCAGCACCAGGGCAGCCGCGAACGCGCAGTCGAGGGCTGCCGAGGACAGGAACGCGACCCGGAGCACGCGCATGGTGCGCCGGCGCAGCTCGTCCGCGGCCACGCCCAGCCGTTCGGCCTCGTCGTCGGCACGGCCGGCCAGGACGATGGTGGCGATGCCGCGCATGCGGTCAAGGAAGCGTGCCTGCAGCCGGGCCATGGCGACGAACTGCTGCCGGGACGCGAGAGCAGCACCAATGCCGAACAGCGCCTGCGAGGCCGGCACCGCGAGGCCGCAGACCAGCAGCACCAGGGCTGCCCTCGGCTGCACGATCCCGACGACCACCAGCACCAGCGCCGGCGACACGACGGCCAAGGAGGCAGCGGGGATCCAGCGGCTGAAGAACCCGTCCAGCGCCTCGATCCGGTCGACCACCAGCGCGGTCAGCGCGCCGCTCGCCTGCCGCCGCAGCAGCGCCGGGCCGCGCGCCAGCAGCGCCACCAGCGCCTCGCCGCGCAAACGGCGGCGCGATGCGGCTGCCGTGCCGGCGGCCCGGCTTTCCTGCGCGATCAGCAGCAGCGCCCGCACCACCGCCAATGCCGCGAACAGCACGAGGGGGGTCCAGCCGGATGGGGCGACGCTGTGGCTGACGCTCCAGGCGAGGGCATGCGCGAGCACCACCGCAATGCACCAGGCCTGCCCGATCGCGAGCGCCGTCGAGAGCAGCCCGAGCAGGATGACCGGCATCGCCTGCCGCCTGCCGATCCTGGACTGGGTGCGCGACCAGGCGCGGACGACACTGCGGTTGCTGTTCATGGCATGGCCGATCTAGCGATCCCGGACGAGGTTTGACAGGGCCAGGCGGCTTTGTTGAGGAAGCTTCATGCGGCCGGTCAGGCGGAAGCATCGACCTTCTCGGGGGCCGCCCCGGTCTCGGCATAGGTCTCGACCTTCGGATGCAGCGGCACCAGGAGCGTATAGCGCGTGCCGGTGCTGCGGCCGTTCTCGTCGGCCTCCCCCTCGATCACTTCCAGCGTCGCGCCAAGCTGGCGCGCGAAGCCGCGGATCAATTGGATTCCCAGCCCGTCGCGGATTCCGGTTTCGGTCTCGGCACGGCCGGCCGGTATGCCGACGCCGTCATCCTCGATCACCAGGGTGGCGATGCCCTCGACCTCCTCGGCAAGACGCACCGATACCATGCCGCTGCGGCCGCCGGGAAAGGCGTACTTGATCGCGTTGCTGACCGTTTCCGTCACCACCAGCGCCAGGGGCACCGCCTGGTCGGTGGACATGGTGATCTCGGGTGCCTCGATGTCGAGGCGGATGCGACGGCCTTCCTTTTCGCCGATCGCCTGGAACAGCTGGCCGCAGAGCTCCTCCAGAAACGGCCGCATGTTCAGGGTGTGCAGCTCGCCCTCGGAATAGAGGTGCCGGTGCAGCGTCGCCAGCGCCCGCACGCGGTCGCGGGCGGAAGCGAACTCGGCGCGCGCTTCGGGCTGGCGGATGCGGTTCGCCTGCAGGTTGAGCAGGGAAGCGATGATCTGCAGGTTGTTCTTCACCCGGTGGTGGATCTCCTTGATCAGGAGCTCCTGGTTGACCTCGGCCTTGCGCAGACGCTCCTCGTGCGCCGCCAGCGACCGGGCGGCCTGCGTGAAGGCACGCGAAAGCTGTCGGAGCTCGATCGGCGTCCAGCGCGTGTGGCGCGGATCATAGGCGCCGGCGCGCCGCCATTCGGTGACCGACCGGGTCACGGCGCGCAGCGGCGCCACGATCAGCGCGCCGGCGCCGATGCCCACCGCGACCAGCCCCAGCGTCAGCAGCAGCGCGATCGCGATCACCCGCCACAGGAAGACCATGAGCGCATGGCTTTCCCGGCGGCTCGGCTGCGTGGTCACCAGCAGATCGATGTCGGCCACGAGCGCATGCTTCAGATAGCGGCCCCGGACGCCGGATGCCTTGTCCGCGCGCCGGTCCGTCCAGCCGCAGCCGGCGCAGAGCGGGACCTCCCTGCCATCCGGACCTACCAGCCAGGCCTCGGCGTCGCCGCCCGGACCCAGGCGGGATTGCCACAGCGCCGTGGCGGCCGGCTCGCCCGGCGTCCAGCCAAGCGGCATGTCGGCGACGAGCGTGGCAGCGCCCTGGGGTCCGGTGGCGGGCAGGCTCAGACGCAGCATCGCGGTGGTCGTCTTCGCATTGCCGCCGAGCATCGGCTGCAAGGCCACCGCAGCGTCCGCCGCCGGGGGCGAGCGGGCCGGCGACGCGCCTATGTCGGTGTGGGCGCCCGCAAAGCCGCAGGCGGGAGCGCCATGCGCGTCGAGCAGCACCAGATCGTCGAGCGGCGCGATCCGCAGCATGCGCGCGAGCTGCAGCATCTCCGTGCAGCCGGCCGGATCGCGAAGCCCCGGCTGCCGGGCCACGGCGTGCAGCAGGCGCTCGCTGTCGGCGACCTGCTGGTCGAACTGCCCGGCCAGCGCCTCGGCGACCACGACGGCGCGGTTGGTGCTGGCATTCAGCGTCGACTGGTAGTTGTGCCACGCCATCAGCGAGCCGAGTGCTGCAAGAGGCACCACGGAGAACAGGATGAGCGCGATCAGTCTCGCGCTGACGCTGTCCAGCAGGTTCCGGACCGGCCACGGCCTCAGGCCAGGGCGGCGCCACGGTCTCGAAACGGAGCCTGCCATGTCAGACGCTGCGATCGTCTTCGATCAGCTTGAGCAGGTCGTCTGGAATCGGCTCGCTGGCGACGTCGTCGAACATCTTGTGAAGGCCCCGTTGAAGCCAGAGGTCGAACGCGGTGTCGGCCTTCCGTTTCTTCTTCGGACTGGGCTGCGAACGCTCCGCCGGTGGCTTGTCGTTCGCTGCAGTCATTAACCGAAAATACCCCAGAGCAGAATGCCACAGCCATCGCCTGGGTCAGAAACGGGTCCGTCGCGGACCCGTTCCCTCAGCACCTAAAAACGGTCTGGAGGTGGCTGTGCACCCGGTCCGGAGGCTGCTTCAGCTGACCGTACGGCCTAGTCGCTCGGCTGCGGCGATCCGCGCATCCATGCTGCGGCTGATCGCTGCGGCACGCGCGGCGGCGGCGCGGTCGTCCGCACGTTCCGGCACCTCGCCCATCAGCCACGTCTCGAGCTGACGGCGCGCGCGGAACACCCGGCTCTTGGCGGTGCCGACGGCGCAGCCGGTCGCCTCGGCGAGGGCCTCGTAGCTCATGCCCTGCACCACCACCATGATCAGCGCCTCGCGCTGGTCCGCCGGCAGCCGGGTCATCGCCTTGCCGAGATCCTTCAGGGCCAGACGATCCTCGTGCGGCGCCTCGGTCGCGAAGGCCGACGCCGGCACGTCGTCGATGTCGGTGGTGTCGCGGCGCTTGCGCAGGTTCGAGATGAAGCGGTTGCGCAGGATGCGGTGCATCCAGGCTGGAAAATTCGTGCCCGGGATGAAGCTGGTCTGAGCCGACAACGCGTTGCAGACAGCATCCTGCACCAGATCCTCCGCCGCCGCCCGGTTGCGTGTCAGGGCGAGCGCCTGCACCCGCAGCTTGGGCAGGATTGTGATGACCTGATCATGGAAGCTGTTCGACATCTGTAGGCACTCCGAATTCTGCCCCAGCAATGGGTGGCGCTTCGGCGGCGTTGCATGCCCGATCAACAGTTCCGTTCACGAAATCGGGAGTATCACAACAGAGCGAGAGCAGCACTGTCGCAATGATGCGTCCGCAAGCCCGGGAATTGCCGGACCCTTTACAGGCGCTGCCGGTTCCGCGACCGTGCGGCCGACTGGTCCGGGCTGGTGCTGTTGCATCGCAGTCTGCGGCAGTGCCATGGATGATGCGACCAATGGGGCGAGCGGGCGGCCGGCAGGCCGCGGTCGTCGCCCTCGACCCACAGCAGGAGGCAGGATGCGCATTCGACGACCCGTATCGACCTCCAGGCCGGCGTCACCCGGTCCGGCTTCGCGACCCCGCGGGGCGCTTCGCCGGCTCGGCGTTCATCGTCCGGGCGAGATGACCCCGGGCTCGCGACACGCGCGCCTTCATCGTGCCGATCGGGACGCCGCAGATGGCTGCGGCCTCCTCATGGCTCAGCTCCTGCGCCCCCACCAGCACCAGGGCCTCCCGCAGGAGCGGCGGCAGGTCCCACAGCATGCGCTGCAGGTCGGCCAGATCGCCGCGCCGGTGCGCTTCGGGCGACTGCGCCTCCGCACCCAGCATCTGCTCGCTCAGCACCTGGCTTTCCCGTCGCTTCCGCCGCATCTGCTCGTAGAAGGCGTTGCGCTCGATGGTGAACAGCCACGCCTTCAGGTTGGTCCCGGGCTGGAACGAGGCCTGTGCTGCGAGCGCGCGCACCACCGTGTCCTGGACCAGATCGTCGGCGGCGGTGGTGTCGCGTGTCAGGAAGCGGGCGAACGCGCGCAGATCGGGCAGCAGATGCGCCATCTGCCGGTGCATGTCGTCATGATGCGCGACCGCCTCCGCGCCGTCCCGGTCGCGCCTGGGCAGCGTGCCCGGCTCCTCGATTGCCGCCGGACGGGCCTTGTATGCCGGATCAACCAACTGCAATCCCGTTCCTGTTCAGAGAGAGACGCCTGATGGCCAGCACGCGGCGCGACGACCTACTCCGCGCCCTTCCCTATGCACGACGTTATGCGCGCGCCCTGACCGGAAGCCAACCGCGCGGCGACCTGCTGGTCGCCGAAAGCCTGCGCGAGATGCTGGCCTCGACCGACGATACGCTGACCCCGCGCTACGGGTTGTATCACTGGGTGACACGTCGTTTCGACTCCGGAATCTCGACCCTGCCGTCGCTGGTCGACGGGCTCAGCTCCAAGCAGCGTCAGCTGCTGCTGCTGACCGCACTCGAGGAGGTGGCGGTTGACGACGCCGCGCCGATCGTGGCGCTCGAGCTTGCCGACGCCAGCGCGCAACTCGCCGACGCACGGGAACGGCTGCGCGCGTCGGCCGCGACCGACGTGCTGATCATCGAGGACGAGCCGATCATCGCGATGGATATCGAGGAGCTGGTGCAGGGCTGCGGCCACCGCGTCGTCGGCGTCGCCTCCACCGAGGCCGACGCGGTGCGGATGGCGCAGGCGACGAAGCCCGGCCTGATCCTGGCCGACATCAATCTCGGCCTCGGCGGCGACGGCACCTCCGCGGTCAGCCGCATCCTCAAGCATCATTATGCGCCTGTCATCTTCGTGACGGCCTATCCCGAGCGGCTGCTGACCGGCGAGGCCGTGGAGCCGGCCTTCGTCATCACCAAGCCGTTCGAGCCGCTGACGCTGGCGATCGCCACCTACCAGGCGGTGAGCGGCGGAGTCGACCTGCAATAGCCGAGCGTCGTCCAGCAGCGGCGTCGGCACCCGCGGCCGGCCTCGGCTGGCCGGGGCCGGGGCGGCAACCGCCTTGCGCACCGCTACAGGATGATGGCCGGACGTGACAATCCGGCGGCCCCGGCTGCCATCGGCGTCCGGGTGTGCGATACCAGCGTCGGGGGACCCATGGACGTGATCGAGCCGGTTGGACGCAAGGATGGTGGATCGGGTGCGGCTGCAAAGGCCGGACCCGCAGAGCGGCTGGCCCGGAGGCCGAGCCGTCTGCTCCTGAGGCCGCTCGGCGAGGCGGCGGCACCGGTGCCGCCAGGCTTCCAGGCGGTCCTGCATCCCGACCTGTTCGCCGATGGCGGGATGCCCGGGCTGGTGTCGTCGCTGGCACCGGTGCGTCCGGCATCGCCGTCCGGGCTGCCGGTCCTGGCGGATCTGCTGGTCGACCGCGTCGCGGCGTCCGGACCGGTGGCGTCGGCGCGTCCGGACCTGTTCCCGCAGCCGCGCCGCGATCTGGCGCTCGATCCGCGCCACGGCTTCTCGGAGGCAGTCGCCGAGGCCGAGCTGGCCGACGCGGCGGCGGCCGAGGCGGTCGGCAGGTTCTGGGGCGAGTCGCTTGTCGCGCTGGCAGCGGGCGGCATCGCCGGCGTGCGGCTGACCGGGCTCGGGGCGATTCCCCCCGGGCTGAAGCGGCCGCTGCTGCAGGCCATGCGGGCTGCCGCCCCGGCGGCGATGCTGATCCTCGATACCGGCGGCATGGCGTGGGAAGAGATCGAGACCTTCGCCGGCCTGGAACTCGACGGCGTGCTGTCGTCGCTGGCCTGGTGGGACGGGCGGGGGAGCTGGTTCCAGGACGAGCTGGCGATGCTGAGGCGGGTGGCGCCGGTGCTGGCATCCCTGCCCGCGTCCCGGGATGCCGGCTGGCTGCTCGGGTTCGCGGTGGCGGACGGCATCGGCTGGATCATGCCGCAGGATGCGGCACCGGCAGCCGAGCTGACCCTGCTCGCCGGCATCGCCGACCATACCGCTGCCCTTG
>CAXTZG010000040.1:16294-21138 GCA_964248625.1 uncultured Acetobacteraceae bacterium | reverse complement strand
ACCCTGTCCACCCCGGGTCAGGCGGTGATGGCCGTGCTGCGCGGCACCACCGACGATCCCCGCACCAGCCATGACGCCACGCTGCTGCTGCTGAACACGCGCAACGACCGGGCGACGCCGTTCGATCCGGCCACCGTGCTGCCCGCCGTCGGCGGGGCGTTCTCGAGCTTCGCGCCGGTCGAGGGCGCCGGCCTCGACCATGACAAGCTGGTGCCGGGCCGGGTGATCACGCTGCCGCCGGGCGCCCTGCAGGCCTACCGCGCCAACCGGCTGCAGAACGGCACGCCGCTGCCGCTCGACAGCGACTCGGCGATGCGTGCGGGCGCGTGGCCAAGGCTGGCGCTCGAGGCGCCGAGCCCGGCGGTGGATGGCGGGCTGTTCGCGGTGAAGCGGACGGCGGGCGAACTGGTCGAGGTCGAGATCGACGTGATCGGCGACGGCCACGACGTGCTGGCGGCCGCCCTGCAGTGGCAGGGACCCGGCGATGTCGGCTGGCACGAGACGCGGATGCGCCTGCTCGGCAACGATCGCTGGCAGGCGGCCTTTCCCCTGGAGCGACGCGGGCCGCATCTGTATCGCGTCGAGGCGTGGCGGGACCTGTGGGGCACCTATCGGCACGAGCTCGGCGCCAAGCACAATGCCGGCGTGCCGACAGCGCTCGAGATCGTGGAGGGCGTGGCCCACGTGCGCGACGCCGCCGCACGTGACCCGAAGCTGGCGGCCGTGCTGAAGACCCTGGATGGCGGCGACGAGGACGCGAAGCGGTCGGTCCTGCTGTCGGACGAGCTCGCGGCGGTGATGGCGGCGGCGGATGCGCGGCCCTTCAGCATCCGCAGTGCCGAGATCCCTGTCGATGCGGATCGCACCGGTGCCGGTTTTGCCAGCTGGTATGAGGTGTTTCCGCGCTCGATGGCCGACGACCCGTCGCGTCACGGCACCTTCCGCGATGTCGAGCGGCACCTGCCGCGGGTTCGCGCGATGGGCTTTGACGTGCTGTATTTCCCGTGCACCCGATCGGCCGCATCAACCGCAAGGGTCCCAACAACACGCTGACCCCGGGTCCGGAGGATGTCGGCAGCCCCTATGCCGTCGGCAGCGCGGAAGGCGGCCACGACGCGATCCATCCCGCGCTCGGCACGCTTGAGGACTTCCTGCATCTGCGCAAAGCCGCGGAAGCGCACGGGCTTGAGCTGGCGCTCGACTTCGCGATCCAGTGCTCGCCCGACCATCCCTGGCTCCGCGAACACAAGGACTGGTTCGACTGGCGGCCAGACGGCACCATCCGCTACGCCGAGAACCCGCCGAAGAAGTACCAGGACATCGTCAATGTCGATTTCTACGCATCGGGCAGCGTGCCGGAGCTGTGGCTGGCGCTGGCCAATGTCGTGCTGTTCTGGTGCGAGCAGGGCATCAGGCTGTTCCGCGTCGACAACCCGCACACCAAGCCGTTCCCGTTCTGGCAATGGATGATCGCCGAGGTTCGCGCGCGCTATCCCGATGCGGTGTTCCTGGCGGAAGCCTTCACCCGGCCAAAGGTGATGGCGCGGCTGGGCAAGGTCGGCTTCGGGCAGAGCTACACCTACTTCACTTGGCGCAACACCAAGGCGGAGCTGACCGAATACCTGACACAGCTGACGACCGAGGCGCCGAAGGACTTCTTCCGGCCGCATTTCTTTGTCAACACGCCGGACATCAACCCGTCCTTCCTGCAGAACGCCACGCGCGGCGCCTTCCTGATCCGGGCGGCGGCGGCGGCGACGCTGTCGGGGCTGTGGGGGGTGTATAACGGCTTCGAGCTCTGCGAGGGCACGCCGCTCGCGCCGGGCAAGGAGGAGTATCTCGACAGCGAGAAGTTCCAGATCAGGACCTGGGACTGGGACCGGCCTGGCAACATCGTGCCCGAGATCACCCGGCTCAACGCGATCCGTCGGGAGAACCCGGCGCTGCGCACGCAGCACGGCATCACCTTCCTGCCGGCCGCCAACGACGCCGTGCTGTTCTTCGAGAAGGCGACCCGGGACCGCGGCAACGTCATCCTGGTCGCGATCAGCCTCGATCCGAATCACGTGCAGTCGGCGCGGCTGGAGCTGCCGATGTGGAAGTGGGGCCTGCCGGACCAGGGGCCGCTCGCGGCCGAGGATCTGCTCGACGGGCGGCAGTTCGGGCTCGACGCCAAGTTCTACGACATCACCCTGACCCCAGACCGCCCCTACGCGATCTGGCGGGCGGAGCCGGCGACCTGATCGCAGCGTCCGTCGCCCCGCCCGCGTTCCGCGCCACATTCTCCAGGACCAGCAGCCTGCCATGACCACGCAAGCGACCATGACCCCCACCCAGTCTCCGACCCTGGCACCGACCCAATCCCCGACTCTGGCACCGACCCTGACGCCGATCGAGGACCCGCTATGGTACAAGGATGCGGTCATCTACCAGATCCACATCAAGTCGTTCTTTGATGCCAACAATGACGGCGTCGGCGATTTCGCAGGCCTGCTCGCGAAGCTCGACTACATCGTCGATCTCGGCGTCACCGCGATCTGGATGCTGCCCTTCTATCCGAGCCCGCGCCGCGACGACGGCTACGACATCTCCGACTATCGCGGCGTGCATGCCGATTACGGCACGCTGAACGACCTGCGCCGCTTCGTGGTCGCCGCCCACGAGCGCGGCCTGCGGGTGATCACCGAGCTGGTCATCAACCACACCTCCGACCAGCACAGCTGGTTCCAGCGCGCGCGCAAGGCGCCGGCCGGATCGCCGGAGCGCGACTTCTATGTCTGGTCCGACACCGACACGAAATATGCCGGCACGCGCATCATCTTCTGCGACACCGAGAAGTCGAACTGGACCTGGGACGAGGAAGCCAAGGCTTATTACTGGCACCGCTTCTACAGCCATCAGCCCGACCTGAACTTCGACAACCCGGCGGTGATGGACGAGGTGCTGTCGGCGATGCGCTTCTGGCTCGATCTCGGCATCGACGGGCTCAGGCTCGACGCGGTGCCGTATCTGATCGAGCGTGACGGCACCAGCAACGAGAACCTGCCCGAGACGCACGACATCATCCGCCGCATCCGCAAGGAGATCGACGACTATGCGCCGGGACGCATGCTGCTGGCGGAAGCCAACATGTGGCCGGAGGACGCGCAGGTCTATTTCGGACAGGGCGACGAATGCCACATGTCGTTCCATTTCCCGCTGATGCCGCGCATGTACATGGCGATCGCGCGCGAGGACCGGTTCCCGATCACCGACATCATGCGCCAAACGCCCTCGATCCCGGAGAACTGCCAGTGGGCGGTGTTCCTGCGCAACCATGACGAGCTGACGCTCGAGATGGTGACCTCGTCGGAGCGCGACTATCTGTGGGAAACCTATGCCGCCGACAAGCGCGCGCGCATCAATCTCGGCATCCGCCGTCGCCTGTCGCCGTTGATGCAGCATGACCGTCGCCGCATCGAGCTGATGAACGGGCTGCTGCTGTCGATGCCCGGCACGCCGGTGATCTACTACGGCGACGAGATCGGCATGGGCGACAACATCTATCTCGGCGACCGCGACGGCGTGCGCACGCCGATGCAGTGGTCGATCGACCGCAATGGCGGCTTCTCCCGCGCCGATCCGGCCGGCTTGGTGATGCCGCCGCTGCAGGACCCGATCTACGGCTTCCAGGCGGTGAACGTCGAGGCGCAGGCGGCCGACCAGCATTCGCTGCTGAACTGGATGCGCAGGATGCTGGAGGTGCGCAAGCGCCACCGCGCCTTCGGCCGCGGCACCCAGCACTTCCTGTATCCCGGCAACCGCAAGGTGCTGGCCTATACGAGGTCCCATCCGACCACGGACGGGCATGACGAGACCCTGCTCTGCGTCTACAACCTGTCGCGCTCGGCGCAGGCGGTCGAGCTCGATCTGAGCGAGTTCGCCGGCCGGGTGCCGGTCGACGTCATCGGCGGGTCGATCTTCCCCCCCGTCGGCCAGCTCACCTACCTGCTGACGCTGCCGCCCTACGGCTTCTACTGGTTCCTGCTGGCAACCGAGCAGGCGCTGCCGAGCTGGCACGCGCCGACGCCGGAGCCGCTGCCCGACCTCTCGACGATCGTGGTGCGCAACCTGCTGACCGAGGTCGGCGCCGGGCCCGCGCGCCGGCTGCTCGAGAAGGAGGTGCTGCCGGCCTACCTGCCGAAGCGCCGCTGGTTCTCGTCGAAGAGCGAGACGCTGGGCGCCATCTCGTTCGCCTACGTGGTGCCGCTGCGCGAGGATCGCGACAACCCGTCGCTGCTGACCGAGATCGCGGTCGAGGTCGGCGGCCGCACCGAGCGCTACTGCCTGCCGCTGGGTGCCGTCAGCGAGGACACCTGCATCCCGCTCGCCCAGCAGCTGGCGCTGACCCGAATCCGCCGCAGCGCGCTGGTCGGCTACGTCACCGACGGCTTTGCCACCGACAGCTTCGTGACCGCGACGCTGGACATGATCGCGCGCGACGCGGTGATCGAGCTGGACGGCAGCACCGGCGGCCGCATCGCCTTCAGCAAGACCGACCGCTTCGACGCGGTGGAGCGTCCGGCCGAGATCCATGTCCGTCGCCTGTCGGCCGAGCAGTCCAACAGCTCGATGATCATTGACGACCAGCTCGTGCTCAAGGTGGTGCGCAAGGTGCTGTCCGGCGTGCATCCGGAAGCGGAGATCTCGCGCTACCTGACCGCGCGCGGCTTTGCCAACACCCCGCCGCTCTATGGCGAGGTGACCCGCTACGACGCCGACGGCACGCCGAACACGCTGATCCTGGTGCAGGGCTTCGTGCGCAACCAGGGCGATGGCTGGCAGTGGACGCTCGAGTTCCTGGC
>CAXTZG010000040.1:0-16284 GCA_964248625.1 uncultured Acetobacteraceae bacterium | reverse complement strand
CAGAAGACAGCCTCGCCGAGGCGCCCGGCGCCGAGCACGAGCAGAACGACGATCTCTACAGCAACTATGCGAGCTTCGCGCAGGCGCTGGGCCGCAGGCTGGCCCAGCTCCACGACGTGTTCTCGTCGCCGAGCGACGATGCCGCCTTCCAGCCCGAGACGGTCACCGAGGCCGATCTCGTTGGCTGGGCGGACGGGGCGATCGAGCAGATCGACCGCGCGGTCGCGGCGTTGCAGCGGGTCGCCGAAGGCCAGTCCGACGAGAGCATCGCCGCGATGGCGCAGCGGATCATCGCGAGGCATGACGCGCTCAAGGGGCTGGCAGGCCGACTTGCTGCGTCCGGCACTGGGGCGCTGCGCACCCGCGTGCATGGCGATTTCCATCTCGGCCAGGTGCTGGTGGTCGGCGGCGACGCCTACCTGATCGACTTCGAGGGCGAGCCCGCGAAGTCGATGGAGCAGCGCCGCGCCCACTCCTCGCCGCTGCGCGACGTGGCCGGGATGCTGCGCTCGTTCGACTATGCCGGCGCCACCGCCTCGTCGCGCCTGCACAGCAACAGCGAGCGGCTGAACGAGCGTCGCGAAACGCTGATCGAGCAGTTCCGCCGCAATGCCGGCGCGGACTTCCTCGGCAGCTATCGCGAAGTGCTGGAAGCCAGCGCCAACCCCTGGGTGAAGCCGGACGCCGAGCAGTCGCTGCTCGACCTGTTCCTGCTGGAGAAGGCTGCCTACGAGATCCGCTACGAGGCCGACAACCGGCCGGACTGGATCGGCATCCCGCTCGGCGGTCTCGACCAGCTCGCCACCCGCCTGCTCGACCCCAGCCCGAACACGGAAGCCTGAGACGATGGCCGAGCATCTGCCGCACCCGGGTGCGGTCGACTCCCTTGTCCGTGCACGGCACGGCGATCCGTTCTCCCTGTTGGGGCCGCACCAGAGCGAGGGCGGCTGGGCGATCCGGGCCTTCCTGCCCGATGCGGTGCAGGTCGAGGTGGTGGACGCGGTCAGCGGCCTGTCGCGCGGCGCCCTGAGCCGGGTGCATTCCGACGGGCTGTGGTCGGGACTGGTCGAGACCAGCCTGCCCTACCGGCTGCGCTGCACGGTGGCGGACGGTGCTGGCGGCGAACAGATCCTGGAGATCGCCGATCCGTACTCGTTCCAGCCGCTGCTGGGCGAGCTCGACATCTACCTGATCTCCGAAGGCCGCCATCGCGATCTCGCCCAGGTGCTGGGCGCGCATGCGATGGAGGTCGAGGGCGTGTCCGGCACCCGTTTCGCGGTCTGGGCGCCGAACGCGCAGCGCGTGTCGGTGGTGGGCTCGTTCAACAACTGGGACGGACGCCGCCATCCGATGCGGGTGCGCCAGCCGTCTGGCGTATGGGAGCTGTTCGTCCCCGGCGCCGGGCCTGGTGCGACCTACAAGTACGAGCTGGTCGGGCCCGACGGCAGCCTGCTGCCCTGGCGCGCCGATCCGGTCGCCTGGGCTGCCGAGCTGCCGCCGGCCACCGCCTCGATCGTCGACGACCCGACGCCGTTCGTCTGGACCGATGCCGCCTGGATGGAGACCCGCGCGGCGGCTCAGGCCCCAGACGCGCCGATCTCGGTCTATGAGCTGCACGCGATGTCGTGGCTGCCCCACGATGGCACCCCGCCCAGCTGGCAGGCGCTGGGCGACAGGCTGATCCCCTACATCGCCGAGCTCGGCTTCACCCATATCGAGCTGATGCCGGTCATGGAGCATCCGTTCGGCGGCTCCTGGGGCTACCAGGTGCTGGGCCAGTTCGCGCCCACCTCGCGCATGGGCAGGCCCGCCGAGTTCGCGCGCTTCATCGACCGCTGCCACGCAGCCGGCATCGGCGTGCTGCTGGACTGGGTGCCGGCGCACTTCCCGACCGACAGCCATGGGCTGGCGCATTTCGACGGCACGCCGCTCTACGAGCACGGCAACCCGTTCGAGGGCTACCATCAGGACTGGAACACCTACATCTACAACCTCGGCCGCAACGAGGTGCGCGGCTTCATGATCGCCAGCGGCCTGTTCTGGCTGCGGCACTTCCATGTCGACGGGCTGCGCGTCGACGCCGTCGCCTCGATGCTGTATCGCGACTACAGCCGCAAGCACGGCGAGTGGGTCCCGAACCAGTACGGCGGCCGCGAGAACCTGGAATCGATCGCCTTCCTGCAGGACCTCAGCCGCGCCGTGCGCGAGACCATGCCGGGTGCGGTGCTGATCGCCGAGGAATCCACCTCGTTCCCCGGCGTGACGCGCAGCGCCGACGAGGGCGGGCTCGGCTTCGACTACAAGTGGAACATGGGGTGGATGCACGACACCCTCCACTACATCGAGGAGGAGCCGATCAATCGCCGCTGGCATCACGGCGAGATCTCGTTCGGCCTGGTCTATGCTTTTTCCGAACGCTTCGTGCTGCCGATCAGCCACGACGAGGTTGTCTACGGCAAGGGCTCGATGATCGGCAAGATGCCGGGCGACGAGTGGCAGAAGTTCGCCAACCTGCGCGCCTATTACGGCTTCATGTGGTGTCATCCCGGCAAGAAGCTGCTGTTCATGGGCAGCGAGATCGCGCAGGTGCGCGAATGGAACCACGATACCGGGCTCGACTGGACGCTGCTCGACGATCCGCGCCATCGCGGCGTGCAGGGGCTGTTGCGCGACCTGAACCGGCTGTATCGCGCGGAGCCGGCGCTGCATGCGCGCGACTGCTCGCATGACGGCTTCGCCTGGGTGGTGCTGCACGACGCCGACCAGAGCGTGTTCGCCTGGCTGCGCTTCGGCCATGACGGCCAGCGGCCGCTGCTGGTGGTCTGCAACTTCACGCCGGTGGTCCGCCACGGCTACGCGCTCGGAGTGTCGCAGACCGGCGGCTGGGTGGAGCTGCTGAACACCGACGCCGGCTGCTATGGCGGCTCCAACGTCGGCAACCACGGCGCGGTGCAGGCCGGCGACACGCCGTCGCACGGGCAGCCGGCGTCGCTGATGCTGACGCTGCCGCCGCTCTCGACCCTCATCCTGGCACCCGAGCAGGTCCAAGCCCCATGAGCCTCGACGACGCCCTGCTGGGCATCCTCTGCCGCCGCGCCGGCCTTGCCACGCACTGGCAGGACGCGTTCGGCAAGCAGCACGACGTCGCCCAGGACGATCTGCGCGCGATCCTGGCGGCACTCGATCTCGCCGCCGACACCGACGCCCAGGCGCGGGAGCGGATCGCAGCACTCGAGGCCGAGGATGCGGCGGCGCCGCCGATGCTCACCGGGGATGCCGGGCAGACGCTGACGCTCGCCGCGCGTCCGGGCCCGTGGCGGCTGCAGGCCGAGGACGGCACGACCAGTTCCGGCACCGCCGCGGGGCGCGACGGCCACGCCAGCCTGACGCTGCCGCGGGAGCCCGGCTACTACCGGCTCGAGATCGACGGCCGCGAAATCACCGTCGCGGTGGCGCCGACGCGCTGCTTCACCGTCGCCGACGCCTTCGCCGCACCGGGCCAGGACCGCGGCCAGCCGCCGCGCGGCTGGGGGCTGGCGCAGCAGCTCTATGCGCTCCGCCGCCCCGGCGATGGCGGGGTCGGGGATTTCACGGCCCTGGCCGAGTTCGCGCGCGAGGCGGCGTCGCAGGGCGCGTGCGCGATCACCATCAGTCCGGTGCATGCCCAGTTCTCGGCCGACCCGGACCGGTTCAGCCCGTATGCGCCGTCCAGCCGCATCATGCTCAACGTGCTGCACATCGCCGCGGGCGACCCGGGCGAGGAGGCGGCGCGGCTTGAGGCGCTCGAACTGGTTGACTGGCCGGGCGTCGGGCGCGACCGGCTGTCGCGGCTGCGCAGCACCTTCGAGGTCGGCGGTGACGACGATGCAGCCTTCCAGGCCTGGCGGGCCTCGGAAGGCGACAAGCTCGAATTTCACGCGCTGTTCGAGGCGCTGCATGCCGAGTTGTGGCGCGCGCGCGGCGGCGCCTGGAACTGGAAGGACTGGCCTGCCGAGTTCCGCGATCCGCACGCGGCCGGAGCACAGGCGTTTGCGCAGGCGAACGGGCGCGAGATCGCCTTCCATGCCTGGCTGCAGCATCGCGCCGACGGCGAGCTGGCGGCGGCCCAGCAGGCGGCACTCGATGCCGGCATGGCGATCGGGCTGATCTCGGATCTGGCGGTCGGCGCGGACTCCGGCGGCAGCCACAGCTGGAGCCGCCAGGGCGAAACGCTGGTGGGGCTGACGGTGGGCGCGCCGCCGGACCTGCTGCAGCGCGACGGCCAGAACTGGGGCATCACCGCCTTCTCGGCGCGCGGCCTGCGCGCCAACGGCTACCGCGCCTTCATCGAGATGCTGACCGGCGCGATGCGCCATGCCGGCGGCGTCCGCATCGATCATGCCATGGGCCTGAACCGCCTGTGGATCGTGCCGGAAGGCCGCAGCGCCGCCCAGGGCGTCTACATGCAGATGCCCGAGACCGACCTCGCCCGCCTGGTGCGGCTGGAGTCGGTGCGCAACCGGGCGATCGTGCTGGGCGAGGATCTCGGCACCGTGCCGGACGGGTTCCAGGAGCGGCTGCAGCAGGACGGCATCGACGGCATGCGCGTGCTGTGGTTCGAGCGCGACAAGACGAGCTTCACCGCGCCCTCGAAGTGGACGCAGCAGGCCAGCGCCATGACCAGCACCCACGACCTGCCGACGGTAGCCGGCTGGTGGAAGGGCGTCGATATCCGCCACAAGCTGGAGCTCGGCGGCACCGAGGCGGAGGAGCACGCCGCCCTGGCCGAGCGCGCGGCCGACCGGACGGCGCTGTGGCAGGCGATGCTCGACGCCGGCGCCGCGGCCGGCCCGCAGCCTGCGGTCTGGGACATCGAGCCGGTGGTGGATGCCGCGGTGGCGCAGGTCGGCCTTTCGGCGTGCGAGCTGGCGATGATTCCCACCGAGGATGCGATCGGACTGGAAGAGCAGCCGAACATCCCGGGCACCACCGACGAGCATCCCAACTGGCGCCGCCGGCTGCACGAGCCGGTCGGCGCCGTGCTGTCGGGAGAGCGGACGATGCTGCGCCTGCGCCGCCTGGAGCAGCATCGCCGCGGATGACGCGCCGTCGCCTCGATCGGCTCGCGCTCGCCCACGGGGATTTGCATCCGGCGGTGAAACCTGTTCCAGGGCGGCAGGCTTATGATCTTCAGACCTGTTGCCTCAAGACCGACCCGGGGATGCGGCGTTCCATGTGGCCGACCCCGGGACCGCGCCCGTAGCCGATCGTCTGGGAGTGTTCCATGAGCAGGCTGGTGGTCGTATCGAACCGGGTCTCGATCCCGAGCGGTGATGCCAAGGCCGGCGGCCTGGCGGTCGCCCTCAACGATCTGATGGAGCGGCAGGGCGGCCTGTGGTTCGGCTGGAGCGGCCGGACCTCGACCGACGAGAAAGCCAACAACGTGCCGTCGATGGTCCAGCACGGCTCGGTCGAGTATGCCACCGTCGATCTGGCGCCCGAGGAGCTCGAGCTCTACTACAACAACTTCTCCAACGGCACGCTCTGGCCGCTGCTGCATTCGCTGCCCGAGCAGATGAATTTCGACCGGCGCAGCCTGCAGGGTTACCGGGCGGTGAATGCGCGCTTCAGCGACGTGCTGCTGCCGCTGCTGCGTCCGACCGACACCATCTGGATCCACGACTACCACCTGCTGGCGATGGCAGCCGCGCTGCGGTCGCGCAACGTGACCTGCCCGATCGGCTTCTTCCTGCACACGCCGTTCCCGAGCCCGGACATGCTGTCCAGCGTGCCGGAAGCGGCGCTGTTCATCCGCGACCTGCTGTCGGCCGACCTGCTCGGCTTCCAGACCGCCAACGACGCCGAGAACTTCTCGGCCTCCGCCCAGCGCATCGCCGGTGCCGCCCGGCTTGCCGGCGGCGGGCTGCAGCTCGGCAACCGGCAGATCCGCGTCGGCGCCTTCCCGGTCGAGATCGATCCGCGCGACTTCGCCGAGATGGCGGAACACGCGCAGGATTCCAGCGAAACCGAGCGCCTGCGTCGCAGCCTCGACGGGCAGAGCCTGATCCTGGGCGTGGACCGGATGGACCCCACCAAGGGCCTGCGCCACCGGCTCGCCGGCTACCGGCGCCTGCTGGAAAGCCGTCAGCACTGGTCGCGCCAGACCACATTCCTGCAGATCGCCGCCGCCAGCCGCCAGGATGTCGACGCCTACCAGACGCTGCGCGACGACCTGGAGCAGGCGGCCGGCTCGATCAACGCGACGCTTGGCGAAAGCGACTGGGTGCCGCTGCGGCTGATCAGCCGTGGCGTGTCGCGCGAGGCGATCTCGGGCTTCATGCGCGAGGCGCGCATCGGGCTGGTGACGCCGCTTCGCGACGGCATGAACCTGGTCGCCAAGGAATACGTGGCGGCGCAGAATCCGGACGATCCGGGCGTGCTGGTGCTGTCGAAGTTCGCCGGCGCCGCCCGGCAACTCGGCGCGGCCATCCTGGTCAATCCGGTCGATCCCGACGAGATCGCCGACGCGCTCGATCTGGCGCTGCGGATGAGCCGGCCGGAACGCCAGGATCGCTGGAAGGCCTGCTGGGAGGCGATCAAGGACGCGTCCGCCCTCGAATGGGGCCGGTCCTTCGTGTCGGCCCTGTCCCGGGCGGGTGGCGAGGTGCCGCGTCCGGCCCGGGCGCCGCGGGTGATCCCCGAGCTTCCGAACGAGCGCCGCACCGCGACCGGCAACGACATCAGGATCGTGTCCGCGCAGCCGCCGTCGCGTTCGGTCAACTGACGCACTGACTGGCGGGCCGGGCCAGGGCCCGGACACCACGTTGCGCGCAGTCGCGCCATCGGCCAGAACCCGCTGATGGCGCCACCCTTGCTGCTTCTCCAGGACATCACCCTCACGCTTGGCGGCGCACCGCTGCTGGACGGCGCCGCCTTCGGCGTGTCGCCCGGCGAGCGGCTCTGCCTGGTCGGCCGCAACGGCTCGGGCAAGTCGACGCTGCTGCGGATCGCGGCGGGCGAGCTGCAGTCGGACTCCGGCACCCGCTTCCTGCAGCCGGGCACGACGGTGCGCTACCTGCCGCAGGAGCCGGACCTGTCGGGCTACGCCAGCACGCTCGACTATGTGCGCGCCGGCCTCGGGCCGAACGACGCCGAGCACCGGGCCCCTGCCCTGCTCGGCGAGCTCGGGTTGACCGGCGCGGAGGAGCCTGCCCGGCTGTCCGGCGGCGAGGCCAGGCGCGCGGCCCTGGCTCGTGCGCTGGCCCCCTCGCCCGACCTGCTGCTGCTCGACGAGCCGACCAACCATCTCGACATGCCGGCGATCGAGTGGCTGGAGCGCGAGCTGATCTCGCTGCAGTCGGCCATGGTGATCATCAGCCATGACCGCCGGCTGCTGCAGACGCTGTCGCGCAGCGTGGTGTGGCTCGATCGCGGGGTCACGCGGCGGCTCGACCAGGGCTTCGCGAAGTTCGAGGCCTGGCGCGAGGAGGTGCTCGAGCAGGAGGAGCGCGACGCGCACAAGCTGGACCGCCAGATCGAGCGCGAGGAGGATTGGATGCGCTACGGCGTCACCGCCCGGCGCAAGCGCAACGTCAGGCGCGTCGGCGAGCTGGCGGCGCTGCGTCAGGCGCGGCGCGACGCGGTGCACAACCCGCAGGGGCTGAAGCTGGAAGCGAGCGGCACCGGCCTGTCCGGCAAGCTGGTCGCGGTCGCGGAAGCCATGTCGAAGTCGTTCGACGGCCGGCCGATCGTGGCCAACCTCGATCTGCGCGTGCTGCGCGGCGACCGGCTCGGCATCGTCGGCGCCAACGGGGCCGGCAAGACCACGCTGCTGCGGCTGCTGACCGGGCTGGAGCAGCCCGACACCGGCAAGGTCGGGCTCGGCGCCAGCCTGTCGCTGGTGACGCTCGACCAGCAGCGCCGCTCGCTCGATCCGAACGCCACCCTGTCCGACACCCTGACCGCCGGCGGCGGCGACATGGTGCAGGTCGGCGCCGAGAAGCGCCACGTCATCGGCTACATGAAGGACTTCCTGTTCCGGCCGGAGCAGGCGCGGACACGGGTCGGCGTGCTGTCGGGCGGCGAGCGCGGGCGGCTGATGCTGGCCTGCGCGCTGGCGCGTCCGTCCAACCTGCTGGTGCTGGACGAGCCCACCAACGATCTCGACCTGGAAACCCTTGACCTGCTGCAGGAGATGCTGTCGGCCTACAGCGGCACCGTCCTGCTGGTGAGCCACGATCGCGACTTCCTGGACCGGGTGGCGACCTCGGTGATCGCGTCGGGCGGCGGCGGACGCTGGACCGAGTATGCCGGCGGCTACAGCGACATGGTGGCCCAGGGTGGCGGGCTAGGTGGCGGGCTGGGCGGCGGCTCGTCTGGCAGTGCGAGCCAGGCATCCGGCGCCAGGCGCGGGCAGTCCGCCCGGGCCGAGAAGCCTGCCGCACGCAAGCTGTCCTTCAAGGACAGGCATGCGCTCGATCAGCTGCCGCGCGAGATCGCGACGCACGAGGCCGAGATCGCGCGTCTGCGCCGGGTGCTGTCGGACGCCAACCTTTACCGTCGCGATCCGGCCAAGTTCACCCGGTCGACCGACGCGCTCACCGCATCCGAGGCGGCGCTGGCGGCGGCGGAGGAACGCTGGCTGCAGCTGGAGATGCTGCGCGAATCGACCGGCGGCTGAAAACGCCCCGGCCTTGGCGCGCAGGCGTTACGGGCACAAGCTGCGGGTCCGCGGTGCCGACCGCCTGCTCAAGCCTGGGCTCACCTGCCGCCGGAGTTGTTGTCATGGACGAGACAGAAGGGTTGCGTCGGTTTCCGCTCGCACGGCGCACCTTCGTGATGAGCAGCCTGATCAGCGGCCTGACGATGGCGACCGCGCACGGCGACACGCCCGCCATCCACACCGGCGGCGACGGGCTGGTGGCTGGGGAAACCAGCCTGCCGGTCGCCGACGGCACGCTTCCGGCCTACCTGGCCCGCCCCGACGGCGCCGGGCCGTTCCCGATCGTGCTGGTGATCGAGGAGATCTTCGGCGTCCACGACTACATCAAGGATGTCTGCCGGCGCCTCGCGCATCTGGGCTACCTCGCCATCGCACCCGAGCTGTATGCCCGCCTCGCCGACCTGTCGACGATGACCGACCCGCAGCAGATCGTGCGCGACGTGATCCGCAAGGCGCCGGACGCCACGGTGCTGAGCGATCTCGACGCCGCAGCCCGGTTCGCGGCCGCGCGGCACGGCGATCCGTCCCGGCTCGGCGTGCTGGGCTTCTGCCGCGGCGGCCGCGACAGCTGGCTCTATGCCGAGCACAACCCGGCGCTGAAGGCGGCCGTCGCCTTCTACGGCCCGGTGAACACCGACGATACCCCGATCCAGCCGCGCAGCCCGCTCGAGCTGGCGGCCGGGCTGAAGTGTCCGCTGCTCGGCCTGTATGGTGGCCAGGACGGCAGCATCGCGCAGTCGGATGTCCGCGCCGCCCAGGCGAAGGCCCGCGCCGCCGGCGGCACCGTCGAGATCGTGGTCTATCCCGACGCGCCGCACGGCTTCCATGCCGACTACCGCCCCAGCTACCGCAAGGCCGACGCCGAGGATGCCTGGCAGCGCGCCATCGCCTGGCTGCGAACGCACGGCGTGTAGCGGCGGGGTCGCACTCACGCCATCGGCGCGCTTCCAAACGTTTCGCGGTGGATGGGGCCGTCGGGACGGGTCAGCGCCCAGTAGGCTGCGTCGATGCGGTCGGGATGCATGTCGAGCAGCGCGAAGCCGTGGGTGTAGGCGCCTTCCACGACATCGAGCGCCACGTCGGTCGCCAGGCGCGGCGGATCGGCCAGCCCGTCGATCGGCATGGCCGGACCGGGCGTCGCTTCCACCGGGATGGCGCCGTAGCCGATGTTCCGGCCGGCCAGGATGCCGCGATACGGCGCGTAAAGCCGCAGGCTGTGCTCGTGGCCCCAGAACCAGGCCTCGATGCGGCCGGCCTGGGCGAACCGGGCGTAGCTCGCCATCAAATTGGGGTTGACCGGGTCTTCATCCGTGCGCGGACCGATCTGCGCAAACGCCGAGAAGGGCTGGTGATGGCTCAGCAGCAGCGTGCGGCCCGGGAAGCCGCGCAGCTTGTCGAGATGCCAGAGCTCCTCCGCCGCCTCCAGCCGCGTCAGCGTGGCCGCCTCGTCGAACGGATCGGCATCGTGCAGACCGGTATCGGCGCCGAGGATCTGCCAGGACCGGTCGGGGCTGCGCAGGCAGAAGTAGCTGGCCGGCTGGCCGATCCGGGCGAGCAGGCCGTAATAGCCGTGGCCGCCACTATAGGTGTCGTGGTTGCCGCACAGGGTGAAGAGCGGCGTGTCCGGCAGCACCGCGCGCAGCGGCGCCAGGAAGTGCGCGTCGCACTCGGCCTGCGTGCCGGCATAGTAGATGTCGCCGAGATGGATCACGACGTCCGGACGCTGCTGCGCGAGCAGGGCCGCCACCGCCCCTGCCTCGTCGGTGCCGGTCGCCCAGTCCGAGATCAGGGCGACGCGCAGCTCGGCCTGCGGCGCCGTCACCACGAAGTCGCCGATGTCGGCGTAGCGGACATAGGGGATCGGCCGGGGCTGGCCGTTGGCCCCGAGGTTGCCGACATAGTCGATCAGGGTGCTGGCCCAGAGCGGATCGCAGGAGGAATAACGCAGCCGGTCCTGCAGTGCCTGCTGCCGAGCCGCATCGCCGGCGATCAGGGCCTCCAGCAGCTCGAGACCGAGGCCGGCGCAGGTCGAGGCCGGACCCATGGAGCCCAGGGGCGGCGAGTAGGCCCCGCCGCCGCCGCGTCGCGCCGCGACGAGAAGGGCGGCTGCGGCGGGCAGCGGGTGCGCGCCGACATCGACGGCACCGCCGGCCCGATGCCGCGCCACGGCAGCGGCGGCGGACTGGAACAGCGACAGGATCGGGTCGCGGGCGGTCAGGAACGGCGTCGGCATGGTCCGGTCGTTATCCGTGCTGCGGCGGCGCGCGGTCGCCTTGAGATCGAGATGACGTCGTCCTCCGCGCGCCGTTTTGCCAGACCCTCCGGGCGCCGGCCGAGCCCGTGCGCTCAGCGGCTGGCGAGACCGGCCCCCGACAGGCAGGACGTCGTGCCGGGACATTGCACGTAGGCCACCCCGCGATAGACCTTGCCGTAGGCCGGCGCCTGTATCGTCGCGAAGCGTTCGGCAGCCGGCAGCGTGGTGGCGTCGAGCCGGTCGACGATCCGCACCACCTGGTTCGGATCCGCGCCCGGATCGGTGGCGGCGCTGAACGTCGCGGTGGCGGCGAAGATGGTGACGCGGTTGCCTTCCACGGCACCGGTGATGTTGCGCAGCCCGGTCGTCGCCGGCGCCAGCGACTGCGGATAGTTGGTCACGCCGTAGCTCTGGCCGAGCTGAAGCCCGTTCTGCAGCACATAGGCCAGCACCCACTTCGACCCGTCGAAGATCCACTTCTGCAGCCCGGCATTCGGATCGCCCGCCAGCGATTGCGGACCCTCGTCGGCGACGTAGAGGGTGGTCGCGTTGGCGAACCAGATCCCAAACGGATAGAATTCGGTGGTCGGGTCGGTTGCGCTGATGTTGGCGGCGAGGTTGGTCGGGAAGCCCGGCAGGATGGAGATGCGGGCTGCCTGCGTCGAGAGCGGGTTGCTGCCGGGAACCACCTGGTAGACGCTGTTGATGCCGTTTCCGCCGCTGCCCTTGGTCACGTAGAGCGCGTTGTCGTGGAAGAGCTCGCCGCGGAAATTGTCGTCCTTGCCGGACTTGTCCGCCGGCAGGCCGAGCGAGGCCACCGAGAAGCCGAACTGGAATCCGGTCTTGGCGCCGGGGGTGCCCTGCGGTGCGCCCACCACCATGGTCTGCGGGCTGCTGCTGCCGGGTACGATCAGCTGGACGCCGGTATCGGCGACCAGCCCGGCCGGCTCGGTGCCGGATCCGTTGCCGGCATTGCCGACCATCAGATAGGCATCCTGGCCCGAGCCCTGGATGTCGCGGACCAGGACCGCGGCACGGCCGTTGTTGCCGCTGAACGCGGACACCGGCGTCGCGGCGATGCGGCCGACGCCGTCCAGCTCGACCACGGCGCGGTTGGTCGGCGCCTGCGTGTCGGTGTTGGTCGGGTCGATCACGCCCGGCGTGTTGCTGTTGGAAATGTCGATCTGGTTGATCGGCGCCGCATAGCCCATCAGCGTGAGCGACCGGCCGTCGCTCGACAGGTTCAGCGCGAGCTCGGACTTGGACGAGAAGCTGGTGCTGATCCCGGTCAGGGCGGTCACGTCGAGCTCGCCGACCCTGGTGCCGACGCCGACGCCGCCACCGGCAGCGACCTGCGTCGGCAGCGCGGTCACGGTGATCGGCGCGGTGATGCCGAAATTGGCGTCGACGCCGTCATTGGCGAACACGCCCGGGTAGCTGCCGTCGGCGACCGCCTTGACGTTGCCGCTGTTGGGCAGCGCCTGGCCGATCGTGACGGTGCCGGCCCGTCCGGCGTAGCGGCTGCTGGACACGAACAGCGCGCCCACCGTGCCGGCGTCGGCAGCACGGGCGGAGGATGGCAGGCAGGCGCCGAGCCCGCCTGCCGCGATCAGGCAGGACGCGGCGAGCAGGGGGCGTCGACCGATGGGAAAGGTGGTGTTCAAGGCAGGCTCCGGCGTCTGGTGCGGCGCCTGCCTAGCACCGGCGCCGGCGGCCCGATGTGACGGCCCTGTGAAACCCGCAAGAACCCGGCCGGCGCGGATCAGCCGCCGGCAGCCGCGATCAGGCCCGAGCGCTCCATCCGCCGGCGCGCCTCGGCGATGCCGTCGGTGACCGCCAGCGCCGCCGCGAGCGCCCGCCTGCCCGCGACCGCATCGACCAGCACCGGCGCCCCGTCGAGGCAGGCGGCGCAGAACGCCGCATGCTCGGCAGCCAGCGTGTCGTGCTCGTGCCAGCTCACCGCCTCGCGCCGGAAGCCGCCGGTGCCGGGCAGCGGCAGGCCGCGCTCGCGGCCGATCATGGTCAGCTCGCGCGCCACGAAGTCGGCCGACAGGTAGCCTTCCTCGGAGAACAGCCGCATCCGGCGCTCGGTCTTCAGCGAGATGCGGCTGGCGGTGATGGTGGCCACACAGCCATTGGCGAAACGCACCCGGGCGTTGGCGATGTCCTCGTGCGCGCTGCTGACGGCGGCACCCAGCGCATCGACATCGACGATCGGGCTGTCGACGATCGCCAGCACCAAGTCGAGATCGTGGATCATCAGGTCCAGGATCACCGAGACATCGGTGCCGCGCGGCTTGAACGGCGCGATCCGCGTCGCCTCGATATAGAGCGGCCGCGTGATCCGGGCAGTGATCGCCGCATGCTCGGCCGAATAGCGCAGCAGGTGGCCGACCTGCAGCACGCGCTCCGCCTGCCCGGCCAGCGCGATCAGCCGGTCGGCCTGCTCCAAGGTGGCGGCGATCGGCTTCTCGACCAGCACGTGCCGGCCGGCCCGCAGCGCCGCCTCGGCCAGCGCGAAATGCGCCTCCGCCGGGGCGGCGACGATCACCGCGTCGCACGCCTGCAGCAGCGCGTCGAAGCCGAGGCCGGACGCGCCGCCCGCCTCGCGACCCACCAGGGCGGCGCGCGCCGTATCCGGATCGTGGATGCCGACCAGCACGGAGCGCGCGGAGGCGGCGACCTTCAGCGCATGGAAGCGCCCGAAATGGCCGGCCCCGGCGATGCCGATCCGCAGGCGGCGCGCCGGGTCCGGATCGGCTCGTTGCAGGGATGGTGACATGGTCGCTCCGGTCGCAAGCGGGCGCCGGCGGCGGCGCCTGGCTCGGTTTCTGGTGCCGCTCCGGCTGGCGTCAAGTCAAGCCGGAGCGGGCATCGCAAGCTCGGCGGTTGCATCATGCAGGTCGCCCCGGCATGGTCCGCCGCTTCCGCGCCCGAGGCGGGCATCGGAAGGGAGTCGGCCGGTTCGCCATGATGTACTATAGCCGCTTCAAGACGGGGGCCGTGCTGGCCGTCTGCCTGCTCGGCCTGCTGCTCTGCCTTCCCAACGTCCTGCGCCTGCCGGGTGCGGGCATGCCCTGGCGGCAGATCCATCTCGGGCTGGATCTGCGCGGCGGCTCGTACCTGCTGATGCGGGTGGATCTGGACACGCTGGCGCGCGAGCGTCTCGACACCCTGACCGACGGCGTGCGGCAGTCCCTGCTCGGCGCCGGCCTCGGCTACCGCAACCTCGCCGCCGATCCCGCGCTGAGCGCCGTCACCTTCACGCCGCGCACGGCCTCCGAGCATGACCGCGACATCGCCACGCTGACCGCCATGCCGGTCGCCACGCCCAACGAGTTCACGGTCTCCACCCTGCCCGACGGCCGCATCGCGGTGGCCCTGGCGCCGGCAGCGCTGCGCGCCCGGGCGCGCGACGCGGTCGCCCAGTCGATCGAGATCGTGCGGCGCCGCATCGACGCGACAGGGGCGGTCGATCCCGACATCGCCCGCCAGGGCAACGACCGCATCGTGGTGCAGCTGCCCGGCATCAGCGACCCGAACCGGATCAAGCAGCTGCTCGGCACCACCGCCAAGATGACCTTCCATCTGGTCGCCGAGGGGGTCAGCCCGCAGGGGGTGCCGCCGCCGGGCGTCGACATGCTGCCGATGCAGGACGACCCCAAGGTCATCGTGCCGGTGCTGCATCACGTCGATGTCGACGGCGCCGACCTCACCAACGCGCGCGCCGGGCTGGACAGCCAGACCGGCCAGTGGGCGATCGACTTCTCCCTGGACAGCCTCGGCACCCGCCAGTTTGCCGAGGTTACCCGCACCAACCTCGGCAAGCCGTTCGCCATCGTGCTGGACAACAAGGTCATCACCGCCCCGGTGATCCGCGGCGTGATCCCAAGCGGCAGCGGCCAGATCACGGGCAACTACACCGCCCAGAGCGCTACCGACCTCGCCTTGCTGCTGCGCGCGGGCGCGCTGCCGGCGCCGCTGCAGGTGATCGAGCAGCGCTCCATCGGCCCGACCCTGGGAGCGGACTCGATCCGGGCCGGCGCTATCAGCCTTGCCGTCGGCTTCCTGCTGGTGGTGGGCTTCATGGCCAGCTTCTACGGGCTGTTCGGCTGGTATGCGAACCTTGCCCTGCTCGCCAACCTGGTGCTGATCGTGGCGATCCTGTCGCTGTTCGAGGCGACGCTGACGCTGCCCGGCATGGCCGGGATGCTGCTGACGCTCGGCATGGCGGTGGATGCCAACATCCTGATCAACGAGCGCATCCGCGAGGAAGTCAAGCGCGGCCGCACCCCGCTGGCCGCGATGCAGGCCGGCTTCGAGCGCGCCACCTCGACCATCGTCGACAGCAACGCGACCGCCCTGCTGGCCCACGTCATGCTGTTCGTGTTCGGCACCGGCCCGGTGCGCGGCTTTGCGCTCACCATCACCATCGGCATCGTCACCACGCTGTTCACCACGCTGCTGCTGTCGCGCATGCTGATGGTGCGCTGGTATGCCGTCACCCGCCCCGCCTTCCTGCCGGTCTGAGGCGCACCCGATGTCGCAAGCCCTGCAACGGCCGCGTTTCCGCTTCGTCCGCGACGGCACCCGCATCCAGTTCATGCGCGGCCGCTTCCTGGGGCTCGCGGTGTCGGCGTTCCTGTCGGCGGCCTCGGTGCTGCTGTTCTTCTATCCCGGCCTCTCGCTCGGCATCGACTTCAAGGGCGGGGTTGTGGTCGAGGCGCGCACGCAGGGTCCGGCCGACTTCGCCCGCATCCGCACCGCCCTGGCAGCCCAGCACGTGAGTGCCAGCGGCCTGCAGCGGTTCGGCAGCGACGACGACGTGCTGATCCGGCTTGACGCGCCGGGCGGCCAGGATGCGGGCTCGGAAGCCGCCACCCAGGCGCTGGTGGACCGGGTGCGCGCGGGCGTGGCGCGGGCGCAGCCGGGCACGCAGATCCTGCGCGCGGACGCCGTCGGCGCGTCGGTGTCGTCGGAGCTGTTCCGCAACGGGCTGCTGGCGCTGGGCATCAGCCTGCTGATGATCCTGGCCTATATCTGGTTCCGCTTCGAATGGGAGTTCGCGGTCAGCGCGGTGGCGACGCTGGTGCTCGACATCACCAAGACCATCGGCTTCCTCGCCATCACCCGCTTCGAGTTCGACCTGGTGATGGTGGCCGCGATCCTGACCATCCTCGGCTACTCCACCAACGACAAGGTGGTGGTCTATGACCGGGTGCGCGAGAACCTGCGCAAGTACCGCTCGATGCCGCTGCGCGAGCTGATCGACCTGTCGATCAATGAAACCCTGAACCGCACGCTGGGCACTTCCTCGACGGTGTTCCTG
>CAXTZG010000039.1:0-32317 GCA_964248625.1 uncultured Acetobacteraceae bacterium | reverse complement strand
CGGATCGAGACGGGCTTCTCCTTGCCCGGGCCGATCGATGCGCTGCTCGGCGTCGAAGGCTGCGGCCTGGCGCCGATCTTCTCGCCGCTGCGTCCGGACGGCCGGCTGTCCGAAAGCACCCTTGCCCGCCTGTCCGGCCGCGGCCTGACCCCCGAGGCGGCGCTGGCGCTCAGCCTCGCCGGCGACGGCGTGCTGCCCCGTCCCGGCCGCGACGCATGGATGGCGATGCACCGCGCGCTTGCCGGCCTGGTCGACCACATGACGCCGCTGCCGGAGCACCAGCCGGCCGCCCAGCCTGCCGGTCCGTTGCGTCGCGAGCTGCCGCCCCGCCGGCGCGGCTTCACCCAGAAGGCCGCGATCGCCGGCCACCGGCTGTTCCTGCAGACCGGCGAGTTCGAGGATGGCAGCCTGGGCGAGCTCGCCATCACCCCGCCGCGCGAAACGCCCGCCATGCGCGGCATGATGGACGCCTTCGGCCGCTCGGTCAGCCTCGGCCTGCAGCACGGCGTGCCGCTCGAGGCCTATGTCGAGGCTTTCGCCTACGCCAGCTTCGGCCCGGCCGGCGCCGTCGAGGGCGACGGCGCCATCGCCCACGCCACCTCCCTGCTGGACTACGCCTTCCGCATGCTTTCCGAAGCCTATCTCGGCCGCGCCCTGCCCGATGCGCCGCACGCCAGCGCAGCACAGGCCGAGGACCGGCCGCTGCTGCCGCTCGACCTGCCGGAGACCGGCCTGCGTCCCAGGCCGTCGGAGCGGACCTCGCTGCGCCTGGTCGGAGGCCACGGATGAGCGCGACGCCGGCCGAGCGGCTCGCGGCGCTCGGGATCGTGCTGCCGGCCGCAGCTGCGCCGGTCGCGAACTACGTCGCCGCGGTGCGGAGCGGCAACCTGCTGGTGGTGTCCGGCCAGCTGCCGCTGGTGGAGGGACGCCTGAGCGCCCACGGCAAGCTCGGCGGCGGCATCACCGTCGAGATGGGTGCCGAGGCCGCCAGACGCTGCATGATCAACGTCATCGCCCAGCTCGACGCCGCACTCGGCGGGCTGGGCCAGGTCCGCCGCGTGATCAGGCTCGGCGGGTTCGTCGCCTGCACGCCCGACTTCACCCAGCATGCGACGGTGATGAACGGCGCCTCGGACCTGGCGGTCGCGGTGTTTGGCGATGGCGGCCGTCATGCGCGCTCGACCATCGGCGTGCCGTCGCTGCCGCTCGATGCGCCGGTCGAGGTGGAAGGGCTGTTCGAGGTCGGCGGCTGACACACGCCACCACGCACGCCATATCGGCCTGATGACCGACGCGGCACCGACCCTTTCCCTGTCCCTGCATGCTGCGATCTCGACGATCGACGCGGCCGAATGGGATGCCTGTGGCGGCAACGACAACCCGTTCGTCAGCCATGCCTTCCTGTCGGCGGTGGAGGATAGCGGCTCGACCGGGCGTCGGACCGGCTGGCTGCCGCAGCATGCGGCGCTGCGCGACGAGACCGGCCGGCTGCTGGCGGCGGCGCCGATGTATGCGAAGTCGCACTCCTACGGCGAATACGTGTTCGACCACGGCTGGGCGCAGGCCTTCGAGCAGGCCGGCGGGCGCTACTATCCGAAGCTGCAGGTCGCGTCGCCGTTCAGCCCGGTGCCCGGGCCGCGGCTGCTGGTGCATCCAGACAGCGGCCATCCGCCCGACGCGATGGCTGCCGCCCTGGCGGCAGCACTGCGGCAGGCCTGCGGGGAGCTCTCGCTGTCGTCGGTGCACGTCACCTTCTGCCGCGAAGCCGAATACGAGGCGCTGGGCACGCAGGGATGGCTGCAGCGGATCGGCATGCAGTTCCACTGGGAGAACGCGGGCTACGGCAGCTTCGACGACTTCCTGGCCGCCCTGAGCTCGCGCAAGCGCAAGACCCTGCGGCGCGAGCGGCGCGACGCCAATGCCTGCGGCCTGAGCTTCCGCACCCTGCAGGGCCATGAGATCACCCCCAAACACTGGAAGGCGTTCCACCGCTTCTATCTCTCCACGGTCGACCGCAAGTGGGGCAGCGCCTACCTGACCGAGCGCTTCTTCTCGATGCTGTCCGAGCGGTTGGGCGACAAGGTCGTGCTGATGCTGGCCGAGCAGGACGGCAAGCCGGTGGCAGGCGCGCTCAACCTGATGGGACGCGACACGTTGTACGGCCGCAACTGGGGCTGCATCGGCGACTGGCCGTTCCTGCATTTCGAGCTCTGCTACTATCGCGCCATCGATTTCGCGATCGAGCGCGGGCTGGCGCGGGTCGAGGCCGGTGCCCAGGGCGAGCACAAGATCCAGCGCGGCTACCTGCCGAAGCCGACCTATTCGGCGCACTGGATCGAGCATCCCGGCCTGCGCGGCGCCATCGCCGACTATCTGGTGCAGGAGCGCCGCGGCCGGGAACAGGAGATGGAGGAGTTGGCGACGTTGTCGCCCTACCGAAAGGGCGACGCCGACGACTGAGCCGGATGCAACTTGCCCGCCCGTCTCAGGATTGAAGCTGTCACAAAATGGCGGGAGGCAGGCGAATGTCTGAGGAAGTCAGGATCACCGACGAGCGGGTCAGGCTTCGCGCCTACCATCTCTGGGAAAGGGACGGACGGCCGCACGGCCGCAACGACGAGTACTGGCGTCTTGCCCTGAAGCAGATCCAGAAGGAAGCGCGCGAGCCGGCGGACATCCGGGCCCCTGGCTGACGCGGCGGGCGCCCGGATCACGGGCGTCCGCCACACCAATGCGGCCGTCAGCTGCGGGCGAACGCCGTCTGCAGGTTCTCGTCGATCTTGGCCAGGAAGTCCTGGGTGGTGAGCCACTTCTGCTCCGGCCCGATCAGGATCGACAGGTCCTTGGTCATGTGGCCGCTCTCGACCGTGTCGATGCAGACCGTCTCCAGCGTGGTGGCGAAGTTCGACACGTCCGGCGTGTTGTCGAACCGGCCGCGATAATCGAGGCCGCGGGTCCAGGCGAAGATCGAGGCGATCGGGTTGGTGCTGGTCGCCCGGCCCTTCTGGTGCTCGCGGTAGTGGCGCGTCACCGTGCCGTGCGCCGCCTCGCTCTCGACCGTGTTGCCGTCCGGCGACAGCAGCACCGAGGTCATCAGCCCGAGCGAGCCGAAGCCCTGCGCCACGATGTCGCTCTCGACGTCGCCATCGTAGTTCTTGCAGGCCCAGACATAGCCGCCGGACCACTTGATCGCGCAGGCCACCATGTCGTCGATCAGGCGGTGCTCGTAGGTCAGGCCGAGGGCATCGAACTGGCTCTTGAACTCGGCCTCGAAGATATCCTGGAACACGTCCTTGAACATGCCGTCATAGGCCTTCAGGATCGTGTTCTTGGTCGAGAGGTACACCGGCAGCTTGCGGGCGATGCCGTAATTGAAACTGGCGCGCGCGAAGCCCTCGATCGAGGCCTTGGTGTTGTGGATGCCGAGCGCCACGCCCGGGCCCTTGAAATCGTGCACCTCGAGCTCGAGCGGCGCGCCGCCGTCGGCCGGCTGGTAGGTCAACGTGACCTTGCCCGGGCCGGGGATCTTGGTCTCGGCGGCGCGGTAGATGTCGCCATAGGCATGGCGGCCGATGACGATCGGCTGCGTCCAGTGCGGCACCAGGCGCGGCACGTTCGAGCAGATAATCGGCTCGCGGAAGATGGTGCCGTCGAGGATGTTGCGGATGGTGCCGTTCGGGCTGCGCCACATCTTCTTGAGCTTGAACTCCTCGACCCGCGCCTCGTCCGGGGTGATCGTCGCGCACTTCACCCCGACCCCGTAGGTCCGGATGGCGTGGGCGCAGTCGATGGTGACCTGATCGTCGGTCTGGTCGCGATACTCGATGCCCAGATCGTAATATTTCAGGTCGATGTCGAGGTAGGGAAGGATCAGCTTCTCCTTGATGAAGCTCCAGATGATCCGGGTCATCTCGTCGCCGTCGAGCTCGACGACGGGCTCCTTCACCTTGATCTTGGCCATCTTGCTGTCCCGTTCGCTGCGAAGCCGGCGCGGCTCGCGTCATGAAATCCTGCGGCGGGGAAAATTGCATCTGCCGCTCGGCCGGGCAAGACCGGACAGACCATCCACTTGCGAATGATTATCATTCGAGTTAGCCAGCGAGGGAAGGAGTTCCGTCATGCAGAGACACCTCTCGACCGGCAGCACCATCCTCGCGACCCTCATGGCAGCACAACGCCATCCACTGCCCGTGGCTGAACAGGCAGCGGACGAGTCGCCCGTCAGCGCAATCTTGCGGGCCGCTTTGACAGACGATCGAACTCATCCGGACGGTACGGGCCCGTACCATCCGGACGTTCTGGTTTGATCAGTCGGCCGCTTCGGCGGCCTCGTGATCCTCGGGCTCGACGGTCATCGCATTGGCAACCACGCCGGCCTGCTGGCGGATGCGCTGCTCGATCGCTTCCGCCATCTCCGGATGCTCGCGCAGGAACTGCTTGGAGTTCTCACGTCCCTGACCGATCCGGGTGCTGTCGTAGGAGAACCAGGCGCCGGACTTCTCGACGATGTTCGCCTTCACGCCCAGGTCGATCAGCTCGCCCATCTTGCTGACGCCTTCGCCATACATGATGTCGAACTCGACCTGCCGGAACGGCGGCGCCATCTTGTTCTTGACCACCTTGACGCGCGTCTGGTTGCCGACGACCTCGTCCTTCTCCTTGATCTGGCCGATCCGGCGGATGTCCAGGCGCACCGAGGCGTAGAACTTGAGCGCGTTGCCGCCGGTGGTGGTCTCCGGGCTGCCGAACATCACGCCGATCTTCATCCGGATCTGGTTCAGGAAGATGATCATGGTGTTGGAGCGAGACACCGTGCCGGTCAGCTTGCGCAGCGCCTGGCTCATCAGCCGCGCATGCAGGCCGACATGGCTGTCGCCCATGTCGCCTTCGAGCTCGGCGCGCGGCACCAGGGCGGCCACGCTGTCGATCACCAGCACGTCGATGGCGCCGGAGCGGACCAGCGTGTCGGCGATCTCGAGCGCCTGCTCTCCGGCATCCGGCTGGCTAATCAGCAGGCTGTCGATATCGACGCCGAGCTTGCGCGCGTAGCCCGGATCGAGCGCATGCTCGGCATCGATGAAGGCGCAGGTGCCGCCCTTCTTCTGGGCCTCGGCGATCGCGTGCAGCGCCATGGTGGTCTTGCCGGAGCTTTCCGGACCATAGATCTCGACCACGCGTCCGCGCGGCAGGCCGCCGATCCCGAGTGCGATGTCGAGACCCAGCGAGCCGGTCGACACAACGTCGACATGGTCGTTGGTGCGCTGGCCCATGCGCATGATGGAGCCCTTGCCGAAGGCCCGCTCGATCTGGGTGAGGGCGCCTTCAAGCGCCTTGCTCTTGTCCATCTATGCTCCTTGGGGCGCGCATACGCACGCGCAACTGTTGACAGGATGGTATCGCACCGGAACCTCGAAAGGCAGCATGCCGTCCTCATCTGTCGGGTGCCAGATTCATCTACGTCTGCTGTGGATGCCTGCTTGAACGAGGGCCTTACACCGGCCGTTTGCCGTTCACGTTCGCAGCGAACAAATAGTGCACAAATCCTGCAACACCAGGGTTTTGGAAATGAATCTTATCGAACCGGCGGCGGTCCGGGCGGCGGGCGCTGCAGCCGCCAGACATAGGCGATGATGCCTGCGACGACCTGGAAATGCTCCCTCGGGATCTCCTGGTCGAGCGGCACCGTGTAGAGCGCGCGCGCCAGCGGCGGATTCGCCACCAGCGGGACCTTGTTGTCCTGCGCGATGGCGCGGATGCGGGCTGCGAGCTCGTCCACGCCCTTGGCGACGATCTTCGGCGCGCCCTTGCCGCCATTCTCGTAGGCCAGGGCGATGGCGTAGTGGGTCGGGTTGGTGATCACCACCGTCGCCTTGGCAACGGAATCCATCATCCGGCGCCTGGCGCGCTGCCGGCGCAGCTGCCGGATGCGTCCCTTCACATGCGGATCGCCGTCGCTCTCCTTGTGCTCGTCGCGCAGCTCCTGCCGGCTCATCCGCAGCCCGGACGTATGCCGGTAGCGCACCCAGGCGACATCCAGCACGGTGATCCCCGCCTGCACCGCCAGCAGCATCAGCATGGCGTGCAGGACCAGCGATGCGGTCCGGTTCGCCAGCGTGCCGGCATCCCAGGCGGTCGAGCTCAGGAAGACCGGCCATAACCCCTCGAGCACATGGCGCAGCGCCAGCACGAAGGCCAGCAGCTTGACCATCGCCTTCAGCGTCTCGACCAGGTTGTCGCCGCCAACGATCCGCTTCAGTCCCTTGGCCGGGCTTACCCGGTCGAACTGCGGCATCAGGCCCGCCGGACGCAGCAGAAAGCCGGTCTGCAGCAGCGTGATCCCGACCACCCCGAGTGCCGCGGCCAGCACCGGGGGTCCGGCCAGGCCCAGCCCGAGCATCAGCACCTCGCGCGTGATCGCGGCGGCACCGGCGGTGACGTCGATGCCGCCGACGCTGCCGATCAGGTGGCGCATCGCATACACGAAGCGTGCCGTCTGATGCGGGCCCGTGACCAGCAATGCCATCAACGCGCAGCCGAGTGCCGTGAGCGACTGCAGCTCCCGGGACACGGCAACCTGGCCGCTTTCGCGGGCATTCTGCAGCCGCCGCGCCGACGGGGCCTCTGTCCGGTCGTCCTTCTCGGCGTCAGCCATCCCGGCTCACAGCCCCGGCAGCGAGGCGAAGCTGATCGACAGGCTGCCGATCCAGGCATCCAGGACCTGCTTGAGGACCAGCCCGAACACCAGCAGTCCGCCCAGCACCTGGCCGGGCATGGCCAGCGAATAGACCTGCAGCGACGGCACCAGCCGCGCCAGCAGCGCCAGCATCACCTGCCAGATCAGGCCGGCGATCACGAGCGGCGCCGATAGCTGCAGGGACAGCGCAAAGCAGGCCGAGGTCGCCTGGGCGACGGTCTGGGCCGCATCGCCGACCGGCAGCAGGGTGCCCGGCGGGAACAGCCGGTAGCTGCCCGACAGCGCTTCCAGCGGCAGCGCATACAGGCCGGTCGACAGGATCAGCACCGGCCCTGCAAGGGCCAGCAGCCGACTGGTGCCGCTGGTCTGTGCGCCGAGCTCGGGATCGGGCTGCAGCACGCTCGACAGTCCGATCTGCACCGCGACGATCTGCCCCGCGATCGGCAGGGCCAGCGCCATCAGTCGCGCCAGCCAGCCGAGCAGCAGCCCGCACAGCAGCTCGCCGCCGACCAGTCCCAGCACCCTGAGCGGCTCCTGCCCGGCAGCCGGGATCAGCGAGGCCACGCCGGGCAGGATCAGCCCGGTGATGCCGAACGCCAGCCCCGCCTTCACCACGGTCGGCGTCTCGCTCTCGCCGAAGCCCGGCAGCACCATGATCGCGGCGCTGATCCGCGCCAGCACGATGACGAAGCCGAACGCCCAGCCTGGCAGGCTGGCCAGAAGCGGATCGGGATGCATCAGCGTGCGCGGGCGAACCGCATCCGCGTCACTGGCCGCCCGACGCGATCAGCCGGTCGAACAGCAGGTGGGTGTAGTCGGTCAGGGTCGCATACATGAAGGGGCCTGCGACGGTCAGCGCCACGCCCAGCGCCAGCAGCTTCGGCACAAAGGCCAGCGTCGTCTCGTTGAGCTGCGTCACCGCCTGGATCAGCGAGATCACCAACCCGACCACGAGCGCTGCGATCAGCCCCGGTGCCGCCAGTTTCAGCACCACCATGAACATGTCGCGCAAGATCAGCGCCACATCACCTTCCTGCATTGCGTCCCTCCTGGATGCGTCGTTGGACCAGCAAGCCGCCGGTCGCCCGCTTGGTCAGATCGACATCTTCATGATGTCCTGGTACGCCTGGACCACGCGGTCGCGGATCGCCGTCGTCGACTGCAGCGCCAGCTGCGCCTGCGACACGGCCATCACCACCTGGGTCAGGTTGCCCTGGCCGGAGATCCCCTGCGCCGCCGCCGCATCGGCCGCATGACCGCTCTGCACCACCCCTTGCAGCGCCTGGCTCAGCGTGTCGCCGAAGCTGCTGCCGGACGCCGATCCCGACGCGGCGAGCCCGTCGTCGGACACGCCGCCGAGGCCGCCCTGGTTCTGCACCTGCGCGTAGGCATTCGCTGCCGCCGACGGCGTGGCGAGGATGCGGCCGTCGCTCATTTGAGCAGGTCGATCGCGCGCGTCATCATCGACCGCGTGGTCTGCATGACGTTCAGGTTGGCGCTGTACGACCGCTCGGCCTCACGCATGTCCATCAGCTCGACGAAGCTGCTGACATTCGGCGTCTTCACATAGCCGCCCGCATCAGCCGCCGGGTGCGAGGGATCGTAGCGCGTCGTGAACGCACTCATGTCGTGGCCGATCTCCTTGACCGTCACCTGGGACTGGCCGGTCTCCTGATCGATCGTCTCGCCGAAGGTGATGGTCTTGCGACGGTAGGGGTCGGCTCCCGGCGTCGATCCGGTCGTGTCCTGGTTGGCGAGATTTTCCGAGATCACCCGCAGGCGCATGCTCTGCGCGTCCATGCCGGATGCCGAGATGTCGAGGGCCTTCGAGATGTCCATCGGCTCAGTGCTCCACGCGCGCGAATCGCTCGGTCACGGATCAGCCTTTCCCCAGCGCCGTCGAGTACATGCTCATGTACTTGCCGTAGAGGGTGGTCACGAGCCGCTGCTGCGTGTCCGTGTCGGCGACCTTCGTCATCTGCTCGTCTAGCGCCACGGCATTGCCGTCGAGCGACTTCTGCCGTGGGGCAACCGCGACCGTACCGGCGGTGCCGGCGCTGCCCGCCAGATGCATCGGGTTGGTTTGCACGGGCGCCACCGTCTGGTCGCTCAGGCTCTTGCTGAACGACTGCTCGTCGCGGGGCACGTAGCCCGGGGTGTCGGCGTTGGCGATGTTGCGGGCCAGCACGCGCTGACGGTCATCGAGCCAGCCGAGCCGGGTCGCCGCGAGGCCCAGAAGATCCGTCTGACCGGTGCTCATCGCGACGCTCCTGCAGCAGGAGCGCGATCCGCTCCGACCGGCACACCGTGCCAGACACATCCTTCCAACTGGTTAACAGCGCCGTGGCCGAATAGCTCACCTTTTGTTAGTAAGAAGCGGGCATGATCGCGCCCGTCCACCGGCAAAAGGCCGTGTCATGTCTCTCCCAGACCTGTTGAGCGCCTTCGGCGCCCTGGCCCTCGTCCTGGGGCTGATCGTTCTGCTCCGCTTCGGGAACCGCTTCCTGGCCTCGATGCGTCCGCACAACGCTTCCACGCCCTTCCGCCTCATCGGCCAGCTCGGGCTGGACGGCAGGCGCCGCCTGCATCTGGTTCAGTGCGGCTCCGGCCAGGTGCTGCTGCTGACCGGCGGCACCAGCGACACGATGCTCGTCTGGCCGCCGCAGCCGGGGCCGCTTCCATGATGCGTCATCGGCTCGTCCTTGGTGCGCTGGCAGCCCTGGCGCTGCTCATGCTGCCGGCGGTCGCCCAGGCGCAGGCGGTCAGCATCGACCTCGGCCACTCGGGCGAGGCCGGCGCCACCGGCCGGATCGTCCAGCTCACCGCCCTCATCACGCTGCTGTCGCTCGCGCCGAGCCTGATGGTGATGGTGACCGCCTTCACCCGGATCGTGATCGTGCTGTCCCTGCTGCGCAGCGCGATCGGCGCGCAGGGCACGCCACCCAACACCGTGCTCATCGGCCTCGCCTTGTTTCTCACCTTCTTCGTCATGCAGCCGGTTCTGCTGCAATCCTGGAACGGCGGCATCGCGCCGCTGATGGATGGCAAGCTTGCGGAGCTGGATGGGTTGAAGGCGGCAGCCGAGCCGTTCCGCCACTTCATGCTGTCCAACGTCCGCCTGCCGGATCTGCGCCTGTTCCTCGATATCGCCCGACTGCCGGCCCCCGCCGCCCCCGGAGACACGCCGTGGCGGGCACTCGTGCCCGCCTTCATGATCGGCGAGCTGCGCCGCGGCTTCGAGATGGGCTTCCTGCTCTACCTGCCGTTCCTGATCATCGACATCGTCGTGTCCAGCGTGCTGATGAGCCTCGGCATGATGATGCTGCCGCCGAGCGCGATCTCGCTGCCCTTCAAGCTCATCTTCTTCGTGCTGATCGACGGCTGGCATCTCGTCGCGGGAAGCCTGGTGCAGAGCTTCGCGCCGGGCTAGCCGGAACTCGGGCCTGGAGACGCGTTATCAGCCAGACCGGAGGATGCCATGAAGCAGGATCACACGGAGGACAACATCCTCCACAGCGACGGCCAGCAGAACACCGGCAACCACAAGAAGCCGGATGCCGTCGATGCGAACGGCGCCGACGCGACCGGGGGCACCCGCGCGGGTGCGGAGAATGTCGAGCCGCCCGCCAAGACGTCCGCGACGCCAGACCCGGACGCCAAGCAGCCCTGACGCCCTACGGCTGGGTGTCGCCTTGGCCTGAGCGCGCGGGAAGATGCTCGGCAATGTAAGGCGGCAGGTTGAATGCGCCGACATGGATCTCAGGCGTCCAATAGCGGGTGGTGCCAAGAATACCGGCCTTTGCCGCTCGTTCCCGGATCGCATCGACCGAGTGGGGTGTCGACAGACCAGCTCCATTGCCGGCGATGCCCAGCGTCATGAAGCCACCGATATAGGTCGGCACCGCAGCCACGTAGGCAGAGGTATGGGCAAAAAACCGCGCACGTCGTTCACTGGATTGGCGTAGTTCGTCAGCCTGCATGAACGGCACGCCGCCCTGGTTCACGATCAGCCCGTCGGGCGTGAGGATCCTCGCGCAATTCTTGTAGAAGCTGTCGGTAAACAGCACCTCGCCGACGCCGGCCGGATCGGTGCTGTCGACGATGATGACGTCGAAGCTTCCGCTCGCCGCCTGACGAACATATTCGATCCCATCCCCCACGATCACCTGGGCGCGTGGATCGGTCCATGCATCGCCTGCGATCGAGGCCAGGAACTCCTTCGACAGCCTGATCACCTCGCCATCGATCTCGGTCATGACCACGCGAACCACCGTCGGATGCTGCAGCACGCGGCGAAGCACCCCGCCATCGCCAGCGCCAATGATGAGGACGCTTCGCGGTTCGGCCAGCATCAGCATGGGAACGTGCGTCAGCATCTCCTGATACACGAATTCGTCGCGTTCCGTGATCTGGATTGCGCCGTCCAGAACCAGGACCCGACCATGGGTCTCGCTCTCGAAGATGACGATGTCCTGGAACGCACTTCGTACCCGAGCCAGCTCGCGCTTGACGCGAAACCGCTGTCCCCACCCCGGATACAGGGTCTCATCGATCCAGGTCTGGCTTGTCATGGCGGGCCTGCAGGGTTGTCGGGAACAGAACGGTCATGAAAAAGGCCGGGCATGCCCGGCCTGTCTTCACGAGCAGGCGTGACCGCTTAACCGACCCGGCCGCGCCTCTGCTCGTCCAGCTCCACGCGAGCCGCCTGGAAGGTCCGTTGCATGACCGGAATAGCCAGGTGCGGATTGCAGGCGCCACACATGAAAATATCGACGGCGGCAAAATTACGCTCTGGCCAAGTATGGATCGAAATATGGCTTTCCGCCAGCACGACTACGCCCGATACGCCGCCATTCGGTGAAAAATGATGGAAGTGGCTGTGCAGGATCGTAGCGCCTGCCGTGACTGCGGCCTCCCGCAAGGTCTGATCGATCAAATCCGGATCGCTGAGATTGGTTGCATCCCACAAATCGACGAGAAGATGAGTCCCGGCGAACTTCACGCCGTCCCTCTCAACGAAATAGTCTTTCGACGCTTCCAGCAGGACTGCTGAGGAAACGGGCGATATCTGGATATTGCTCGGAAAATCCGAGACCATCCCCAGTTGAGCAAGTGCGTTCATCACGTACCCCAAAACCAGTAGACGGCCTGTTGGGCGGGATCGCCCCCTTGGGCCAAGGGGGCGGGAGATAGGTCCTGCTGCCCGGCAACGCAAGTCCAATTAGGCAAATCGGGCCAAAAAAGGCCTGTTGTTGGGCTAATGCGCCTTGCTGGACGCCGTTGTCATGGCCGACAACGCGGTCTGCGTTGCAGTCAAGTCGGCAGCGGACCGCGGCAGGTCATTGACGCTGGCGACACTGGATGCCGTGAGCATGCGGAGCATGTTGAGGTTGTCCGCGCTCTGGAAGCGCGGCGCCCATGTTGCCGCCAGACGATGCAGCGCATCCTGATCGCCGACATGGACTGCCGCCCCGACAAGACGAAGAACAAGATCCTCTCCCGTCCTGCTCAACCGACCCGTCGGAGGCAACTCGAGCGCTGCAAGGGCGGCGAGTGCCGACTCCTCGCCCAGCCAATCCTTCTTGGCGGCCAGATCTTCGGCTCGGAGTTCCTCCGCTTCCCGACCATGCAGCGGTGCCAGCACGCGCAGCGCACCATCGACGTCTTTCGCCGCGGCCATAATTCGCGCCCGCAAAAGCATCCGCTCGCTGGTCAGGTCCTGGGCTAGATCCAGCGCTTCGGTGGCATCGAGGGCTGCAGTGGCGCCGGCATTGTCATTCTGGTCGAGACGCAGCCGTGCGAGCGTCAGACCAAGCCGGGCGCGATCGGCTCCTGGGGACGTCTGTGCGACCGCTTTCTGCATCAGGGCAGCCGCGCGATCGGGTAGGTCGAGCTCACTCAGTCGCGTGGCAAGAGCGATCGAGATCTTGGTGCTGTCCGCACCCGCCGGCAGGAGATCGAGATTGTTCTCGATCAGCGTCAACTGGGCGACCGGGTCGACCGGCGATGCGCTGTCCGACGTCTGCGGCGCGGGCGAAACGATCTTCTCCAGGATCGCCGCCACTGCCTGACGGACCTGTCCCGACGCTTCGGGACAGATGACGGAGAGCTCGCGCAGGCCGGACAGCGCTGCCGCCCAGTTCTTCTGTCGAGCACGCAGCGCCACGATCTGAAATCTCAGGGAGGCCTCGTCACCGGCCATGCGGGCGTTCAGGATTTGTGCTTCCAGCCGATCCGCGGCCTGTCCCGGGCCGATCTGGCCGAGCCCGAGCTGCAGGGTCGATGCCTCTTCGACCGCCCGTTCCGCGACAGCCGGATTGGGATCCGCCATGAGCGGTTCCAGCCGTTTCAGGGCCTGCGACGGGTGATCGTCCCGCTTCTCGAGCAGGGCCTGCGCCAGCCTGACCTGGCCATCGCCATCGAGATGGTTGACGAGCGCTGCCTGTGGCTGATCTCCTCGTGAGACGAGCGTCAGCGCGGCCGGCCCGAGAAGCTGGCGACGCAGACGGTCCGGATAGGCCTGAAGCAGCGGCAGGCGCTGTGCGATGGCAGCCGCCGTCTCGGCCGTGTCCGCATGCCGCTGCACGAGGTCCAGAGCCCGCCACAGGGCGACCTCGTCCGTATTGCCGATCCGCGGGTCCGAGAGGCGGCTGTCGGTGTCGGGATCGTGGGCAAGGACCGACGCCGCCGCCCGGAGGAAGGCCGACCGTGCGCCGTCAGGTCCGGCCGGTGCGTCCTGATCGGCGATCGCTGCCAGTTCGCCCGCTTCCCGGCCGCGACCCAGGGCAAGTGCTGCCTCGGCAGCGTCCAGCCGGGCGAGCCGTCGATCGGCCGCGGGCAGTTCCGCGGCTGCCGCGAGCGCTGTCTTGTAACGTCGCTGCAGTTCGGCGACGCCGACCGCCGGAAGATCGAGCGTGCGCGACAGCGCCGTTCGCGCCACCACGGACCCTGACCCGGGCCGGTCATCGGAACGCGACGAGCCGAGAACGAAACCGCTGGATGTCGGACGCAGCTCGATACGGTCAGACAGCCGCTCCACCGCCACGCCGAGCAACGTCGTCTGCAGGGCGTAGTCGCTCCCGTGCCGGGCGAGCGGCATTGCCTGCCCGCCCTGCCGGGTGGTGCCGACAAGAAGATCGGTGCCGAGGTCCGGGTCCGGAACGACGACGACATGTCCTGGCTCGACGACCGGCAGGGTCACCACCCCTGACGTCGCGAGCGCATCGATCGGCGTGCCCGGCTTGACGGTGTCCACCATAGCCACGACCCAGCCGGCGGGCGTTCGAAGCAGATCGGCCTGTTGGGCAGGCTTGATCGGCATGGTGAGCACGGCGCCGGACGGAAGCAGGGAAAATGATGCCTGGCCGAAAACCGGATCGGCCACGACCGGTGCCAGATCGACGGGCTGACTGGTGTCGAAGACAACCGTCAGCCGGTTGTTTCGACGAAATGCCGCCGCGCCGACATGCCGATCGAACGGAAGCATCAGATGATTGTCGTGAGCCGTCACCGATGACGTGATCGACGCGGACACCGAAACCGGGCCTGTGTGCACGTCTCCGGCAGCGCGTTGCAGGTCGGCCCCGGCAGCAGAGGCCGGTTCCGCCGCGCGATCATGCATGGCCGACGTCGGCTGCCGGCTTCCCGCCGCCTGTCCACCCGCTTGTCCACTCGGCTGCGGCCGGTCCACGACAGCGACGAGGGGAGACGGCAGTCCTGGCAGGATCGACGCCTTCTCCTTGTCGGCCGACGACGTATCCGGTTTGGGCACCACATCCGGCACCATTGCCGGCCGCGTCGCCAGGGTCACGTCCATCACGAGCCGAGTTCCGGTTCTGGTCGCGGTAAGAAGACTTTGCGGCTGCAACCGTATTGTCAGGACCGTGGCCGCCATGTCGATCGAGACGATCCCCGTCGCATGGCCCGGCATCGATCCCTGAAGACGGACAGGCCGATCGAAGTCGATGACCTCGCTGTCCAGGCTTCGCGCCATGGTGCAGATGACACCCTTCGGCACCAGCACGATCAGCCGCCCGAATGATCCATGATCCACGAGTTGATAGGAGACCGCCGGATTGCGGGCGCCCTGTGCGGAAGCCGACAGTACAGCGAGCATGACGCCCAGGCCGAAACAGATGCGGCCAAGCGCTGGCATCAGCGCGTGCTGATCAGAGGATTACACGCAACGTCTGAAGCATCGACAGCCGTGGCTGATGTCTCGATGAGCCGGGCGAAGTTGCTTTTGATCGTTGCCAACACCACGGCACCTTTCGAAGACGTGCTCACACCTTGATCTCTGCCAATGGCTGTCATGTAGCTTAACATCCAGCAGACAACTCCGACATCACCAACTCGTCGATTAATAAAGAGTGGTCTCACTGACCTGGATAACCGCCATTGTTTCATCACCGGCCAGTATGCCGAGACGATCTGCCGTGCGTCGCTGCTCGTCCGTCTGTCGCCGGTCAGGTGTGGTGATCGACGACCAGCAACGGAGGTGTCGACGCCGGAGGAATGGCGTCCTGACGGATCCGCTTCTGGGCCAGCATCTGAGTGATGAAACGCGCCCGCTCCGGCAGCACGGCGGCGGCCTTGCGCTCGTTCATCCGGTCCAGAACCTCCAGCAGCACGGAAACGTCGAGAACGTTGAAGATCTCCGCCGCGTCCCGTGGCTTCATGTCCTCGTAGGTTTTCACCAGGCCCGACCAGTTTGCGCTGTCTCGTTTGTGTCGCGCCTCTTCGGCTTGCTCAAGCCGCTGTTGCAGGGCGGTGAGTTCGTCGAGCTTGGCCTGCAGCTTCAGCTCCGTGGACTGCAACAGGTCGTTGCGCTCATCGAGACGATGCTCCCGCTCGTCGAGCGACTGCCGTCGCTTGCGGAGGTCCTGAAGAAGCTGGAGCTCGATCGGCGATGCCGCGGGGGATGCGGCTGTCGACGGCGTCGCCTGCGTGGGCAGGGGTTCCGGCCTGATCGGAACGAGCGCTGTGACCGGCTTGGTCTGCGGCGTGGCAAGGGACGGTGTCGATGCCGTGGCGCCGCTGGTTGCTTCACGAGCCAAGCCGACGGCCTTCTCGGTGAACAGCAGCGCAATGACGGTCATGGTCAGGGGAAGCAGCCGGCTTCGGCGGGAAAAGGACGGCATGACGTTACCTCGCTGACCGGAGTGCGCGAAGGAGATCCTTCTCCGCCTGGCTTCGTAGACGCGTATCCTGCTCGGCCACGCCCTGGCGGCCGGTCAGGCTCAGGGGTGGAACGGGCGACAAGGTGCGGGCCAGGGGCTCGGGAACCGGTGTCTCAGGCGGCTTGCCGTTCCGAACCAGCTCCTCCAGCTGGTCGGCAACCTTCTCGCCACGCGCGGTCAGGAATTCCAGATCGCTCTTGAGCCCGCGCGCCTGGTCGACGTGGCGGGCGATCTGTCGTCCGGCGCCGTCGGCTGCGGCCCGGAGGCGCTCGATGCCATCCTCTGCCTGGCGTGTGCTGTCGTTGAAGCCGGCAACGAGTTCCTCCAGCGCCGCCCGGTCCCGTCGCAGAACCCCGAGCGCACGCTCGAGTCGGAAGGCGTGGAACATCGTTGCCGCCAGAAGGATCATCAGGGCGATCTCGAGCAGCCACTCGGTGCCGCTCATGCTGCCGCTCGACATCAGCTTCTCCTCGGGCCGAGCGGGTCCGGCCCTCCTGGAAGACGTCCGACAACCTGATCGATCCGCACGGCGACGCGATTCTTTCGCCGTCCCACGCGTCCCTCGAACAGGACCACCTGGCCGCAGCGAAGCTGAACCGGGGCCTCGCGCCCTTGCCGCAGGATGAACTGGCTGCCGATCTTCAGGCCGATTATGTCGGACAGCCGCATCGGCTGCTCATCCAGCACGACATCGAGGTCGACCTCGGTGTTCCAGAGCTCCTCTGCAAGATGGGTCTCCCAGATCGCGTCGCGGCCGAACTTCTCACCCATGAACTGCTGGAGCAGCAGCTCCCGGACCGGCTCCAGGGTGGCATAGGGAAGCACCAGATCCATCCGTCCGCCGCGATCTTCCATGTCGACATGCATCCGCGCGAGCACGGCCGCATTGGACAGACGCGAGATCGCGGCGAAACGCGGATTGACCTCCAGACGCTCGAACCGGAACGTGATGGCGCAGAGCGGATCGAAGCTGGACGACAGATCGGCCAGGACGACGCGGATCAGACGCTCGACCAGCGTTCGCTCGATCGTCGTGTAGGGACGACCTTCGATGCGCATCGCCGCCGTGCCGCGACGACCCCCCAGGAGGACGTCGACGATCGAATAGATCATCGCGGAATCGATGACCATCAGGCCATAATTCTCCCACTCCTCGGCCTTGAAGACGGCAAACATTGCAGGCAGCGGAACCGAGTCCAGATAATCCCCAAATCGAAGCGAGACCACGTTGTCGATGGAGACTTCCACGTTGTCGTTGGTGAAGTTCCGCAGGCTTGTCGACATGATGCGGACCAGGCGGTCGAACACGATCTCGAGCATCGGCAGACGCTCGTAGGATACGAGGCCGGAGCTGATGATCCGCTGCATGCCGTCGCTGTCGATATCCTCCGAGCCGCCGTTCTCGAAGCCCAGGAGGCTGTCGATCTCGGCTTGGTTGAGGATTCGTGTCGCATCCGGAACCGCCAGACCGTCGGAGGCTTCACCCGGCTCTTCATCGATCGAGGACGCCCAGGCGGCTGCCAGATCCTCGTCGGTTGCGCTGTCCTTCATGCCGCTCATTGGACCAGAAGCTCCGTGAAGAGGAGATCGGTGACTTCGACGGGCGCTACGGTGACATCGATCCTGTTCATCAGCGCTTCCCGCAGGCGGTAGGTGCCTTCGCCTCCTCGCAACTCGTCTGGCCGGGTGCTTCGCAGATAGGTCTGGAAGATGTCCAGGATCTGGGGAACGGCCGCCTGAAGAGCCAAGGCGTCCGCCGCGTGGGCGACCTGAAGTTTCGCGTGCAGCTTGATGAAGCTCGCCCGGTGACTGCCGGTATCAAGATTGGAAACGATATCGGGTAAATCGACCAGCGTCGGCTTTTCCACGATCGCGGCGGTCGGTTTGACGCCATGGGAGCCGAAGTGGCTGAGAATGCCGCTGAACCAGATCCCTGCAGCAACGGCTGCAAGAATGATGATGGCCGCCCCGATCAGAACAGCCGGCTTCTTGCCTTTGCCTGACCTGCCATCGGCCAATCCCGCGTTGCTCATGCGACCGTCCCCGTCTCGAGCCGTTCTGGCTCCGGTGAAACGGTAGGCTGCCGTCGGTTAACAGGTGCTTAATGCCAGTGGAAGGAATGGCGGTCTCGGGCTCGGACCCGAAGGGCGCCTTTCAGAACCTGCCGGCAGCGCTCATTCGCGGCCACGACTTCATCGGCGACCGGCAGAGCAAAGCCGTCGGGCGTCGACGCCGCGCACCGCGACGGCTTGTGCGATCGTGGTCGTCTCGATCCCTCCGACATATCCATCGCGCGGCTCTTCTCGTCTCGAGCACGCTCGCGTCGATCAGGCCGGCTTTTCCCGTTTCAGCATGGCGCGCTTGCGCTCGACGCCCCAGGCATAACCGGACAGCGCGTTGTCGCTCCTGACCACCCGGTGACAGGGGATGGCAAGCGCGATGGTGTTGGCCGCGCAGGCGCCTGCCACGGCGCGCACCGACCTGGAGCTGCCAATCTTCTCCGCGATGTCGGTATAGGAGAGGGTCTGCCCGACCGGAATGTCGCACAGCGCTCGCCAGACACGCTGCTGGAACGCGGTTCCCCTCACATCGAGCGGCAGGTCAAGTCCGAGCTGCGGCGCCTCGACGAACGCAAGCACGGTGGCGACCACGGCCTCGTAGCCAGGGTCCGCCCCGATCACCTGCGCCTTCGGAAAGCGGTCCTGCAGGTCGCGGCAAGCCGGTCAGGATCATCGCCGAGCAGGATGGCGGCGACACCCTTGGTGCTTGAGGCGACCAGGATAGCGCCAAGCGCGCTGTCGCCGATCGCGAAACGGATCTCCTCGTCGGTGCCCCCTGCGCGATACCGTGTCGGCGTCATGCCGAGAATCCGGTTGGACTGCGCGTAGAAGCGACCGCTGGAGTTGAAGCCGGCGTCGTAGATGGCTTGCGTAACCGTCCCCTGTTCAGCCAGGCGCTCCCTGACGCGTCCTGCACGATGAGCGGCGGCATACGTCTTGGGCGTGAGGCCGGTCGTGGTCTTGAAGAGGCGGTGAAGGTGGCCCGGGCTGCGATCGACCGCGGTCGCAAGCTCCTGGAGCGAGGGCATCTCCTCCCTCTCCTCGATCAGGCGGCAGGCCTTGGTCACTATGGCGGCGTTCACCGCGTCTGGCGACGGCCCATCCGGTCGGCAGCGTCTGCAGGAACGAAAACCCGCCGCCTTGGCATCGTCGATTGTCTCGTGAAGCCTGACATTCTCCGGATTCGCGCCGCGGGATGGGCAGGAAGGCCGGCAATAGACGCCGGTTGTCGCGACCGAATACCAGAATTCGCCGTCGGCCGACTTGTCGCGCGCCACGACTCGCCTCCAGCGCGGATCGTCAAGGACGGACTGGTCCGCCAGGCGCCCGGCAGTGATGCTGCTCACGTCGTTCTTCCTCTGCGATCTCGGGTCGAACATGGCGATCTTGCTGCCGGCGGACACTCCGTCTCTTGCGCTCAAATCCGGGCTGCGCACCTGGCCGCAGCGTCGTGCCGCCGGAAAGGCGGAGCCGCGAGAGAGGTGACCCCCGACCAGGGTCAGGCAGCAGCTGCCGGGCCAGCTTTGAACGGCGTTCTTAAGCCCGTCTTAACCCATGCGGCCGATGATGGCCGTGGGCTTGGGGCACTCAGATGGAAAACACCACCTACATCGCACTGTCGAGGCTCGATGCTCAGCAGCGTGCCATGGACGTCATCTCGAACAACATCGCCAACGCCAACACCGACGGCTTCAAGGCCCAGCGCATCCTGTTCAGCGACTATCTGTCGCAGCAGCGCGGGGTCGATGCTCCGCAAGGCGGCACCACTCTTGCCTACACGCAGGACCGGGCGACGTATCTGGATCAGAAGGACGGAAGCCTCAGCCAGACCGGCAATCCGCTGGATGTCGCGTTGACCGGACCAGGCTTCTTTACCGTGTCGACGCCTTCGGGGCCGAGACTGACACGGTCAGGCCGCTTCGGCCTGCTGTCGGACGGGCGGGTTGCCGACGCTTCGGGAAACCTGCTGCTCGATACCGGCGGCAATCCGCTTCAGCTTTCGCCGTCGGACACCAAGATCCGGATCTCCGGCAATGGCACCGTCAGCACCGAGAACGGGGCAGTCGGTCAGATCGGCGTCGTGACGGTCGATGACACCAACCAGCTCGTGCCTGAAGGCGGCAAGCTGTATCGCGCGACCACGGGAACCACGGCGGCGACTCAGCCGAAGGTCAGCCAGGGCATGGTCGAGTCCAGCAACGTGCAGCCGATCACCGAGCTGACCAAGATGATCCAGACGCAACGCGAGTTCCAGTTCGTCACCCAGTTCATCGAGAGCGAAGCGACGCGGCAGCAGACGGCGATCGACAAGCTCGCTCAGACGCAGAGCTGAGCAGACCGAAACAGCATGATGGGAGGGCCGGATGCGCTCACTTGATATCGCCGGCACCGGAATGCAGGCGCAGCAGACCAACGTCGAAGTCATCTCCAACAACATCGCCAACATGACGACAACCGGCTTCAAGCGGCGCCGCGCCGAGTTCCAGGACCTGATCTACCAGGATCTGCGGCGCGTCGGATCGAACAGCTCCGACAGCGGCACGGTCGTCCCGTCCGGGGCGCAGGTCGGCCTCGGCGTCAAGACGGCCGCCATCTACCGGATCAACGAGCAGGGCAACCTGCAGCAGACAAGCAACAGCCTGGATCTCGCCATCCAGGGCAACGGCTACTTCCAGGTCACGCTGCCGTCGGGCGATACCGCCTACACGCGCGACGGGACACTGGCGCTGGCCGCCGACGGCACCATCGTCACGTCGGACGGCTATGCCGTCGCTCCGGGGATCACCGTTCCCACGAACGCGCAGAGCGTCACGATCAATGCCTCGGGTCAGGTGCAGGTGACACTCGCCGGCCAGACCGCAACCCAGACTGTCGGTCAGATCCAGCTCGCGACCTTTCCCAATGAGGCCGGCCTCGACGCACAGGGCGACAACCTGCTTCTGCAGACGACGGCCTCAGGCAATCCGACAACGGGCAATCCCGGCGCGTCCGGCTTCGGCAGCGTGATGCAGGGTTTCGTTGAGAGCTCCAACGTCAATGTCGTCAGCGAGATCACCAACCTCATCACCGCCCAGCGCGCCTATGAGATGAACAGCAAAGTGATCACAGCATCGGACGACATGATGCAGACGCTGACCAACCTCAAATGAGGTGGGTGTCGGGCGCTGCCGCAACGCTGGTTGTCGTCGTCATCGCCGGTCTGCATGCCTCGGCGGCGAGCCTGCGAAGCCACGTCACGATTCCTGGCGCAACCGTCCGGCTGTCCGACCTCTTCACCGATCTGCAACCAGGACAGGATTGCGACATCGGGCCATCGCCCGCTCCGGGCAAGCGCATCGTCGTTCCGCCGACCCAGCTCGCAGCGATCGCGTCGGAGTTCGGCGTGGATTGGCAGGCGGGAACGAGCTACCAGCCACTCACCATTGAGCGATCGGCCAGGATGATCGCACGTGGCGAGATCCTGGCACTCCTCAAGCCCGCCCTGCTCGGTGCCGGGGCATCACCGACCGCCGATGTGTCGCTGGCCGCGTTCACCTCGCCCGCCCTGCCCGTCGATGCGGCCGCCACCCCGGAGATCCAGTCCCTCGATTTCGACGCTCAAAGCGGACGCTTCTCGGCGAGTCTGATCTTTGCAGTACCGGATGCAGAACCGACGACGCTGCGCGTGGTCGGCCGGGCTGAGCAGCAGATCGACATACTCGCATTGTCGCACCCGCTTCCGGCGGGTGCCGTTCTCGCCGCCGGTGATCTGCAGACAGTTCGTGTCCGGTCGAGCGGTCTGCGAGGCGGATTCGTCACGACGGTTCAGGATGTCGTCGGTCTCGCCTTGCGACGACCGCTTGGTGACGGCGTGCCGCTGCTCCAGGAGATGCTGATCCGGCCAATGCTGATCGAGCGCGGGCGACCGGTCATCCTGAAGCTTCAGAGCGCCGGAATCCTGCTGACGGCTGCCGGGACGGCTCTGGAAGCTGGAGCGTCCGGAGACCGCATCCACGTGATCAACAGCCTGTCCCACGCCATCCTGGTCGGTCAGATCATGAGCGGTGCCGACATTCAGGTCGATCCGGACACCACGCCGGTGACCATGCAGGGCACCGCCCTTCAGGGTGGCCTGCCCCAATTTTCTTCCGGCGCATCCGCAGGTGGACGCGGCTGGAGCAACTATGCGCAGGAGGCGCAAAACCGATGAACCGCCGCGTGATCAGCATGGTCGGGCTGCTACTGCCTCTGGCTCTCTCCGGCTGCGGCGCATTGTCGCGCTTGTCGGACCTTGGCCGGCCACCCAGCATGACCCCCATCTCGGACCCCACGACCGCCCGCGACTACCGACCGCTGACGATGCCGATGCCGCCGCTGCAGCCGGTTCCGGTCGACCTTGCCAGCCTGTGGCGGCCGGGCAGCCGGTCCTTCTTCAAGGACCAGCGGGCGGCGCAGGTCGGCGATCTGATCACGGTTCTGGTCGACATCACGGACGCGGCCGACTTCGAGAACAACACGACCGCCTCGCGGACCGGCGCGGAGTCCATGGGGATCCCCAGCCTGTTCGGCCTCAAGCAGAAGATCGTGCAGACAGTGACCGGTGCGTCGTCCGTGTCGACCAACAGCACGAACAGCAACATCTCGACCGGCTCGACCAAGCGCAACGAGACCATGACCCTGCGACTTGCAGGCACCGTGACCCAGGTACTGCCCAACGGAAACTTCGTCGTCAGCGCCCGGCAGGAGGTCCGCGTCAACAGCGAGCTGAGGGTATTGCAGGTCAGCGGCATCGTGCGTCCCGAGGACATCGCCGGAGACAACACGGTGACGCACGACCGCATGGCGGAGGCGCGCATCTCCTACGGCGGCAGGGGCCAGCTCACCGACCTGCAGACGCCCCGCTACGGTCAGCAGCTGATGGACATCTTGCTGCCGTTCTAGGGGATTCAGTCGTCGCGGTGCACCTTCTCCATCCGTTCGTGGCGCTCCTGCGCCTCGATCGACAGGGTGGCGATCGGCCTGGCTTCGAGCCGCTTGAGTCCGATCGGCTCGCCGGTTTCCTCGCAGAAGCCGTAGCTGCCATTCTCGATGCGCAGCAAGGCCTGACCGATCTTGGCGATCAGCTTGCGGGCACGATCCCTGGTGCGCAGCTCCAGCGCACGGTCGGTCTCGACGCTCGCGCGATCCGTGATGTCGGCTTCGTGGATGCCGCCTTCGGACAGGCTGGCCAGGGTGCCGTCCGCTTCCTTCAACAGTTCGCCGCGCCACCTCATCAGCTTGAGGCGGAAATACTCCACCTGCCGCGGGTTCATGAACTCGCCGTCAGTGTCGGGTCGATAATCAGGGGGCAAGGTGATCATAGGCGCCTGTCCTGGAGCGGCGGCAAACGCAGCCGTGAAGGAATCGCCGGCTTATACCGAGCGCTGCCCAACGAGCCAAGCACCAACTCTTGCTGTCATCAGGCTGTCAACCGATGCGCACGGGATGCCCCTCCAGGGCCCTGGCGGCTCTGCCGAGCTCCAGGCGGGCCCGCAGGCGGATCGAGGCGACCACCTGGCGGAGCGTCGGGTCGGCGGCCTGGGACGCCTGCTCGGCCAGCAGCGACAGCCTCTGCAGCGCGTCGCCGCCGCCGCCTGACAGCAGGGCACGCTGCAGGTCGGCCAAGGCCGCCAGAAGCTGGTGTGCATGCTGTCGCGCCTCGCGATCGCCGGGTCCAGCGGTGACGTCTTCCTGAAGGGCCAGCATCAGAGCAGCACCCACGGGAGCGGCCCGGGCGATCGAGGATGCAGCGCCGACCCCTGCCGGCGGTGCACCCGCGGCATCGGACGGAACCACGAAACCCGACTGCGGCACGCTTGCGACGGTTGATACCGTGGCCGGCAGGGGAACGCGTCCGATCGGCGGCAGGCTCATGCCGATCGTGCCGGTGATCGGCAGCATCGAGAGCCGCTTGGTCGGGGTCGCCGTTCAGACATTGTTCGTTCTTTCACCGTAGATTGAGGAGCGGAAACCTTGACCACCGTTGAAGGACCAGATGCGCGCGCTCTACCTGCTGATCCTGCTTTCTGCCGCGACGCTGTTCTGGCCCAGGCCGGCAGTCTCGGAGTCCGTACGTATCAAGGACATAGCAGATGTGGAAGGAATCCGGAGCAACCAGCTCATCGGCTATGGCCTCGTGGTCGGGCTCAACGGCACCGGGGACCGCCTGAACAACTCCCTGTTCACCCGCGAGTCGCTGATCAGCATGCTGGAGCGATTGGGCGTGAACATACGCGACCAGCAGGCCAAGCTGCAGACCCGCGATATCGCCGCCGTCATGGTCACCGCCGAACTGGCGCCGTTCTCGCACGACGGCAGCCATATCGACGTGACGGTCTCCGCGACCGGCGATGCGACGGATCTCTCGGGAGGAACGTTGCTCGTCACGCCGCTGATGGCCGCGGACGGCGACGTCTATGCCGTCGCCCAGGGACAGCTGGTCAGCAGCGCCTTTTCCGCCAAGGGCGCCGCCGCCTCGGTCACGCGAAACATCCCGACCAGCGCGCACATCGCCAACGGCGGCATCGTGGAGAAGGAGGTTCCCGTCGATCTGAGCGCTCGCAGCGAGCTGCACCTGTCGCTCCGAAACCCCGATCTGACCACAGCCGAGCGAATGGCATCGGTGATCAACGCCAATGTCGGCAGCATCGCCCATGTGAGCGATCCGCGGACGGTGACGCTGGCGCTGGGAGGCGTCGACACGATGGACATGCTCGAACGGGTCGAGGATCTGCTGGTCCAGCCGGACACGCCGGCAACCGTCGTCGTCGACGAGGCGAGCGGGACCATCGTGATGGGCGACAATGTGCGCATCAGCACGGTGGCGATCGCCCAGGGCAATCTCACGGTGCAGATCAGCGAGACGCCGGTCGCCTCGCAGCCCGGACCGTTATCGGGCGGACGCACCGCCGTGCTGTCTCGCACCTCCGTCAAGGTCGATACCGGGGCCGGAAAGCGTCTCGGCATCCTGCAGGAGAGCCCGAGCCTTCGAGACCTCGTCGGCGGCCTCAACGCGCTGGGTGTCGGACCGCGCGACATGATCAGCATCCTGCAGACGATCAAGGCGGCAGGCGCCCTCCAGGCCAACCTGGTGGTCCGATGAACGTGCAGGCGATGACGACGGCGACCGCAGACACGCAGCCGGCGGCTCCGGACGCCAAGGTGATGAAGGCGGCGCAGGATTTCGAGGCCATGGCGATCGGTCAGATGCTCGAACCGATGTTCTCCACCGTCGACACCTCCAAGGGCGAGTTCGGTGGCGGCGCGGGCGAAGAGAACTTCAAGCCGATGCTGGTCACCGAAATGGCAAAGAACGTGGAACGTCATGGTGGCCTGGGCCTTGCCGACAGCATCTACCAGCAGATGCTGAAGATGCAGGAGACGCACAAGTGAATCAGACCCTGCATGATGCCGCCGACCGTCTCGCGACGATTTTGGAGACCGAGAACGCCGCACTTGTCGATCTCGACTTCAACCGGGTCGGCAGCTTCGTCAACGAGAAGCGGGCTGCGCTCGACGCGCTGAATGCCGTCCCGCCGCCCCCGTCAGGCGTTCCGACAAGCATGAAGGACCCGGCGCATCAGGCGGTCGCCAGGCGGCTGCAGCGCGCGACAAGCGAGAACAAGCGATTACTGGAGCAGGCGATCGCCGTGCAGACGCGGATCATGGCGGTGCTCGCCGGCGCCGCCCGGCAGGCCCAGGCCCTTCCCGGCTATGGAGCCAAAGGCCACCGGGCGCGATCGGTCTCGACCAGTGCCGTCGCGCTGATCGTGCGTGCCTGAGCGCACGCCGCCTTGTCGCGATCCACATGTCGGCTGGGTGAGCCTGTGGTCGCCGAGCCGACGGCGACCATTGCCCGAACAAGATGACGGCCTGATCAGCACCATGCCGATCAGGCCGAAAGTGATGACGGCCGAAGCCGGGTGGATCAGTCGGCGTCGTGGCTTTCGTCCGAAACCTCGTGCGTCTCGACGTCAACCGCGGGTGGTGTCGCGGCCTGCGTGGTTTCCGCAGACGACTTGCGGCGGCGATGAGCAACGGGCGAGGCCTCACGAAGCTGCTCTGCCGCAGCACGCCGGGTTGCCGCACTCGGCGAGCGACGCATCTTCACCGCTGCCTCGCTCCGCGAACCGGCAGGCTTGCGCGCGCCGGGCTTGGCCGCCGTCTTGGACGTCCGTGCGGGTGCCGTGTCGGCACGCTTCGGTCGGGCCTGACGGGTGGCGGGGCTGCCGGACGCCTTCGCCGCGACAGACCGGGCGGGCGCACTCTTCGCAGTCCGCGTCGTACGCGCCGTGCTGGTCTTCGCAGCCGTCTTGCGCGCCGTTGCAGCAGCCGGCTTGCGAGCGGTTGCGGTGGCCGCACGCTTCGACGGGCCGGTCTTCGTGGCCCGTGCCGCGGTGGTGGACCGGGCGCCGCGTTCGGTTGTCGCAGACTTCGTCGTGCGCGCAGGCGCCTTGCGCGCAGCAGGACTCGCCTTTGCCTTCGTGCTGCCGGCGCGGCTCGCGGCAGCACGCGCGGTGGCAGCACGTGGAGCGGCGGTCCGGGTGGTGGCGACGCGCGCAGTCGTGCGACCGGTCGCAGCGCGTTTCGCTGTCGGCGCCGCCTTGGCGCGGGTGGTCTTCTTTGGCGCAGTTTTCGCAGCGGCGGTCTTGGTCGTGCGGGCGGCCGAGGCGCGCGTGGTCTTGGCAGCCGTCCTGCCGCCGGTCGTTGAGCCCTTCGCAGTCGACGCCGTCTTCGGCGCGGCCTTCGACTTGCCGCCCGACGTCTTCGACGTCGACGAGCGCTCGGACGCGGCGGCGCCCGCACGCGTCGTCCTGGCTGCCGTGCCGCGCGCGCTGGTGCCGGCGGTGCGGCGACCGCCCGCCCGGATCGCCATCGCGCGACTGCGTCGGCCTTCTGTCGTTTCGCTGCTCATGATCAGGATCCTCTGCTCAATTCTGAAGTTGGTCGGACGTGAGGCCGCCGCGTGATGTTACGCCTGCCGCCACCGATGGAACCGGCCCCGCTCCGCTCTCGCCGCTCGATGCAGGCGCCGACAGATGCCGTGATCTCCTGGTCGCCGAAACGGCGTCCTGCATGTCGATGGCCCTGGTCCCGACTGTGTCATCGACATGTTCACCAACTGGTGGCGTCAGCAGATCGAATACGCTCGACAGTGCGACTCGTGCGTGAGGCTCGCATATCAAACACGCTCTTCCTAAACGCACGTGCGTCTGTCAATCAAAAGCGACCGTTACGGCAAAGTTCCGTCCCGACCTGCCGGATCGGCGCCGACATCGACGCGGTGCCCGGCGATGCGATCAGGCTTGCTGGCGTCTGGTTTTTTCACAAGACCTCCCTGTCTGCCGTGGGCGCTGAACGGTCGGATGCGCCCGACGCGACAGCGGCCGGCCGGTTGTGCGAGAAGGCCGGCCGGGACGACCAGGACGAGTCGTCGCGGCTGCGGCGGCCCGCGAGGTCGGTCGCGGGAGAGACGACGGGACCACGGAAATGCTAAAGACGGCGGATCCGGTCGTTGTTCCTGCGACCGCGGGTCCTGCCCGTATCGGAGTCTTTTGCTGACATGAAGATCAACGGCGAGGCCTTCCGCAGCGTCTGGCTCAGTCCGGAGGATGGCGTGTCGGTGCACATCTTCGATCAAACCAGGCTGCCCTGGTCGCTCGACGTGCTGCGCCTGAGCACGTGCGATCAGGTGGCGGACGCGATCATCAGCATGCAGGTCCGCGGGGCGCCGCTGATCGGCGCCGTCGCCGCCTACGGGCTTGCCCTCGCGTTGCGCGCCGACAGCAGCAGCGACGCGATGGAGCGCGACGCCGCCCGCCTTGTCGCCACGCGTCCGACCGCGATCAACCTGCGCTGGGCGATCGAACGCATGCTCACCCGCCTGCGCAACACCGCGCCCGCCGAGCGCGTGCGCGTCGCCTATCACGAGGCGGGCCTGATCTGCGACGAGGATGTCGCGCAGAACAGAATGATCGGCGAGCACGGCCTCGCGCTGATCGAGCAGATCGCCGACGCCAAGCAGGCAGCCGGCGGCGACCGGACCGTCAGGCTGCTCACTCATTGCAATGCCGGATGGATCGCCACCGTCGACTGGGGCACGGCACTGGCGCCGATCTACATGGCCCACGATGCCGGCATCGACGTGCATGTCTGGGTGGACGAGACGCGGCCGCGCAACCAGGGTGCTGCGCTGACGGCGTGGGAACTCGGCAGCCATGGCGTCGGCCACACCGTCATCTCCGACAATGCCGGCGGTCATCTGATGCAGCATGGCGAGGTCGATCTGGTGATCGTCGGCGCGGACCGCGTCACGCGCGCGGGCGACGTCGCCAACAAGATCGGCACCTACCTGAAGGCGCTGGCAGCCCGCGACAACGACGTGCCGTTCTGGGTTGCCCTGCCGTCGGCCACCATCGACTGGACCGTGACCGACGGCGTGGCGCAGATCCCGATCGAGGACCGTGCGCAGAGCGAGGTCACGCAGATCACCGGCCGCGCCGACGACGGAACGATCACCACCGTGCAGGTGACGCCCGACGGCACCGGCGCCGCCAACCCGGCCTTCGACGTCACGCCGGCACGCCTGGTCACCGGCCTGATCACCGAACGCGGCCGCTGCGACGCCTCGGGGCCGGGGCTCGCGTCGCTGTTCCCGGACCGGGCGTAGCCGCATCCAGACACGGGCCGGGATCGCAGGCGCCGCTCCCTGCGTTACCGCGCAGGCCGTGCCGCGGGCAGGTCGAGACAGCAGGATGGCCGAAGTATACGCGATGACGACCGAGCATGCCGTCCCACCCCCTGCCGTGCTGCGCCTCCTGCGGCCGCTCCTGCTTGCCTTGTCGGTCGCAGGCTGCGCGGACACGCCGGCCGCGGTCGCGCCGCAGGCGACGCCGAACCCCACTCCGGTCGCGCAGTATCGCACCTACCAGGGGCCGGCGGGTCCGGACGAGCATGTGCCGGACTTCGCGACCCGCAGCTTCGCGCCGTTCAACCGCCAGGATGCGATCGCCATCGGCTTGCGCGAATGGCGGCTGTTCGGCGAGCCGGTGGATGACGACGACCCGGAGCTGCGCCCCGATCCCACCACCACGAGCGTCAAGCCGGAACGGCTGCCGGGCCTGTGGGAGCGCGTCGGCGAATACTGGTGGATCGGCCAGGATCCGTACGAGGCGGAGGTCAGCTGGACCGGCAAGCACAACAGCAACGGCGACCCGTTCGACTTCAACCATGACGGCCATTACGCCTGGTCGGCCGCCTTCATCTCCTACGTGATGCGGGTGTCAGGCGCCGGCGACCGGTTCCCGTACTCGCCGAACCACTCGACCTACATCAATGCGGCCGCGTCGGGCTCGACCACCGGCCTGCGCGCGCAGAATCCGGCCAGCTACGCGCCCCGTCCGGGCGACCTCGTCTGCGCCGGACGCGACACCGCGCGCGCGGTCCGCTTCGAGAGCCTGCCGACACGCAACGGCTTTCCCGCGCATTGCGGACTGGTGGTGGCGCAGCGGCCGAACCAGATCAGCATCATCGGCGGCAATGTCGACGATGCCGTCACGCTGACGCACGTGCCGACCGGCCCCACCGGCCTGCTCGCCGGCCCGGACGGCGCGTCGCTCGACAGCCGCTATGCCTGGTGCGCGGTGCTGCAGGTGCTCTACGACGCCGACGAGGAGCCGGCCGGACGCGACTGATCCCGCGCCGGCGGACCTTTCATCTCTGGCGCCACGGCAGCGCGTCGGCCTTCCAGCCGGCGATGGTGCCGCGGTGGCCTTCGGCATCCGGCGGTCCCTCGAAGCCGTCGCTCACGTTGAACACGGTGCGAAAGCCCGCCTGCTCCGCTGCTTCTGCCGCCATCAGGCTGCGCGCGCCGCTGCGGCAGATGAAGTAGATCTCGTGCTGGCGTGTCAGCCCGGCCGCGCCGAGCTGCTCGACGAAGCTGCGGTTCGGCGCGCCGCTGGGGAACGCCTGCCACTGCACCAGCAGCACCCGCTTGCCGGCCGGCGACAGGTCGGGCAACCCGACATAGGTCCACTCCGCGTCGGTGCGCACGTCGACGAGCTGCGTGTCGGGATTGGCAGACAATGCCTGATAGGCCTGTTGCGGTGTGACGTCCTCGACCATCGCGATCCTCCAATCCTGTTCGTGGTGGGAAAGGTGATGCGTGACGCCACAAAGCACAAACCCGCCGCGCCGCCCGGCCGCGGGTCCGCCTGACACCGCTCAGTCCGTGGGCGTGGCGGTCGGGCCCGTCCTGGACGGCGCGGCCGCGCGTCCGGTGGCAGGTGCGGTCTCGCTGACCAGCAGCCAGACGGACAGCACGCACAGCAGGCCGGCACCCGCCAGCACCAGGAAGCCAGCCGGCAACGACCGGTCGGCCACGAAGCCGGCGAGCGTGGTGCTGAAGCTGCCGCCGAGGCCCATCGCCAGCCCGAGCAGCCCCATGCACAGGTTGAAGCGCCCGGTGCCGCGGCTGAGATCGGCTGCGACCAGCGGCAGCATCACGCCGAACGTGGCCGAGCTGACCGCATCCAGCAGCTGCACCGCCACCGTCATCCCGGGCGACGCCGACAGCGCCAGCAGAACGCCCCGCAGCGGGAGCGTCATGAACGCCACCAGCATGATCGGCCGGCGTCCGTAGATCCCGGCCCAGCGGCCGATGCGCGGCGACAGCACAGCACCCAGGACCTGCGGGATCAGGATGCAGGCGGCGATCACCAGCTCGGCCAGGTGACCCGCCTCGCGCGTGATCTGCCCGGCCGCCAGCGGCAGCATGGCGGCGTTCGACAGATGAAAGAAGATCACGCACACCGCGAAGCCGAACAGCCGGCGGTCACGCAGCAGCATGCGGATGCCGTGCGGCGGCCGGGGCGCTGCGATGTCGCTGCCCGTGGTGGTCGTTGGATCGCCAGGCCGCGCCGGCTCGCGTCCGATGGCGCGCAGTGCCAGCAGGCCCGGCAGCGCCAGGGCGGCTCCCAGGAAGAACGTCGCCCGTGCCGAAACCAGGTAGCCGAAGCCGCCCATCAGCCCGGCTGCCACGGCGTTGCCGATCGAGCCGAAGCTGGCATTGCGGCCGAACCGTTCGCCCAGCGCGGTGGACGTCGCCGCCGCCGCCGCTTCCGCGCTGCGCTCGCGTGGACCGTCCGGCACGCTGTGTGCTGCGACCACGGACAGGGTGATCGCGGCGATCGCGGGGTTGAGCATGCAGCTCGCGAAGCCGTGCAGCACCTCGGCTGCGGTGACCGGCAGCCGCGCCGGGAACAGCGCCAGCAGCAGACACGACGCCACGATCGCCAGGATCGAGGCGCCGGCCGCCGCATGCTTGTTGCGCAGCAGGTCGACGAAGGCGCCGGCGGGCACCTGGCTCGCCATCGCGGTGATCGAGCCGACCGTCAGCACGAGGCCGATCTGCCCCTGCGTCCAGTGCTCGCTGGTCAGGTAGACGGCGATGAACGGCCCGAAGGCGGTCTGGAGGTTGGCGACAAAGAAGTTGAGCCAGTCGAGCCCGCGCTGGCTGCGCCGGTCGATCACCCCTGCCGCCGCTGCCGTCGCCACGTCGTCGCCAGCCGCGGTCCGGTTGCGATCGGACGTGGCCACATCCGTCGGAGGCGGCACCAGGCTGTGCATCGGCGCGGTCAGAGCCGTCCGTCGGCAGAAGGCGACTGCTCGTCCGGCGGCGGCGGTGTGCCGGCACGCCAGGGCTGCTTCGGCGCCGGCATGTCCGGTCGCGGTTGCGCAACCGGCGGAGAAGGGTCCGGGGCGGCGCCGGTCGCGGCAGGGGTCGGACGGCCAGGATCGGGCTGCGGCGTGCCGGAGGTCCCGGTCGCATCCGGCCCGGCCTGCGCAGCATGCGGCGCCGGGGCGGGCGGCGTGTCGGCCGGGGCGGTCGTCCCGGCCGCGGCCGGCGCCGTCGCGGTGGCAGCGGGGGGGGCCGCCGCCGCGTCCGCGCCCGTGACCACCGTCACCATTCCGGGATCCGCCGATGCCGGCGCCGACTTGACCTGCGCTTCCGTCAGCGCAAGCCGCAGCGGCTCGCTTCGTGGCTTGGTGAGGTCGAACAGGTTCCAGGCGACGGCGATCTTGCGGTTGCCCACCCCCATGAAGCCGCCGACATCGAGCACCAGCGCCGCCGGCTTGCCGTCATCGCCCACCATCACGTCGATGACCCGGCCGACCTCGCTGTTCTCCGCACCGTGGACGCTGCGGTCGAGCAGCTCGTCCAGCTTCAGCTTGACCGTGCGCAGATGCGCGGAATCCTGCTGCGGCACCTGCTTCTGCGGCGGGTGCAGGACGATGTCGCGCGCAATGGCGTCCGCCCGGTCGCCGCCGATCTCCGCCGGAGTGCCGGCTGGCACGACCGGCGGCGG
>CAXTZG010000038.1:23183-32321 GCA_964248625.1 uncultured Acetobacteraceae bacterium | reverse complement strand
CGGACGCAGGTTGGAGTTCGATGCCGCCTCGGAATGGTAGGGATGATCAAGAAACACCGGCAGCGGCTTGCCGATCTCCTTCTCGATGTCGCGCAGCCAGGCGCGCTGCTCGGCATCGCACAGCGACACCGCCCAGCCGTCGCGACCGGCGCGCGCGGTGCGGCCGATGCGGTGCACGTAGCTTTCCGGCACGTTCGGCAGGTCGTAGTTGAAGACGTGGCTGACATCGTCGACATCGATGCCGCGGGCGGCGATGTCGGTGGCGACCAGCACCTTCACGGCACCCGACTTGAAGCCGGCCATCGCGCGCTCGCGCGCACCCTGGCTCTTGTTGCCGTGGATGGCTTCCGCCGAGATGCCCTCCTTGGTGAGGAACTCCACGACCTTGTTGGCCTCGTGCTTCATCAGCGTGAAGACGATGGCGCGCACCACCTTGGGGCTCTGCACCAGCATCAGCACCGCCTGCTTCTTGTTGGCGTCGTCGACGAACATCACCGCCTGGCGGATCCGCTCGACGGTGGTCGATGGCGGCGTCACCTCGACGCGGGCGGGATCGCGCAGCAGGCCGGCGGCGAGCTCGGCGATGGCCTTGGGCATGGTGGCCGAGAACAGCAGCGTTTGGCGCTCCTTGGGCAGCATCGCCACGACGCGGCGGATGTCGCGCACGAACCCCATGTCGAGCATGCGGTCGGCCTCGTCGAGCACCAGCACCTCGACATGGCTCAGATCGACATGGCCCTGGCCCATCAGGTCGAGCAGGCGGCCGGGCGCGGCCACGAGCACGTCGACGCCGCGGCGCATCGCCTCGACCTGGCGGCCCTGTCCGACGCCGCCGAAGATCACGGCATGGCTCAGCCGCATGTGGCGGCCATAGGTCACGAAGCTCTCGTCGATCTGGGAGGCGAGCTCGCGCGTCGGCGCCAGCACCAGGACGCGCGGGCCCTTCGGCGTGTGCGGCACGCGGTGCTGGGCCAGCCGGTGCAGGATCGGCAGCGCAAAGGCGGCGGTCTTGCCGGTGCCGGTCTGGGCCAGACCCAGCAGATCACGGCCTGCCAGCAGATGCGGGATGGCGCCTTCCTGAATCGGGGTCGGATCGGTGTAGCCTTCCTCGGTCAGGGCGCGGAGGAGGGGCTCGGAAAGCTTGAGATCTGCAAAGCTGGTCATGGATAAGGGGGCGCCTCCTGGCGCCTGATCCGGCCGGCGGCAACGGCCGCATCGGGTTGAGATCGCACTGGATGAAAAGGGATTGGGTCGAGGCGCCCGTGCGGCCGAGGCCGCCACCGAAGAGCGGTGATCGCAGGAGCAGGATGGGTCGGGTGAGGCGTCGCTCTTCTAGGAACGGCTGGCCCTCTGCGCCGGACCGCCCTTCTGCGAGGAGGCGTCAGGCGCTGCGCAGGGCACCTCACGAGGCCCCTATAGCGATCCCGGGGAGCCGGGACAAGGGAAAACCTCAGCCCGGCGGTCGGGGTCGGGTAGCGGCGGCCAGGCCGGAGGCCTGGACGGGGCTCGCCTTCATGCCGCCGACGCGCCCGATCGGGGACGCGTCGGGACGGCTGTGCGCTACTGGAACGGGTAGTAGCGGAACGAGAACATGGCGATGTTCTCGTCGGTGCTCGGCTTGCCGCCCACGCCCGAGAAGATCGTCTTGTGTGTGTAGGAGTACTGCACGCCGGTCTGCATCGTGCCGTAGTCGCCCTTGAGGAACTTCCACCAGAACCCGCCGGTCGCCTGGTAGATGCCCTTGGTGTTCATGGTGCAGGTCCCGGTGGACAGCTCGGTCTCGCATCCGGCGTTCGAGTAGAGCGGGTTGCCGTAGCCGTAGTTGCTTTTGCCGATGCTGTAGGCTTCGCGGCTGGTGATCTGCTCGGTGCCGACATAGCTGTACAGGTCGAGCGCCTTGGTGGCATGGAAGGTCAGGCCGGCCAGCGCCAGCACCTCGGGCAGCGGCAGCGGCGAGCCGTTGCGGGCGATGGTGGCGTCGGCCAGCTGCGCCGAGCCGTAGCGGCCGATGCCGTCGCCGGCGAGCACGGACGCGCGCAGGTCGAGCCGCTTGGGGATCACCGGCAGGGTCACGCCGGCGCCGCCGCCGCCGGCGAGCTCGGTGTGGCTGGCGCCGGAGCCGACATAGCTGACGCGGTCATGCAGGAAGCGCGCGACGCCGAAGATCTCGTAATGGCCCCAGCCCGGATCGGCGGTGATCTTGGCGATGACGTCGGGCGCGTACTCGGTCGAGTAGTTCGCAGTCGAGTTCAGCGTGGAGCCGTTGCCGTTGAGGCCGAGATTGGTGGCGTTGATCGTGGCGTTGGTCAGCGACGTGGCGGTCTGCGCATAGCTGCTTTCCGGACTCTCGACGGAAACGCCGACATCGAACTTGTCGTGGTTGAACCCCTTGACGATGCGCAGGCCGACGTTGCGGGTCCAGACGAAGCCCGGCACGTACTGGGCGTCGATCGTCGAGGGCAGATCCTCGCTGCGTCCGGCCATGCCCGCCTTGCTCATCGTCAGCAGGCTCCAGGCCTGGCCGCCAAGGACATAGAAATCGTCGTCCGAGCGGTAGTACTGCGCGAACAGCTGCCGGGTGCGCAGCGTGTAGCTGTTGCTCTCGTTGGAGTTCGAGCTGATGCCGGAACTGTTGAAATCGGTTTCGTAATAGGCGGTCAGCGTGGTGTAGGCATTGGGATTGCCTTCGACCATCAGCGAGATGCGGCTCTGACGCGCGGAGCCGCGGAACTCGTCCTGATGGTAGTTGGCGCTCTGCGGATACGGGATGCCGGTGTTGAAGCTCGACGAGATGTCGGCGGCCTCGTTGCGGCTGCGATAGATGCCGGCTGCCTCGATGAAGCCGCCCAGGGTGACGCGCACGCCGCCGAGCGCGAACTGCCCCTGCTTGAGCCTCGGCCCGCTGGGCACGTAGCTCGGATAGCCGGCGACGTTCATGTAGGGCGAGCCGCCCGGCCCGGCATAGGCGGCGTATCCCGGCGGCGCCGAAAGCGGCGCGCCCGGCGGCAACGGACGGCCGTTCAGGTCGTAGCGGATCGGACCCATGCGCTCCTGCGCCTCGCGAGCCTCGCGGCTTGCGGTGGCGGCTTCCTGCCGGGCAGCCCGCACATCCTCGCTGCGCGTCACGAGATCGCGCTTCATGTGGCTGAGCTGCCCTTCAAGCGCATGGATCTGCTTCTCGATGGAGCTGATCTGAGAGGACGTGTTGTCGGCCAACGCAGGACCGGTCGCGACGCCGGCACTGCAGAGCGCGGTCGCGGCCATCAGGCCTGCCTTCGAAAAGAGACGTCTCGTCATCGGTTTCAGTTCCGTGCCCGGCGAGAACCCCCCTCACCGTTCGGCCGCGGAACGAATAGCCAAAACCGCCGCCGCGATGAGTGTCGCTTCCGCGAAGCTACCATGACAGTTTTATGACGACGCGCATGTGACGGTTGCGCTGACAAACCTTGTATCCCGTGGGGGGCGGACCGGCCGCGCAGGCGGTCGAGCGACGACCGGTCAGTCCTTCGCGGCGGCTCCGGCAGGCAGCCAGACGGCGAAGCGCGTCGCTTCCCCCATCCTGCTCTCGATCGTCAGCCGGCCGCCATGGCGCCCGACGATGTGCTTGACGATGGCCAAACCCAGGCCGTTGCCGGGCCTGGCGCCGGAGCCGTCATCGACGCGGTAGAAGCGCTCGGTCAGGCGCGGGATGTGCTGCGGGGCGATGCCCGGCCCGTCGTCGCTGACCGACAGCACCACGCCGTCGGGTGCCGGATCGTGGCCGGCACGGGCAGGCTGCGCCGCCAGCACGATGCGTGCCGGCTGGCCGGGGCGGCTCGCATACTTGACGGCGTTGTCGAGCAGGTTGTGCAGCACCTGGGCGAGCTGGTCGGGGTCGGCCGCGACCGGCTGGAGATCGCCGGCGATGGCAAGCTCGAGCGTGGCGCCGGCGGCGAGGCGCTGCGGCTCATGCTCGTCCGCGACGCGCCTGAGCAGGGCCTCCGGCGAGACCTGCCCGTCCGGGCGCTCATGCTCGTGCATCTGGATGCGCGACAGGCTAAGCAGGTTGTCGATCAGCCGGCGCATCCGCGCCGCCTGCCCGGCCATGATGGCAAGGAACCGCATGCGCGCCGGGGCGTCGTCGGCAGCCGAGCCCTGCAGGGTGTCGATGAAGCCGATCAGGCTGGCAAGCGGCGTGCGCAGCTCGTGGCCGGCATTGGCGATGAAGTCGGCGCGCATGCGCTCGACCGCCTCCTGCTCGGTGCGGTCGGTCAGCGACAGCAGCACGAGCCCGGCGGCGTCGGAGCGCAGCGCCACGCGCAGCACGCGACGCACCGGAACGTCCATGGCGAGGTCGACGCTGCCGGCCTCGGCGGCATGCAGCCTGCCGGTCGCCTGGCTCAGCAGGGGATGGCGCAGCACGGCGGCCAGGCTGTCGCCGAACTGCAGCCGGGCGGCCTGGTTGGCATGGATCAGGCCGCTGTCACGGCCGAGCGCCAGGGTCGGATGGGGAAGCAGATCGAGCAGGTCCGGCAGCGACCAGGCGCCGTCGCCGGAGTCGGGCCGAACCGGGTCGGCCTCGACCGGACCCTCCTGCCGGTCGGGATGACGCCGTCGCCACAGGCTCATCGCGCGCACGGCAGAACCGGTGGCCGCGTGTCAGATGGCATCCAGATCGAGCGCATAGCCGGCGGTGCGGACGGTGCGCACCACGTCGATCTCGCCGGGCGCGTTCAGCGCCTTGCGCAGGCGGCGGATATGCACGTCGACGGTGCGCGCCTCGACGTGGATGTCGGCACCCCAGACCGCGTTGAGCAGGTCCTCGCGGGAGAACACGCGGCGGGGATGCTGCATCAGGAACTCGAGCAGGCGATACTCGGTCGGCCCCAGATGCACCGGACGGCCGTTACGCTGCACCCGGTGCTCGTTGCCGTCGAGCACGATGTCGCCGAACTGCAGGGTGCGGCCGACCGGCTGCGGCTGGGCGCGGCGCAGCAGGGCACGGACGCGGGCCACGAGCGCGTCGATGCTGAACGGCTTGGTGATGTAGTCGTCCGCGCCGGTGTTGAGGCCGCGCACCTGATCCTGCTCCTCGACCCGGGCGGTGAGCATGATGATCGGCAGCTCGCGCGTCTGCGGGCGGCGGCGGATCTGGCGGCAGACCTCGATGCCCGACAGGCTGGGCAGCATCCAGTCGAGCAGCACGAGGTCGGGCGCCGATTCCGCGACGCGGAGCAGCGCCTCCTGGCCATCGGCCGCCTCGTCCACGAGGTAGCCGAGCTTCTCCAGGTTGTAGCGCAGCATGACCGAGAGCGACGGGTCGTCCTCGACGACCAGCACGCGGGGCCTCGCTTCCTCGTTCACGGCGGCGGGCTTGCGGCTCACGGGCTGCTCCCTGAACGGCGCGAAGCCGGTGATCTGGTTCATGACGGGTTTCTTTCCGGTGTTGGGCTGCCGCCGCGCGGCCGGCCGGTGGGCAGCATCTCGCCGGTGACGGCGTAGTGCACCCGCTCGGCGATGTTGGTGGCGTGGTCGCCGATGCGCTCGAGGTTCTTGGCGATGAACAGCAGGTGGGTGCAGGCGCCGATGTTGCGCGGATCTTCCATCATGTAGGTGACGAGCTCGCGGAACATGGCGGTGTAGATCTCGTCCACCGCCCGGTCGGAGCGCCACACGTCGAGCGCCTTGTCCTTGTCGTTCTGGCCGAGCGCGTCGATGGCGAGCCGCAGGCTCTCCTGCACCAGCCGGCCCATGCTGCGCAGCCCGCCGAGCGAGATGTCGGAGCCGGCCGGCCCCAGCCGCAGCGAGCGCTTGGCGACGTTGGCGGCATAGTCGCCGATGCGCTCCAGGTCGCTCGTCACCTTCAGCGCCGACACGATCTCGCGCAGGTCCTGGGCCATCGGCGCGCGCAGCGCCAGCAGCTTGATCGCGCGCGCCTCGACCTCGCGCTCCAGCGCGTCGACCTCCGGGTCCTGCTCCATCGCCGCCTGGGCGGCCTCGGCGTCGTGGTCGAGGATGGCGGCGATCGCCTGCGCGGTCTGGCTTTCCACCAGCCCGCCCATGCGCGCCATCAGGGTGCGGAGCTGGTTCAGCTCCTGCTCGTAGCTCTTGACGATGTGGCCGGGATCACTGGGGGGCATGGGCGTTCGTCCTCAGCCGAAGCGGCCGGTGATGTAGTCCTGGGTGCGCTTCTGCTTGGGCGCTGTGAACAGGCGGTCGGCGCTGTCGACCTCGATCAGCTCGCCCAGGAAGAAGAACGCCACCCGGTCGGCGCAGCGTGCCGCCTGCTGCAGGTTGTGGGTGACGATGGCGATGGTGAAGTCGCGCTTGAGCTCGTCGAGCAGCTCCTCGATGCGCGCGGTGCTGATCGGGTCGAGCGCGCTGGTCGGCTCGTCGAGCAGGATCACCTCGGGCCGCGTGGCGATGGTGCGCGCGATGCACAGCCGCTGCTGCTGCCCGCCGGACAGCGAGGTGGCGCTGGTGCGGAGCCGGTCCTTGACCTCGTTCCAGAGTGCTACCCGGCGCAGCGCATCCTCGATGCGGTTGGCCATGTCGGCGCGGGACGGGCGCTCGTGCAGCCGGACGCCGAAGGCGATGTTGTCGGCGATCGACATCGGGAACGGGGTCGGCTTCTGGAACACCATGCCGACCCGCGAGCGCAGCTGGTTGGAGTCGACATGCGGGCCGACGATGTTGTGGCCGTCGAGCAGCACCTCGCCGGTGGCGCGCTGGCCGGGATACAGGTCGTACATCCGGTTGAGCACGCGCAGCAGCGTCGACTTGCCGCACCCCGACGGGCCGATCAGGCCGGTGACGTGCCTGGCCGGCAGGTCGAGCGAGATGCCGCGCAGCGCCTGCGAGGCGCCATAAAAGAAGTCGAGGTTGCGGATCGAGATCATGACCTGGCCGGACGTCGCCGGCGGCGGGGCGGCCGTGGCCTGGAGCGGCAATTGGGCGTTCATGACCTGTCCTGTCTCGCCAGGCCCACCCGGGCGACGATGTTGATGAACAGCACGCCCGCGGTGATCAGCAGTGCTGCCGTCCAGGCCAGCTGCACCCAGTCGTCGGCGGGCGAGCCGGCATACTGATAGATCGTGACCGGCAGGCTCGCCATCTCCTTGCCGAGCGACAGCGACCAGTTGAGGTTGCCGAGCGAGGTGAACAGCAGCGGCGCGGTCTCCCCCGAGACCCGCGCGATCGCCAGCAGCACCCCGGTCGCGAGCCCCGCCCGGGCGGCGCGCACGCAGACCAGCAGCACCACCTTCCAGTGCGGCGCGCCGAGGGCAGCCGCCGCCTCGCGCATCGAGATCGGCACCAGCCTCAGCATGTCCTCGGTGGTGCGCACCACGATCGGGATCACCAGGATCGCCAGCGCGACCACGCCCGCAAAGCCCGAGAACTGGTGGAACGGCGCCACCAGGATCAGGTAGACGAACAGCCCGACCAGGATCGAGGGGGCCGACAGCAGCATGTCGGACACGAAGCGCACGGCGTTCGCGGCCTGCGAGCCGGTGCCGAACTCGGCAAGATAGATGCCGGCCATCAGCCCGATCGGCGTGCCGAGCAGCGTTGCGAGCACCACCTGGATGATGCTGCCGACGATCGGGTTGAGCAGGCCGCCATTCTCGCCCGCCGGCGCCGTGACATGGGTCAGCGTCCGCCAGGTCAGGCCCTGGATGCCCTGGGCGACGAGCGTCCACAGGATCGAGGCCAGGGCCACCAGCACGATCAGGGTGGCAAGAAAGCACAACCCGGTCGCAACCACGTCGGCGAGGCGGCGGCGGCGCAGCAGGCCGGGATCGCGGACCCACTGGCCGGCCGACACGGCCGAAGGACTGGTGGCAGACATCGCGGCCCGCCTCAGCGCTGCACCGTCCGCCCGGTCCGCAGCAGCAGACGCGAGCAGGCGAGCGTGATGAAGGAGATCACCATCAGGATGAAGCCCAGCGCCAGCAGCGCGGACAGCTTGAGGCTGCCGGCAGCGCTTTCGGGAAACTCCAGCGCGATCAGGGAGGCGATGGTGTTGCCGGGCGAGAACAGGCTGGCGCTGATGCGGTTGGTGTTGCCGATCACGAAGGTGATGGCCATGGTCTCGCCGAGCGCCCGGCCGAGCCCCAGCATGATGCCGCCGATCACCGCGGTGCGCGACCAGGGCAGCACCACCTGGCGCATCACGTCCCAGCGCGTCGAGCCGAGCCCGTAGGCGCTTTCCTTGAGCACCGGCGGCATCGACTTGAAGACGTCGCGCATCACCGCGGCGATGAACGGCGTGACCATCACCGCCAGGATCAGCCCGCCGGTGAGCAGGCCGGTGCCAAACGGCGCGCCGGAGAAGAACGGGTGCAGCAGCGGCACCCGGCCGAGCGAATGGATCAGCGCCGGCTGCACGTGGTGCGCCATGATCGGCACGATAACAAAGAAGCCCCACATGCCGAAGATGATGGAGGGCACCGCAGCCAGCAGCTCCACCGCCGTGCCGAGCGGGCCGGACAGCCATGACGGCGCCATCTCGGTGAGGCAGAACGCCACCCCGAAGGCGAGCGGCACGGCGATCAGCAGGCCGATCGCCGACGTCACGATGGTGCCGAACACCGGCGTCAGGGCGCCGTAGTGATCGAGCACCGGGTTCCAAACCGACCGGATCAGGAACCCCGGCCCGAAGGTCGAGAAGGCCTGCCGGCCGCCGACGAGCATCACCGCGATGATGCCGACGATCAGGATCAGCACCGCAAGGCCGCAGGCCTTGGCCAGGAACGCGAAGACGGGGTCGCCCCACCTCCCGTCCTGCACCGGGCTCGGCCTGTCGTCGGTGCGAGCGAGGCTGGCGTTCGCGGTCATGGGCATCCGGTTGCGGACTGATCGGCTGGCGTCATTGCCCCAGAGTGGGAGCCCCGGCGACGTTGGTCCAGGCATGTCGGACATTGGTCTGCACGTCGGCCGGAAGCGGCACGTACTGCAGCGACCTGGCTGTGGCGGCGCCGTTGCGGAACGCCCAGTCGAACAGCCTGATCACCGCAGCGCTGCGGGCCGGATCCTTCGGGTCGGTCGGCAGCAGCACGAAGGTCGCCGACACGATCGGCCAGGCGCCCTCGGCCGGCGTGTCAAGCAGATCGACCGCGAAACGCTGCGCCCCTGCCCAGTCCGCACCCGCCGCCGCCC